>NZ_SRYZ01000029.1 GCF_004793475.1 Bacteroides muris (ex Afrizal et al. 2022) | reverse complement strand
GACTAAATACTAATATATTAATCGCAGTGGTTGGATTTTTATCGCACCACTACTAAATCGAAATTATAAGTTATTACTTGCAGATGGCACATCCCCGGCATTTGTTCAGTTCACCCCGGAAACGCTTCTCTACCAACAAGTGCAGACGGTCTTTCAAAGCATCCAAACGGATTGTATCAATGACTTCGTTGACAAAAGCGAACATAAGCAGCAGGCGCGCCTCACGCACCGGAATACCACGCTGCTGCATGTAAAAGAGAGCGCTTTCATCGAGCTGCCCCACCGTAGCACCATGACTGCACTTCACGTCATCTGCATAAATCTCCAGCTGAGGCTGGGTGTACATACGTGCATCGCGGGTGGCACAAAGATTACGGTTGGTCTGTTGCGAACTGGTGTGCTGTGCGTCAGGACGCACTAAAACCAGACCGGCAAAGGCACCTACAGCCTGGTCGTCAAGGACATACTTATAAAGTTCATTACTGGTACAGTTGGGCACGGCATGGTCGATTGTCGTATGATTGTCCACATGCTGATTCTTGTCTGCAATGGCCATACCGCACAGATTCAGCTCCGCATGTTCACCGACAAGCGTCACACGGGTTGTATTGCGTGTAGTGCCATTGTGCAGGGTCATGCCATTCAGCAAAACATTACTGTTGGCTTCCTGCTTTACATACATATTGCTGATACGCACTGTACTGGTGTGCGTCTCCTCCAATTCATAAAAATCAAAAACAGCATTTTCACCGGCAAAGATTTCTATCACCTGTGTTGCCAGGAAGTTCACACTATCCATCGCATGGTCACATGCCAGCAAGCGAGCTTGCGCACCCTCTTCCAAAATAACCAGCATACGGCGGTTCACCATAAAATTGACGTCACCACGCAGGATATTCACCAGCTGAACAGGTTTCTCTACCACCACGTTCTTAGGAACATAAAACAGAACACCGTCTTGCGCAAAAGCCGTGTTGAACGCTGTCACTCCATCCTCTGTCGTATCAGCCAGTTTACCGTAGTATTTCTTCACCAATTCAGGATTCTGTTCAGCCACTTCCTTCAGACTACCGAAAATAACTCCATTAGGCAGATGGGATTTGGGCAAAGCCTTGCCATAGAAAGCATCGTTCACCACAAAATAAAGGGCAGTGCTCATGTTAGGAACATCGCACTTGAACACCTCGTATGGATTCACCGGAATTTCCAATCGGTTCAAGTTCAAGCCATAATCCGGCTCAAAGAACTTACTGATATCCGTATATTTGTATTTCTCCTCCTTACGGGTGGGAAAGCCTAGGCGCTCGAAGTCGGCAAAAGCAGCGGCACGCGGCGCATTCAGCACCTCAGTGCTATGCCGGCATATCATCGCCTCCGTCTGGGAGAAAAGGTCTATATATTGTTGCTCTACACTCATGTTTTCAGATTATGAGTTTATAATTCACTTGCTTCTTTCTTTATCCAATCGAAGCCACGTGTTTCAATCTCCTTCGCCAGTTCCGGTCCACCGGTCTTTACGATACGTCCGCCCAGCAATACATGTACCGTATCGGGTTTGATATAGTCCAACAATCGCTGGTAGTGGGTAATGACCATAGCACTGGTTTCCGCAGTCTTGAGTTTGTTGAAACCGTCGGCCACAATACGCAGGGCATCCACATCCAATCCGGAATCCGTTTCGTCCAGAATAGCAAAAGTCGGTTCCAACATCGCCATCTGGAATATCTCGTTACGCTTCTTTTCACCGCCGCTGAAACCTTCGTTCACGCTGCGGTTGGCAAGCTTGTTGTCTAATTCCACAATGGCACGCTTCTCGCGCATCAGCTTCAGGAACTCACTGGCCGACAAAGCAGGCAGATGGCGGTACTTGCGTTGCTCATTTACAGCAGCACGCATGAAGTTTACCATCGAAACACCCGGAATCTCTACCGGAGTCTGGAAAGAAAGGAAAATTCCTTCATGCGCACGGTCTTCAGGGCTCATGGCAAGCAGGTCCTTGCCATTAAAGGTGATGGAGCCGCGCGTCACTTCGTAAGCAGGATGGCCTACCAACACATTACTCAACGTACTTTTACCGGCACCGTTCTGTCCCATCAGTGCATGTACTTCTCCATCATGTATGGTCAAGTTGATGCCTTTCAATATTTCTTTGCCATTGATGCTGGCATGTAGGTCTTTTATCTTTAACATCTTTATATTTACTATTTGACTATTTACAATTTACAATTTAATCACCCCACGCTTCCTTCCAGCGAAATAGCAAGCAATTTCTGCGCTTCTACGGCAAACTCCATTGGCAGCTTATTCAATACCTCCTTGGCATAACCGTTCACAATCAGTCCTACGGCATCTTCCGTAGAAATACCGCGTTGGTTGCAGTAGAATATCTGGTCCTCACTGATTTTGCTGGTAGTGGCCTCATGCTCCACGATGGCCGTTTCGTTTCGGATGTCCATGTAAGGGAAAGTGTGCGCACCGCATTTGTCGCCAAGCAACAAGGAGTCGCACTGGCTGTAATTACGGGCATTGTCCGCTCTCTGTGCCACGCGCACCAGGCCACGGTAAGAGTTCTCACTCTTTCCGGCAGAGATACCTTTGCTCACAATGGTACTCCGGGTATTCTTGCCCAGATGAATCATTTTTGTTCCCGTGTCTGCCTGCTGATGGTTATTGGTTACTGCCACACTATAGAATTCTGCCGTCGAATTGTCGCCGGAAAGGATGCAAGACGGATACTTCCAAGTAATGGCCGAACCAGTTTCCACTTGTGTCCAAGACAGTTTACTGTCCACCCCTTTACAATGGCCACGCTTCGTCACAAAGTTATAGACACCACCCCGGCCCTCGGCATCACCGGGATACCAGTTCTGCACGGTGCTGTATTTCACTTCTGCACGGTCGTGCACTACAATTTCCACAATGGCTGCGTGCAACTGGTTCTCGTCACGCATCGGAGCCGTACACCCTTCCAGATAAGAAACGTACGAATCATCATCCGCCACAATCAAGGTTCTTTCGAACTGCCCCGTATTGCGGGCATTGATGCGGAAATAGGTAGACAACTCCATCGGACAGCGTACCCCCTTCGGGATATAGACAAAAGAACCGTCGGAGAACACCGCCGAGTTCAGTGCCGCAAAGAAGTTGTCACGATAAGGCACCACCGAACCGAGATATTTCTGTACTAAGTCGGGATGCTCGCGTACAGCCTCACTAAACGAGCAGAAGATGATTCCTTTCTCCATCAGCGTCTCCTTGAAGGTAGTCTTTACAGACACCGAGTCCATAACGGCATCCACAGCCATACCGCTCAACGCCATCTGCTCTTCCAGCGGAATGCCCAGCTTATTGAAAGTCTTTATCAACTCAGGGTCCACCTCATCCATGCTCTTCGGGCCCTCCTTCTTCTTCGTAGGGTCAGCATAGTAGGATATGGCCTGATAATCTATTTCGGGAATGCGGAGATGTGCCCATGTAGGCATCTCCAACGTCAGCCAGTGGCGATATGCCTTCAGGCGGAACTCCAGCAACCATTCCGGTTCTCCCTTCTTCTCAGAGATAAGCCGCACAACATCTTCATTCAGCCCGCGCTCAATGATGTCGGTATGCACGTCGGTCGTGAAACCATACTTATACTTTTCCTGAGTGAGTTCCTTTACATATTTATTGGGTTCTTCTTGTTGCATCACTTCTATAATTACAAATTATGAATTACAAAATCACGGCTCACGGTATCAGTCAAAGTCTCCGTTTACAATCTGCTCCGTAACCGCCTTTGCCGCGGGAAAGAATATCCCGGCAAACTCTTCCATAGGATAATATAACACTGATTCTTTCTTTTTTGTTTTGCCAATCAGCGCATTGTCTCCGTCTATAAATTCGATGACACCAATCAGCAGGCTCGTCAGCAGGAGGTACTTCAAAGCCCCCAGACCGGCTCCCAACCAATGATTGAGCCAGCCCAGCGAGACGGCCTCCATTGCCTGGGTCAGCAGAGAAGCCACCAGGGAGAAGAGCAAGGGAACAGCCAGCCAGATGAGGACAAATGCCAGTACTTGCGCCACTGTCATAGAGTCTGTCAATGTGGGGCACAGCTTCGCTGCCAACGAAGCATACAAAGCCTTTGCCGCCAGCAGACCGACAATCAGCCCCAGCAGAGAGGCCAATTGCTTCACAAAACCTTTCATGAAGCCGACGATTGCGCCCAAGCCGAAAACTGCCAATATGATGATATCTATAATTGCCATAAAATTAATGTATTAATGTACCAATGAGCAAATAGCTAATATGCAAAATGTGCCAATTGCCCTGCGGCATTTTCTTTACACGCAGCCAATTGGCACATTAGCATATTTGCACATTATTCAATTATAATGTTTGCTTCACTTCTATTTCTTCGTAAGATTCGATAATATCGCCCACCTTGATGTCGTTGCAGTTTGTCAGGCTGATACCGCACTCGAAGTTGGTACCTACCTCCTTCACGTCGTCCTTGAAGCGCTTCAGGGCATTGATGGCACCTGTAAAGATTACGATACCGTCGCGTATCAAACGGGCCTTGTCGCTGCGTTTCACCTTTCCGGTCTTGACCATGGCACCTGCCACAAGTCCCACCTTCGTGATGTTGAACACCTCGCGCACCTCGATGGTTGCCGTAACCTGCTCCTTCAAAGTCGGTGCCAGCATACCTTCCATGGCAGCCTTCACCTCTTCGATGGCATCGTAGATGACGGAATACTTGCGGATATCCACACCCTCCTGCTCTGCCAGCTTGGCGGCAGCACCCGAAGGACGTACCTGGAAACCGACGATTATCGCATCCGAAGCGGCAGCCAGAGAAACATCCGATTCGGAAATCTGACCGACACCCTTGTGAATTACGTTCACCTGCACCTGCTCCGTAGACAGCTTAATCAAAGAGTCGCTCAACGCTTCCACAGAACCGTCCACGTCACCCTTCACAATCACATTCAGCTCATGGAAGTCACCCAGTGCCAGACGGCGGCCCACTTCGTCAAGCGTCAACATCTTCTGCGTACGCAGACCTTGTTCACGCTGTAATTGCTCACGTTTGTTGGCAATCTCGCGTGCTTCCTGCTCCGTCTCGATTACGTGGAACGTGTCACCTGCAGCAGGCGCACCGTTCAAGCCCAATATCAAGGCCGGTGTAGAAGGACCGGCTTCCTTCATGCGCTGGTTACGTTCGTTGAACATGGCCTTTACCTTACCGTAGCTGGTACCTGCCAGCACGATGTCGCCCATCTTCAGCGTACCGTTAGAAACCAATACCGTAGCCACATAGCCACGCCCCTTATCCAATGAAGATTCGATGATGGACCCGGTAGCACGACGGTTCGGGTTTGCTTTCAGCTCCAGCATTTCCGCTTCGAGCAGCACTTTCTCCATCAGCTCGGGTACACCGATACCCTTTTTGGCAGAGATATCCTGCGACTGATACTTACCGCCCCACTCTTCCACCAGGAAGTTCATGGCAGCCAGCTCTTCCTTGATTTTGTCGGGGTTGGCAGTCGGCTTATCAATCTTATTGATTGCAAATACAATGGGAACACCCGCAGCCATGGCATGGTTGATGGCTTCCTTTGTCTGCGGCATCACATTGTCGTCAGCAGCCACAATGATGATGGCAATATCCGTAGCCTTGGCACCACGGGCACGCATGGCGGTAAACGCTTCGTGACCCGGAGTATCGAGGAACGTAATCTTACGTCCGTCGTCCAATGACACGTGGTAGGCACCGATGTGCTGTGTGATACCACCCGCCTCACCGGCAATCACATTCGCCTTGCGGATGTAATCGAGCAATGAAGTCTTACCGTGGTCTACGTGACCCATCACCGTCACAATCGGAGCACGAGGTTCCAAGTCTTCCTCATCATCCTCTTCCTCTACAATGGCCTGCGCCACTTCCGCACTGACATATTCCGTCTTGAAGCCGAATTCCTCAGCCACCAGGTTGATGGTCTCCGCATCCAGACGCTGGTTGATGGATACCATGATACCAATGCTCATACAAGTGGCGATGACCTGGGTAACGGAAATATCCATCATGCTTGCCAACTCGTTGGCTGTCACAAATTCCGTGATTTTCAACACCTTACTTTCTGCCATTTCCATGTCTTCCAATTCCTGCATACGGCTGGAAGCCATTTCACGTTTCTCCTTACGATACTTGGCACCTTTGTTCTTTCCTTTTGAAGTGAGGCGTGCCAAAGTTTCCTTTACCTGCTTTGCTACATCTTCCTCGCTAACCTCCTGCTTGATGACCGGCTTCTTGAAGCGGTCTTTATTGCGGTTGCGGTTATTGTTGGAATTGCTTCCACCAGGCTGGTTCCCACCTTGCGGGCGGGCACCCTGACCTTGCTGGGCACCTGCGTGTCCACGATCGTTGCCACTACGCTGAAAGTTGGAGGCATTGTTGATATCCACTTTCTCCTTATTGATACGGACACGCTTCTTTTTGCCATTGGCATCGCCGGCAGCAGTGTCCTTTAACTTGCTGTCATCACGGCGGATTTCCTTGATGATAGCTTCCTTCATCTGTTTCTTCTGGTCTTGGCGAATCTTTTCCTTCTCTTCACGCTCCTTACGTTTCTCCTCTTTCGATTTCTTCTTCGGACGTGTGGACTGGTTCAAGGCAGCCAAATCTATCTGTCCGATGACATTAATCTTCGAAACAAACTCGGGCTGATGTATTTTGAAGATTTCTTCTCCTTCTTCTTTCACCTCTTTTTCAACCGGTGCTTCTTTAGCTGCCAGTGCGAGGGCAGGCGTTTCTATCATTTCTTCCTTTTTAAATTCTTGTTTAGCCTCAACAACCGAAGCAGGTTCTTCCTTGACAACGGGTTGGGGCTGCAGTTCCGAAACAAGCTGCGGCTCGGACTCAGATGCTGACTGTACCTCCGGTTGCGGCTGTGGCTCCGGTTGGGGGGCAGGAGTAGGTTCCGGTTTCGGTGTCTCTACAACTACCGATTCCTCCACCTTCTTCTCCTCTGCCACTATTTCCACTTCTTTCTCTTTTTCCTGAGCAGGAGCAGGTCTACGGTTTAATTTATCCAAATCAATCTTGCCTACCGGCTTGAACTTCGGACGTACATCTTCCGGAACAACTGTCTTAATCTCCTCAGGTTTCGCTTTTTCCTGCATTTCCTTATAGCCGTCAATAGACACAGACGCTTTGTTGCGATCCTTGCTCTGACGTTCCTGGCTGAAACGCTCCGACTTTATCTTAAGGTCCTTATCTGTACTAAACTCCTTTTTAAGCAGTTCGAACTGTTCATCCGTAATTTTCGTGTTCGGATTTGCCTCAACGGCAAACCCCTTCTTTTGCAGGAACTCGACAGCCGTCGTAATTCCCACATTTAAATCTCTTGTTACTTTGTTTAACCTTATCGTCATACTAATTTAATGAATTAATGCGCCAATATGCTAATGTGCTAATTGGCTGAGAAAAAAGGAGTGTGCACTTCATCCGATATGCTATCTGCATTGGCACATTAGCATACTACCCACATTACCACATTACTGCTCCTCCTCTTCAAACTCCTGTTTCAAAATACGCAATACCTCGTCCACCGTCTCTTCTTCGAGGTCCGTCTTCTCAATCAACATCTCACGGGGAGCGTTCAACACAGCCTTTGCCGTATCTATACCGATAGCCTTGATGGCATCGATGACCCAACCGTCTATCTCATCACGGAACTCATCCAAGTAGATGTCTTCATCCTCTATGGCCTCATCCAACTCACGGAACACGTCGATGGTATACTCAGTCAACATACTGGCCAGCTTGATATTCAGGCCGCCTTTACCAATAGCCAGCGACACCTCTTCCGGTTTCAGGAACACTTCGGCCTTGCGTTCTTCCTCGTTCAAGCGGATGGAGGAAATCTTGGCAGGGCTCAAGGCACGCTGTATGAACAACTGAGTATTCGACGTATAGTTGATGACGTCGATATTCTCGTTGCGAAGCTCGCGGACAATACCATGAATACGGCTACCCTTCACACCCACGCAGGCACCTACCGGGTCGATACGGTCATCGTAGCTTTCAACGGCAATCTTAGCACGCTCGCCGGGGATGCGGGCAATCTTCTTGATGGTAATCAGTCCGTCATTGATTTCAGGTACTTCCATCTCGAACAGACGTTGCAGGAAGACGGGCGACGTACGGCTCAGGATAATCTTCGGATTATTGTTCTTGTTGTCCACACGTGCCACCACGGCGCGGGCGGTCTCACCCTTGCGGTAGAAGTCACTCGGTATCTGTTCGGTCTTGGGCAGCAACAACTCATTGCCCTCATCATCAAGCAGCAGCATCTCTTTTTTCCAAATCTGGTAGACCTCCGCATTGATGATGGTACCCACCTTATCAATGTATTTGTTGTAAATACTGTCTTTTTCCAGTTCCAAAATCTTGGAGGCCAGCGTCTGGCGCAAGTTCAGGATGGCACGGCGACCAAAGTTCGCGAAGATAACTTCATCCGTCACTTCCTCGCCCACCTCATACGAAGCATCAATCTTCTGTGCCTCGGTCAATGCAATCTGCAGATTCGGATTTTCCAGGTCTTCGTCCGCCACTACCTCACGGTTACGCCATATTTCGAAGTCACCCTTGTCCGGGTTTACAATTACGTCGTAATTCTCATCGGTACCGAACATTTTCGCAATCACACTACGGAACGACTCCTCGAGTACGCTTACCATCGTGGTCCTGTCGATGTTCTTCAGTTCCTTAAATTCCGAGAATGTATCTATCAAGCTGACAGTTTCTACTTTTTTGGCCATAGTCTTATTTAAAACTGATTAAGTATTTAGTATATTTTATCTCTTCATACGCAAAGTCCAAGTCCTCATCCACCATCTTGGGACGCTTGGCACCTTCTTCTTTCACTTTCTTCTGGATGGTAACGACGAAATGCTGTTTGTCGGCTTCCTTCAGCACGCCGCAGAACTTGCATCCGTCCTTTGTCAGCACTTCCACTTCCTTGCCGATGTGGTTCATGTACTGCTGCAGTACCTTGAATGGCTGCCCGATGCCGGCCGAGCCTACTTCCAACTCATAATCCTCATCCTCACGGTTCAACTTAGACTCGATGTAGCGGCTCAGCTCCACGCAGTCCTCAATCCAAACACCTTCCTTGTGGTCTATTTCCACCACAATCTTGTCATCCGGGCTGATTGTCACCTCCACGAGGAAGTAGTCCTTTCCTTCCAGCCACTCGTCAACAATCTGACAAACAGTTTTCTTTTCTATCATAGATTAACCATTAAGAACAAAAAAGAGGAGCTTAATCGCCCCTCCACCTTTCATCCATTTCCGCATGCAAAGATATAAATAATATGTTCGACTACAAAATATTAGGAGAAAAAAGATAGTTTTAACGATTCAAACAATCAAAATATTACTCTTCATATTCCACCACCTTTCTCAACGGCGCCAGCAATCTCTCCAATACATTTCTATCGGCAAGAATAATATCCGCCGTTCCCTTTAACTCACGCGAAGCAGGCAACAGCTTACCGTAATTGGTACGCAATCCTTCAGGCAAAGCGATTTCCACTACATAGACAGAGCCACACTTCCGTAGGTGCCGACGAAATTGTCCGAATTGAGACGCTATAGGTATGACCTTTTCCATAGGAACTGGCAGAAACATCACTCCACTCATTCAGTTCCCTTATTACACATTTTTTCTAATTTTTCTCTGTTTATATCTAATAACAACGTCAAACTATCATCCGGCATCTTTACAAAATTAGAATCAATAAGAAACAAATTGTTCAGTAGACAAGAGCAGATCGACTCTGCTTGCAAAGAATCCACATCGGCATTATCAATCATAACCCTCACACAAGACTTCAATTTTTTTTCATATTGTTCATCAAACAGTTCTCGGTTACTTTTAACAGCGTGCTGACAAGCCGAAAACATAATGCACATAAACGAGCACAACACAACTTTCTTCATTTTCATATTTATTTATCCAATATTACTAAAAAACATTCCCATTTTAGAAGCTATCACTGGACGGCTATCTCGGCAAACCCCATCGCCTCTCCGGGCACTACCATACGGGTGGCTTTCAGCACGAGGTAGCGTGCCTTGACCGGAGTGAAGTAGACGGACTGCATGACCGGATTGTTCCGGATGTTGGAGAACTCACCGCTCTTCACCAAACGATTCACTCGGTCGGGCACCATGCCCACCGACAGCTCGTAAGTGGCGACAAGTCCCCGGTTGGGTTCTGCCTGGTCGGGCAGGAAATGGAACGAGGAAACGGTACGCTCGGCGCCCAGGTCGATGAGCAGGCGGTCGCCTTCTACAAAGAGAGTGGTCTGCGCATTGCGGTCGGCAGCAAGGGCGGAATCTTGTTCCGGCAGGTCGGGCAAAGTAAAAGAGAAGCTTTTCAGTTGCTCCGTCGGCACGGTATAGGCGATGTCGGCTCCTTGGCCTGCATCGTACACGCCAATGCTGCTAATGCACAACGGTCCGCGGGAATCGGTGAAGCGGATGCGGAGCGCATCGGACGTAATCGTCTCAAAACGCAACAGACGCTTATAGCCGATGGTGGTGGTTTCTTCGTTCAGGCGTACGGGAAGCCATGCGCCTTGCTTATCCTTGTATTCTACCACGAACGACTTCACCCGCTGCCCTAGCGGAATATACTCTTGTAAGAGCATGCGGTTCATGCGCCGGGGGGTGTCGAAAGCGAATTCCACATCGGCGGTATGAACACCGTCTTCAGTAGCCCAATAGGTATCATAATCGCTGTCGGTCATGGCAGCGGCCTTGAAGTGTCCGCCCCGCTCATTGGAAACCTTCGGGGTGAGCCCTGCCACCAGGTTGGTCTTCAGTTCCTGCTGCGCCAGTTGGTGGAAGCGGACGGCGTTGGCAGAATCAACGGGATGAATCAGCCCGTTGCGGTCGACGGGGAAGTTGAGCAGCAGTGTGCCGTTGTGTCCCACACTGCGGTAGTAAAGATCGAGCAGCTGTTCGGGCGTCTTTACACGGTTGTCCTCTTCAGGATGATAGAACCAGCCCGGACGGATGGAGACGTCGCACTCTGCCGGCACCCACTGGTTGCCATCAGGATGTCCGTATTGCAGTTCGTAGCTTTTGTCATAACCCGGAAAGACTTCCCCCTTGCGGAGGAACGACCAATTGGTGGCACCGGCAAAGCCTTTCTCATTACCCACCCAGCGGCATCCGGGACCTCCGTCGGAGAAGATGACCGCCTGCGGCTGTATGCTGTCCAGCATTTCGTAGATACGCGGATAGTTATAATAGTTCTTACGATCGATGGTACGCATGTCTTTGGCACCGCCATACCAGCCGTCACCACCATTGGCACCATCGAACCAGACTTCGAACACTTCGCCGTAGTTGGTCAGCAGGTCGCGAAGCTGTGCATAGAAGTAGTCCAGATAGGCGGGAGTGCCGTAATCGGCCCGGTTCCTGTCCCACGGCGAAAGATAGACGGCAAATTTCAGCCCGTACTTCCGGCAGGCATCGGAGAGTTCGCGTACGATGTCGCCCTTTCCATCCTTATAAGGAGAGTGGGCGATGCTGTAGTCCGTGCCCTGAAAAGGCCAAAGGCAGAAACCATCATGGTGCTTGGCGGTAAGGATGACGCCTTTCATACCGGAGTTGACCAGCGTCTGCGCCCACTGCTCGCAGTCAAGCCTGGCGGGGTTGAAGGTAGCAGGGTCGGAATCGCCGTACCCCCACTCGCGATCGTTGAAGGTGTTCAGACCAAAATGGATGAAGGCATACGTTTCCATTTGCTGCCACTCTACTTGTTTCTGTTCGGGAATGGGCAGAATCGCCTCCGGCGTTTTGACGTCCGACGACGAACAAGATGCCATAGCCAGAGCCATGGCGAGACTGGATGTCATTGATGCAAAAAATCTCATAGTATCATTATATTTGATGTCAGGCGGTAAAGATAAGCAAAAAACGCCACTGACAATTCTATCAGCAGCGTTTTCCTATTTCAATGACAAACAATTTCGGCTATTTGTTCGGAGTCTCCCACTTCTTGGTATCCGTACAAACCACGTTCACTGTCTGGTCGCCTGCCTGGATGCGGAAATCACCTTTTTCCAGAATCCACTTGCCGTCATAACCTACGAAAGCAAGGTCGGAGCCTTTCAGTTTCAGTGTCACGGTCTTGGTTTCACCGGGTTTCAGCTCTATCTTCTCAAAAGCACGGAGGCGGCGGGTATCGGGAGTAAGGGAGGCAACGAGGTCGCTGCTGAAGAGCAGAACGCTTTCCTTGCCGACACGGTTACCGGTATTCTTCACATCAACGGTGAACGTAAGCACATCATCGGCAGCAAAGCTTGACTTATCCACCTTGAGGTTGCTGTATGCAAAAGTGGTATAGCTCAAACCATAACCGAACGCCCACTGTACAGACACCTGCGCATCGTAGTTATAAGCGCCTTCCATCTGCTTGCCGATGTGTTCGCACGGTTTGTAGTCGTACGTAATCAGCGAGTTGATTTCCTTCGGATAAGTGAAAGGCATCTTTCCGCTGAAGTTGGCGTCGCCGGCAAGAAGGTTTGCCAAAGCATCGCCACCGTAGTTTCCCGGAAGCATGGTGTTGACAACAGCCTTTGCCAAAGGCTCGATGTCGGCTATCAGGCGAGGACGGCCCTCGTTCAGCACCAGAATGACGGGCTTGCCGGTCTTGGCAAGAGCCTTCACCAAGTCAATCTGGTTCTGGGAGAGGAAGAGGTTCGTCAGGTTACCCGGAGTTTCGCAGTAGGAGTTCTCACCGATGCAGGCCACGATGCAGTCGGCAGCGGCAGCGGCAGCTACGGCTTTCTCTATCTCCGGAGCATTCTCTTCCCACCAGTTGCCACCTTGCTTATAGGTAACACCGGCTTCGTAGATGATATTATCCGCACCGAATTTATGGGTGAAAGCCTCGAGGATAGTGTTATATTGGCCTGCATGCTCGTCGGCCTTGTCGCCCTGCCAAGAATAGGACCATCCGCCATTGAGGCAACGCATGGAGTTGGCATTCGGACCGGTAACCAGCAGTTTCTTGCCTTTTGCCAACGGCAATATGCCGTCTGTATTCTTCAGAAGCACCAAGGACTCTTCGGCAGCCCGGAGTGCGACGGCGGCATGTTCCTCGCTGCCGAACAACGGAAAGTCCTTCAAGTCATAGTAGGGCTTTTCAAACAGATTGAGTCGGTACTTCAGGCGCAATACGCGACGCACGGCATCGTCTATACGGCTCATGGGGACTTCACCTTCTTCTACCAGCTGCTTGAGGAGCGGGCAGAACTTCCAGTCGTACGGGTCCATGGACATGTCGATACCGGCATTGATGGCGAGCTTGATGGCTTCCTTCTTGTCTTTGGCAATGTGGTCGCGCTTCCAGAGGTTGTCTATGTCCGCCCAGTCAGTCACAATCATACCGTCCCAATTGAGGTCTTCCTTCAGCCACTTGGTCAGGAGTTCGTAGTTGGCATGGAAAGGCAGGCCGTTGTTCATGGCTGAGTTCACCATCACAGAAAGGGCACCAGCTTTCACCATCTCCAGATAAGGAGCGAAATGCTTCTCGCGCATATCCTGCCCGGTGATGGAGGACGGTGTACGGTCCTTGCCGGATACGGGAACACCATAACCCATATAGTGCTTCATACAAGCGGCAACGTTGTTTTCACCAATCAAGTTGGGATTCCCGCCTTGGAA
This sequence comes from Bacteroides muris (ex Afrizal et al. 2022), assembly GCF_004793475.1. GTDB lineage: Bacteria > Bacteroidota > Bacteroidia > Bacteroidales > Bacteroidaceae > Bacteroides > Bacteroides muris. The sequence continues at coordinate 33,269 of NZ_SRYZ01000029.1, read as the reverse complement.
GCCGATAACGGCTTCACGTCCCATTTCAGCATTTACATAGCAGTCTTCACCGTAGTTTTCCCACATACGCGGCCAGCGGGGGTCACGTCCGAGGTCGGTCACCGGAGCATACGTCCAAGGGATGCTTCCCGCCTTAGTTTCGTAGGCAGAGATGCGTGCCCCCTCACGCGTCAGTTCACGATTGAAGGTAGCTCCCATGTTGACGCCCTGCGGGAAGAAAGTACCGCCCAGCGTATAGGTAGTTCCATGTATTTGGTCTACGCCATATACACAAGGGATGCCCATCACTTCCATGGATTTCTCCTGAATGCGTTTGATGATTTCCTGCCACTTCTCTACACTCTGTGCCACACCGTTGGGGACGTTCAGGATGGAGCCTACTTTGTATTTTCCGATGACCGAGTCAAGCATCGCCTCGTCCAACTGGAAGCCTTTGGCATTCTCTATCCCCTGGATGCGCATGTAAAGCTTCATCATCACATCCTGCGAAGGCATCTCCTTGCCCAACTTGAACTCCTTTTCAAGTTTGTATCTCTTGATGATTTTTTGCAAATCCTTCACCGTAATGTTCTTCGGGTCGAGACCGGCAAAGGGATTGACGCGTTTCTGCAGAACATCGATGGTGAGTTCGCACATCTGTCCGACCTTCTCGTCAAGCGTCATTTTCTTCAGCAAAGTCTCAATCTGCAATTCTATTGTCTCGTCTCTTGGAATGGCAGGCGCAACAGTGGTCTGCGCCGTAGCAGTAAGTACTAACCCTGACAGGGCTAAAGATAAGATTAACTTTTTACTCATGGTTGTGATATTGGTTTATAATAGTTGCATTATCTGTTTATACCAGGCACAAAGATAAGAACATCCTACCATACCAAAGGGTACAACAGGATGTTTTTTAGGGTATGATTTGTTATTTTTTCAGACAATCCTACTCTCATCTCTTCAAGAGATTCATCGGTTCCTGAAGTTTCAGGATATCGTTCGTCTTCTGCGTTGCGGCAGCTACTTCAGCCTCCAGCGTAGCCCTGATATCGCGTGAGGAAGCTCCGACGAGAAACTTGTAGTTTCCGGGAGTTACCACCCATGCCGATGCAGCCTCATCGTAGGAAGCCAGGTCATCAGCATTCACCTTCAGCGTCACCACAACCGCTTCGCCCGGTTTCAGTTCCTTGGTCTTGGCAAAGGCCTTCAGTTCCTTTTCGGGTTTGTCGGCATCTGCGGCATCGGGAGCAGATACATAAAGCTGAACCACCTCCTTGCCTGCCATCTTACCGATGTTCTTCACTTCCACCGATACGGCATAGACGCCGTTGTCAGCCTTGACAGCAGCCTTGCCGTAAGCAAAAGCTGTATAGGAGAGACCGTAACCGAAAGGATAGGAAACCTGCTTGCCAAAGGTATCGAAGTAACGGTAACCCACGTAGATATCCTCTTCGTAATCGGCATAGTCCACATTCTTCACGTCATTCTTCTTCTCGCCCTTGTTCACAAGGTCAGTGCTTACGCGCATATCTATCGGGAAATTGGCGGAAGAAGCGGCATCTTCAAACTTCACCGGGAAAGTCATTGTCAGCTTGCCCGAAGGAGAAGCCTTGCCGCTCAACACGTCGGCCACACTGTTTCCTCCCTCTTGGCCTGCCTGCCATGCACAAAGGATGGCATCGGGAACAGATTTCCAGGAAGCGGTTTCAATCACCCCGCCGATGTTGAGCACCACCACTACCTTCTTTCCGGCAGCATGGAAAGCACCGGACACGGCTTTCAGCATGTCCAGCTCCTCTTTAGTGAGGTTGAAGTCTGCTATCATACGGTCGAGGAACTCACCGGAGGTACGTCCCAGCGTTACCAGTGCCACATCGGCCTTAGCAGCCTGCTCGCGGATGACCTGTGCAGACACGACCATCTCAGCGGGACGTTCATCGGGCATGAACCATTCTTTCTTGACTTTGGAGAGACGTTCTTTCTCAGCTTTCAGGTAAGCCTCGTAACTGTCCTTCAGTGCTTCGTCCACCACGTAGCCGGCATTCTTCAAGCCGTCCAGCAGCGAAACGGTATAAGCACGGTTCACATTGCCCGAACCTGTACCGCCGGCAATGAAGTCGTAGGAAGTACAACCGAAGAGTGCCACGTTCTTCACATCAGCTGGCAGCGGCAGCGCACCGTTATCGTTCTTCAGCAATACCATACCTTCCGTCGCCGACTGGCGGGTAACGGCGGCATGTGCTTTCAAGTCGGGCTTGTTGGAGTATTCATATCCCTTGAAACGGGGAGTCTGGAGAATCATTTCCAGGATGCGCTTCACGTTCTGATTGAGGATGGCTTCGTCCAGCGCTCCATCCTGCACACCCTTCACGATGGCTTCGTACTGCTTGGGCAAACCGGGCTGCAACATGTCGTTGCCTGCCACCATCTGTGCCACGGCATCCTTGCCACCGAACCAGTCAGTCATCACCATGCCCTTGAAGCCCCATTCGTCGCGCAGCATCGTTGTCTGCAACTCCTTGTTTTCCGAAGTATAGACACCGTTCAGGTAGTTGTACGAGGACATCACAGTCCAAGGTGCGGATTCCTTCACGGCAATCTCAAATCCTTTCAGGTAGATTTCGCGCAAAGCGCGTGGAGAAACATGTGCATCCGTAGCCATACGGTTGGTTTCCTGGTTATTCACGGCAAAATGCTTGATGCTAGTACCCACGCCATTGCTCTGCACCCCACGTACGTATGCGGCAGCAATCTTACCCGAAACCACCGGATCTTCGGAATAATACTCGAAGTTACGTCCGCAAAGCGGGTTACGGTGAATGTTCAGCGCCGGAGCCAACAGCACGTCCGCACCGTATTCCAGCACTTCGTTACCGATGGACTGACCTACACTTTCCACCAAATCCTGATTCCAAGTAGAGGCGAGCAAAGTTCCGATAGGGAAATGAGTACAATAGTATGTAGCCGAATCCCCCTCACGGGTGGGGTCAATACGCAGTCCGGCGGGACCATCGGCCAGCACCACGGCGGGGATGCCGAGGCGCTCAATCGGGTATGTGGTTCCTGCCGCGCCCGGCACCAGCTTTTTCGTTGCACCGATAACAGCACTGTCACCCGAGAAGCCTGCCATACCGGTACCTACTACCAGATGCGCTTTTTCTTCCAAGGTCATGGCGCCAATCACCTCATCCAAAGACGACTTTCCAAGCTGCGGCACACTCGGTCCGCAAGCCGACAAGACAGCCATTGCTGCTGCCATGGATATGATATTCTTCTTCATAACTTATTTAAATATCTTCGGTGCGAATTCTGTCAGATAGATACGCCAGTTCTTCCAGATATGACCTTCTCCAGTTTCATAATATTCATACTTGTAACCCTTTTCGTCCAGCATCTTGCGGTAGTCGTTGTTGGCTTGGAACAAGAAGTCCTTGTCACCGATGGCAATGTAATAGAGTGCCGGCTTCTTGGCAAACTGCGTCTTCAGCTTGGCTTCAAGATTGTCATAAATCGGAGACTTCACATCCTTGTTGGGCATGATAGCAGCGGAGAACAGACCTACGTAGTCGAACATGTCCGGATATTGCTTGGAGATGTGCATGGAATGGAAACCTCCCATAGATAATCCGGCAATGGCACGTCCTTTCTTGTTGGCTTGTGTGCGGTAAGTCTTGTCGATGAATTTCACTACGTCGGGGAAAGCTGTCTCGAAAGAACCTTCCATCGTCTTGGGCAGATTCATGCTGGGAGCGGCAAAGCCCAGTGAAGATTCGCCTGGAGCAGCTTCCAATGCAGCATTGCCGTTGGTCATTACCACAATCATCGGTTTAGCCTTGCCTTGTGCGATGAGGTTGTCCAGAATCTGTGCCGTACGTCCCAGTTCGCTCCATGCGTTCTCGTCGCCACCCATGCCGTGAAGCAGGTAGAAGACAGGGTAGCGCTTGCCGCTTGTCTCATATCCAGCAGGCGTATAAACAGTCAAACGACGGTCCATGCCCAGCGTGGGGCTGTTGTACCATACCTTAGATACTGTTCCATGAGGAACTTTATTCACCTTGTAGAGGTCGATGCGCTCGTCACCGCCGATGATGAACACATTCGTCACGCTTGCCACGTCGCGAATCATATAAACATTGGAGGGATCGTTGATTTTCAGACCATCTACCAGGAAAGTGTAGCTGTAGAGTTCCGGTTTCAGTGGTTCGGGAGTAGTGAATTCCCATACACCGTCCTTGTTCTCTTTCAAATCGGCCACGCCCGGCCCGTCGAACTCGCCGAAGGGAGTCTTGATTTTCTGCGTGGGCAGGAAGTCACCGGTCACCTGCACCTTCACGGCTTTCGGTGCTTTCAGGCGAAAGGTTACTGTATTGTTGTCGTGTATCTCAGGTGATACCACGGGGGCACCTCCCCAGAGAGCTTGCTGCGCGAAAGTCATCGCACACATCAGCAACAGAGCTGATAAAATAGAAATTCTTTTCATAATGGGTTTATTATTTTGTTATTAAACAGATTGTCTATAATCCTGCACTTCGGATTGGCAAAGTGCAGGGTGAATCAATCGGCACGAGGTCACTTGAACAACTTCGGCACGAACTCCGTCAGATAGATGCGCCAGTTCCTCCAGATATGTCCCTCGCCCGTTTCCAGATACTCGTACTTGCAACCGTTGTCATCGAGCAGTTTACGGAAGTCCGTCACGCTCTTGAAGACAAAGTCACGGTTGCCGCAAGCGATGAAATAGAGTGCCGGTTTCTTGGCAAACTGCGTCTTCAGTTTACCCTCGAAGTCGGTATAGACCGGACAAGTGGACTTATCGTTTCTGGAAGCAGTACCCGAGAACAAGCCCACATAGTCGAACATATCCGGATAGTACTTCGAGATGCTGCAAGAGTGGAAGCCACCCATCGAGAGGCCTGCAATGGCACGGTGCTTCTTGTTCGGCAATGTGCGGAAATTCTTCTCCACGAATTTCACGACTTCCGGGAAAGAGAGTTCGAAGCCTCCTTCCGGAGCGGAAGCACGTTCCTTCGGACTCATGGAAGGGATAGTGAAACCTTTGGGCGATTCACCGGGAGCGGCATCCTGCCAGGCATTGCCGTTGGTCATCACTACAATCATCGGTTCGGCCTTGCCCTGCGCTATCAGGTTATCCAGAATTTGTGAAGTACGGCCCAAGGCAATCCATGCCTCTTCGTCACCTCCGGCGCCGTGCAGCAGGTAGAAGACGGGGTAACGCTTCTTGCCGTTCTCGTAGCCGGCGGGTGTATAAACCGTCAGACGGCGATCCATACCCAGCGTAGGACTATTGTACCACATACGTCTCACTGTTCCGTGAGGCACTTTGTTCACCTTGTAGAGGTCGGCACGGTCACCGCCGATGATGAACACATTCGTCACAGTTGCCACATCACGAATCATATAGACGTTGCCGGGATCCATTATTTTCAGCCCGTCCACAAAGAAAGCATAGCCATAAAGTTCGGGTTTCAGCGGTTCGGCAGTGGTATATTCCCACACGCCGTCCTTGCCCTCCTTCATATCGACGATGCCCGGAGCGTCATACTCGCCCCTCGGTGTCTGGATGGTGTGCGGCGGCAGGAAGTCACCCGTCAACTGCACCTTCACGGCTTTCGGTGCCTTCAAGCGGAAAGTGACCGTATTGTCATCATGAATTTCCGGCGAAACTACCGGAGCACCGCCCCACAAGGCTTGCTGCGCAAAGGTTATTGCACACATCAGCAACAGGGCAAATAAAACTGTAAATTTCTTCATAATCATTTTAATTGTTTAAGGAGTTGGAAGAAGTTGAAGGGAATTATCACCCTTCGGGCTTAAGAGTCAAAGCCGACAGCCCGGTTATGAATAAACCTTTTTCAATGATAACTTCTCAATAACAACCCATCATTATCGAAACTATCGGCTTCTCACTCCTATATAAATCTTATCTCTCAAAGCACCGGCTCACAAAAGGCAAACACATATACAATGCCGAATGCCAGTATTCACCGGTATGTCCTCCGTCGCGCACGCGGAACTGGCAAGGAATGCCGGCATTGCGCATCGCCTGGAAGAACTCGATGTTACGGTCGAGCAGGAAATCATCGTCACCGCAATCCACAAACCACTGCACGGTGCGCAGAGCGGCTTTACGGGCCTCATCAGCCTCCAGCACATACTTGATGCAACTATGCTCCTGCACCGAACGGGTCAGCACAGCCACCTTGTTCGTGGGGTCGGGGTCTTTTCCCGCCGCCTCACCACTGACGGGGATATTCATCAAGGCACTCATAGCGTATGCCGCACAATAGAGGTCGGGATAGCGCTGCGCGTAGCTTGTGGTTCCGCCGCCACCCATCGAAAGGCCCGCAACGGCACGATGCTGACGGTCGCCCACCACACGATAAGTCTTCTCGATATAGGGCATGAACTCCTTGTAGAAGAAATCCTCGTAAGCCCATCCCGGCATGTTGAAATAACCGTTCCAGCACGTGGCCGGATTACCTCCGGCGTTAGGGCTGACGATAATCATCTCGCACGCCTCGCCCGATGCCGTCAGCTGGTCCATCACGTCCTTCACACGCTGGTCCGTAAACCAGCTGGTATTCACCCCCGACATGCCGTGCAGCAGGTAGAGAATGGGATACTTCCTGTCCACCTCCTTGTCATAGCTCTGAGGCAGATAGATGGTATAGGCGCGGTGCGTCTTCAGCACCGTGCTGTAGATGCTGTCGGTCACGACCTTGCTTTGCGGTCCCCATGCAGGATTCTGTGCATTTGCCATCCACAGCGAGCAGACGGCAAAAAGAGAAAGTATCAATCTTTTCATAGCATAGATTTTAAAAATGTACTACAAAATAAGTGCTTTCCATTCTAAAACGGATTGATATATATCAGTTTTTTCAGGTGATGCACATGCATACCTCATCTCTTCACCATGGGATGCACAGCCACCGGCACTTGTGCCCGCATGGCATCGTGCACTTTCTGCTTGCGTGCCTTTGCCACCTTCTGCACCGTAGTGCAACGCACGTCGGCCGAAGATGCGGCGACCATCCATTGATATTCCCCCTTAGCCAACTCCCAAGAGCTGCTTTTCTCGTTGAAGGAGGCCATGTCCATCACGTTCCACTCCAATGTCAGGGTCTGGCTCTCGCCGGGTTTCAGCAGACGGGTCTTGCCGAAGGCTTTCAGTTCCTTGACGGGCTTGTCCATGCCGCCCTTGGGAGCTTTGACATAGAGCTGCACGGCTTCACGGCCTGCCACCTTACCGGTGTTCTTCACGCTCACTTTCATGCGGCAGCGGTCACCGTCGATGGCAGCCTCTTCCACCGCATATTCAAAGGTGGTATAGCTCAGTCCGTGGCCGAAGGGGTAAGACACCTCTTTACCAAAGGTATCGAAGTAGCGGTAACCCACGTAGACGCCCTCCTCGTAGAGGGTGAAATCGACGTTGCGTTCCGGCTCTTTCGGTTTCTCCTCTTTCTTGTCGGACTTGAAGTTCATGCCGGTACCCATGGCGAACGACGGCAACTTGAACTCATAGTCGAAGGGAAAATTGGCATCCGACGGCGCGTCGCCATACTTCACGGCAAACGTCATGGGCAGCTTGCCACTGGGGTTCACCTTACCCGTCAACACGTCGGCAATGCAGTTGCCCACTTCCTGCCCGGGCTGGAAAGCGCATACCAAAGCATCTGCCAGTTCCTTCCATGAAGCAGTCTCCACGGGGCTGCAGATGTTGAGAACCACCACCAGCTTCTTGCCTGCGGCACGATAGGCGGCAGACACTTGCTTTATCAGAGCCAGTTCGTTCTCCTTCAAGAGGAAATCTTCCACACGGCGGTCGCAGCCTTCACCACTGACACGTCCCAGCGTAAGCACGGCGATGTCGTTGGCCTTCACTTGCGCGGCCAGTTCCTCGGCAGTGGGCAGGAACTCTTCGGCACGGGGCAGCGGAGTGAACGAGAAAGGAGGACGACCGTGGGGGAAGAGGCGTTTCTGCTCGTCGGCCATGTGCTTCTTGTAGCGGTTCAGCAAATCCTTATCTACCGTATAGCCCGCATTGCGCAAGCCTTCTACCATAGAGACCGTATAATATCCGAAGCCCGTACTGCCGAATCCCATACCGGCAGGAACCATGTCGTAAGAAGTAGTGCCGTAAAGGGCTACCTTCCTGATGCCGGCAGCCATAGGCAGCGCATTCTTGTTATCCAGCAGCACGATGCCCTCGGCACCTATCTGACGGTCCACTTGCGCATGGGCTTTGAGGTCGGTCTCGTTGGGATAATTGTAACCGGCAAAGGTGTGGCTCTTCACCACAAACTCCAGCACACGCTTCACGCTGAGGTTGAGGAGCGCCTCATCCAGCGTGCCGTTCTTCACGGCTTCCAGAATGGCGTTGTACTGGCGTTCCTGCCCCGGCTGCAACATGTCGTTGCCTGCCGCGATGGAAGTCACGGCATCTTTTCCGGCATTCCAGTCGGACATCACCAATCCCTTGAATCCCCATTCATTGCGGAGGATATCTTCGGTCAGTTCGCGGTCTTCGCAGGTGTATTTGCCGTTCACCTTGTTGTAGGCGGTCATCACGCTCCAGGGCTGAGCCTCCTTGACGGCTATCTCGAAGCATTTCAGATAAAGCTCGCGCAAGGGGCGCTGCGTCAGTCGGGAGTCGTTGTTGTTGCGGTTGGTCTCCTGGTTGTTCACGGCGAAGTGCTTCAGGCAGGTGCCGGTACCTTCGCTCTGGATGCCGTTGATGTAGGCGGCGGCTATCTTGCCCACCAGCACGGGGTCTTCGGCATAATACTCGTGGTTTCGTCCGCAGAGGGCGTTACGCATCAGGTTGACACCGGGAGCGAGGAGCACGTCCATACCGTAGTCTTTCACTTCGGTGCCCAGAGCCTGGCCTACACGGTAAGCGGCATCAGGATTGAACGTAGCTGCCACTGTGGTGCTCGAGGGGAATTCGGTGGCGTGATAGGTGCGGCTGTCGAACTCTCGTTTGGAAGCCATCGCCAGGCGGTGCGGTCCGTCGGCAAGGAAAGCCGATGGGATGCCCAGGCGGGGTATGTCGTAGGTACGTCCGGCGGTACCGGGGAACTTGGAGTCACTGCCCATCGACATGCCGCATCCGATGACGAGGTGTACCTTCTCTTCGAGGGTCAAGGCGCTGACCACTTCATCGATGTTGTCGGCACGCAGCACGGGCGAACCGGTGGCGGGCACCGGCTGTGCATTCACAGCCAGCGCCACGCAAAAGGTGAAAAGGGGAGTTAAGAATCTTTTCATGTTTTATTAGGATTACCAACCTGTATTTTGCTTGATATTGGGATTCACATTCAATTCTGCATGAGGAATAGGCAACAGCATGTGTTTGTCTTGGAAACCATACACAGAGTTCTTTACGTTTTCCGGTTCCAGTCTGAATTCAAATACCGGATTCTTGTCTGCATCCACAACCGGTTCGCCATCAGCACCAATTTTGACAAAGTAGCCATAGGCTGGAATGGCCTTGCCTTGTTCACCTAACACAGCTTTTGCATCACCCCAGCGAACCAAATCCTGGAAACGAACACTCTCCAAGCAAAGTTCAAGGCGTTTTTCCTTCTTCACATCATCCAATGTCACGGAAGAAAGCGGAACAAGCTTGGCACGAGTACGGATTTCATTAATATACTTCACAGCCTTGTCGGCAGAGCCACCACCCATTACATGAGCCTCAGCGGCCATAAGCAATACTTCTGCATAACGCATCACACGCAGGTTAGTATATTGAAAGCACTGGAACCCACTTTGATCAATAATATTATCTGAGGCCAAAAGGCGAGTTTTCCAGAAGAAATAGCCCTCGTTACCAACCAGATAGAATCCCGGATTAATAGCCATTTCCACTTCATTCATTTGTTCATAGGTACGCATCGTACTCTTCAGACGATAACCGTCCACCCCTTCTCTTTCGACAAAAGCATCATACAAAGACTTGGTAGGGTTAAAGAATCCATAAGTACCCATTGCAATGCCCTCTTCAGACAGAGCCTTAACACCATATGACATGTGGCTTGTACGCCAGCCCAACATTATATAGAACTGTACGAACTGACTCCATATTTGTTCGCTATTATTGCGACGTTGTACTTCAAGCATAGATTCACTACAATTGTTAGTCACAGCATGTCCCAACATGTCAAAGCCGCCTTGATATAACTCATATTTCTTAGAATTAATGACTTCGTCCAAAACAGTAGCAGCATCAGAATATTTACCTTGGAAAAGATAAGCTTTACCAAGATAAGCTTTAGCTGTTTCAAGCGTAACACGTGAAGTAGCATCCTCATCGTTTACACCGGATTTAGATGGCAATGCACCGGAAGAAATGGCTTCTTCAAGATTCTGCTCCACAAAGGCCCACAGAGTTTCAGGTGTACTGTTGCTCACGTGATACTCGGACGGAGATAACAAATGGTCCACCAAAGGAGCAGTACCCCACAAAGTGACCAACTCAAAATAAGACCATGCCCGATAGAATTTAGCCTCGGCCACAGCACGTCTCATGATTGGAGAATCACCTTTTACATTCTCTATGATCAAGTTGGCTTTATAAACCACAGTATAAAGTCCGGAATACAAACCGGAAACCAGACCATTGTCTGTAAAGAACGTGAATTCATTCAACTGCTCCATCATGGCATTGTCACCACGGGAGCCACCACCTGTATAGGCATCATCAGAGAGGCTGTTTTTCACATAAAACCAATTGGAATATACATCACGCCAAGAGATAAGCATAGAAGCCACGGCAGCCTCAGCCTCTGCATCAGTTCTATAGTAATTCTCGGGACCTCCCAGACTACCGTGTTTCTCTATATTCAAGCGGTCTTCACAGCCAGTGCATGCCAAGGTAAACAAGGCTGCAAAAAGTACATATATATAATGTGTTGCTTTCATTGTCTTATACCATTAAGTTTAAAAGTTAGAATTCTATATTGAAACCAAGCACCACTTTCTTGGAAGCAGGATAACCACCCATATCAATACCCATACCCGTAGTGGCGTTAGCCGAAGATTCCGGATCGAAACCGGGGTATTTTGTGAAAACGAAGAAGTCGTCAAGTGAACAATAAAGGCGCATGTTGTTGATAAATACCTTTTTCAGCAGTGATTTCGGCAAGGTATAGCCCAACTGAATCTGCTTGATGCGGAAGAAAGAAGCATCGTAAACCATCGCATCGGACTGGATGTACTGGTCTATATTATTAGCATTAGCCAAAGGTACTGTACCGGTCGGATTGTTTGTAGACCAATGATTATCATACCAAACTTCTTTCAAACGGTTACTCTTACTATAATCAGGACGGTAGTAACAATGGAAAATATCGTTACCTTGTGAACCCGTACCAAATATAGTAAGGTCAAGCCCTTTATAGGCAGCTGTCAAGGTAATACCATACGTAAAATCGGGAATGGCATCACCAATATAAGCCAAGTCGCCTTCATTAAGAGTGCCGCTGTTATCAAGGTCTTTGAAGGTAGGATTGCCCTTTTCGTCCAGACCATTAAACTGATAACCACGGAAATAGTACACCGGATAGCCCTTTTCAAAGTAGCTCAGTTTGTAAGTATGGAATGAAGCTCCTTCAATACGAGGCTGTGAGGGATCCAGATAAGTTACTTCATTCTTCAATGTGGCCAAGTTGGCACGAATGCCGTAGCTGAAATCCTTGATGTTATCGCGCCAGCCCAATTCAAACTCCCAGCCTTTGTTGCTTACATTACCGGCATTCATCGGAGAAGTCTTTCCACCGATACTGAGAGAGGGTTTCGTATCCAGCACCAACAAATCTTTCGTCTTCTTTTCATAATAATCTACGCTGAAAATCAAGCGGTCACGCAGGAAACGGGCATCCATACCAAAATCAATCTGTTCGGATGTCTCCCATTTCAACTCATCATTACCCAATGAAGCGGGGTTCACACCAGTAGTGAAACCATTGCCTCCGGTCAGCGGATAGATACCGCTGGAAGCCATATCCGTACTGTAGGCATAACCGCTCAATGCGGAAAGGCTACCGTTCTGTCCCCAACTGGCGCGCAGCTTCAAGCTGCTGACGTGCTGTTTCACCGGCTCAAAGAACTTTTCTTCCGAAATCGTCCAACCTAAAGAGACTGCCGGGAAATATCCCCAACGGTTTGTCACTGGCAGTTGTGACATATCTGCCGCATCAGCACGCAGCGAGAACTGAGCCATATAGCGCCCCATATAATCGTAGCTTGCACGGCCAAAGTAAGACATCTTGGCCGAACGGGTCTTCTCACCACCGATACCCTTGATTGCAGAAGCAGCACCGTAATTCAGATAAAAGAACAACGGATTGTTCTGAAGTACGGCATGCTCGCCATCCGGGTCGAGAGAACCTTTTACATAGTCGTAAGTGGATTCTTGGAACGACATACCCAGCATGGCATTGATGGTATGCCCATTGAACGATTTTACGTAATTGGCAAAGTTTTCCCATTGGTAATAAATGCTTGTAGAAGACTGGCTACTTACGTTTACATAATCACGTTTCTGTATTGAGTTGCCATAGAAAGGCAAATTGGTTGTAGCAGAGCGAGTGCCCCCCAGACGGTAGCCGAAACGGGAAGTAAAGGTAAATCCCTTGATGGGCGTGAAGTCCGCATAAATAGAACCATTGACATTGAATCCGCTGTTACGGCCGATGGTATTCTTACGCATCACTGTAGGATGGTAGTTTTCACCTTCATAGAAAAGAGAAGAGGCATAATAGTTGCCGTTTTCGTCCTGCAACAAAGTACTGCCTTGATTCAGTGCATTCTGCATGTGGGCAGGCAATTTGTCCGGTGCATAAGTGTCCGGTGTCAAAGGATCCATCATCAAGACAGCTTGCAGGAAACTGCCATAAGCATTCTGCGTAGATACACCGCGAGTATTATACTTCTCAATCTGGTTTGTCGTACCTACCTTCAACCAGGGCTTTATGTTGTACTCGGCATTGACGGTAGCTGTCATACGTCTGTAAACATCGTCTTTGCCTTTTACAATACCGTCATTGTCCAGATAAGTCAGTGACAGATAGTAATTCCCCTGCTCGCCACCTCCGGCAAAAGCCAAGTTATGCTTCATCATCAATGAGTTTTCAAAGGCAATATCCAGCCAGTCCGTACTGGTCTTTCCATCCCAATTGGCTTTTATGAAATTGGGGTCGAAAGCACTGCTTTCCGACATGTAATCAACGTATTCTTCTGCATTAAGCAACTTGGGCATACGGGCAATGGATTGCGTAGAAAGCTGGAAGTCATACGTAATTTTTCCTTGTCCGGCTTTACCTTTCTTTGTTGATATAAGGATAACACCGTTACCGGCCTCAGCACCATAGATAGCAGCGGAAGCAGCATCCTTCAACACTTCCATGCTGGCAATATCATTAGGGTCGATACCGGCAATGCTGCTCATGCGTACGCCATCCACCACATAAAGCGGACTGGAAGCCGCATTGGACGAATAACCGCGCACACGTACCGTAGGTGAGGAACCCGGAGCGGCAGAAGTCGTAATCAACTGCACACCGGCTGTCTTACCCTGCAAGGCTTGTGAAGCATCACTGATAGTACGGTTTTGCATGTCTTCGGCCTTCACCTGCGAAATGGCACCCGTCACGGAGCTTTTCTTCTGCACACCGTAACCTACTACCACCACTTCGTCCAGCGTCTCGCTGTCTTCTTTCAAGACAATGTTCATCACACCGGCAACGGCTTGTTTCTCTTGGGTTATGTAGCCGATGTAAGAGAAAATAATTGTCGCTCCCTGATTTACATTCAATGTATAATTACCGTCAATATCGGTAATACAACCGTTGGTAGTACCTTTCTCTACGATACTTACACCAATCATCGGTTCATTCAGGTTGTCAGTCACCTTACCGGTCACTTTCACGGTCTGGGCTTGTGCCAGAGAGAAAGGAAGGCAGATTAAGAGAAAGAGTGCCATAGCGGCAAGTCTCTTTCGGGCTGCTTGATTCATGATTCGTTTCATTTTAGTTAGTTTAAAATTAGATTTATAGTTACATTATTAGTTACAAGTCGATGGTTATTAATAGGGTTGACACCAACCGTATCTCATTGTATATGGATAACCGTAATTGACTACTATTGTATAAGGAGGATGATGTACGCTTTCTAAATCATAACCTGGGTTTGTTGGTGAGGTAGCACTATTTATCTCATAAACCTGAGTTTGATATATTTCAGTTTCTTTACCTTCGCAAGGCAACGTCACCCCTCGTCAGCGGGGCAACGCACCCCCTCGTCAGGTTATCCCAAAGGATATTCGTTCTGGTCGCCGTCCTCACCGGAGCCACCGTTTCCGCTTCCGCTGCCGGAACCGCTGCCAGGCACCTAAATGTTTTTGCCATAATATTGAGTTGTTTTAATGTCGGTCCGATGAATGGGGAAACCGTTCACCGGACCGGCTCTATTATTTAAAGCCAACAATTCGGTTCCGCGTCGGAAAGCCTCAGAATCCCCGCGTAGGGAACGCCCGTACCACCTCCAGCAATTCCTTGTCGTGGTGGTGCTTCACCTCGCAACGGTTGTTGAAGAACATCGTGGCTCCTCCCTCTTCGGTATAGGCATCCCACTGAGGCAGGCCTTCTGCGTTGGGATTGCCCGTGCGGGCGAAGTTCAGCCAGGCACTGCTCATCTTCTCGGCCAAGGCCTGCGCTTCGGCGCCGCCGCCCGTCATGGAGGCGTGGACCACGGCATTGTTGAAGGCGAAAGGTATCTCCATGCAGTGCGTGCTGCGGAACATGCCGTCGAGCACCGGAGATTCCCAGGCGAACATGTACATATAGACCGGAGCACCCTGCTGCGCAGCTTTCAGTCTGGCTTGCTCCACCGCACCGGGGCGGAATACGAAATCCACATCTACCAAATCCTTGGGCCGGTAGTTGGGGTAAGCCTTCTCGAAGGCGGCGAGGAAGTCGTCCGTGCGGTCAGCGTAGCGTTGTTTCAGGAATTCCACGGCTTTTTCTTTGGTGATGGTGCGGAAAGCGGGCACGTAGGTGCTCATGGTGAACTCGTGCAAGGTAGTTCCTATCATCACGGGCACGTCCTTGCTCTGTGCAGGCGCCTGCGGGTCGAAGGGCTGTGCGGGCAGCACGTCGCCGTCCACGGTGGGCGCCCATCCGAAGATGAAGGTGGATATGCCGTCCTCTTTCTCGGCCTCGGCCTTCACCTTGGCAACGGCTTTCTCACCGGCGGCAAGCAGCCGTTCGTAAGGCATCTTCTGCAGCTCGTCTATCTGCGAGGCTTTCAGTCCCAGCTCGTCCATCACGGCTGCACCGATGCGACGGGAGTACTTGGCATTCATCGTGCGCAGCATGGAACCGCTCTGAACGATAGCCTTGTGGTAGAGCCCTTTGGCAGACGGAGTGGCAAGCAATGTGGAAACCTTTCCGCCACCGCCCGACTGTCCGAAAATCGTTACGTTTTGTGCGTCGCCGCCAAACGCGGCTATATTCTTGTTTACCCATTGAAGTGCTGCCACGAGGTCGAGCAGACCGGCATTGCCGGATTTGGCATATTTGTCGCCGTAGGCGGAAAGGTCGAGGAAGCCGAGGACGTTGAGACGGTGGTTGAGCGTGACTACCACCGCATCACCTTTCTTGGCAAGGTTGAAACCGTCGTAGGAGGGAAGTTCCTGCCCACTTCCTGCCGCATAGCCGCCGCCGTGGAGCCACACCATGACGGGACGCTTCTTGCCATCGTTCAGGCCCGGAGTCCAGATATTGACCCGCAGGCAGTCTTCGCCGGGATAGCCGTCGTCCCAGTGGAAGGCGAAAGCATGCTCGTCAGCACCCCAGCCGGCACGCTTCCCCTGCGGACAGGTGGGACCGAACATGCGGCTACTGCGCACGCCTTCCCATTTGTCGGCAGGCTGAGGGGGCATGAAACGCTCTGCCTTGGCGTAGGGAATACCTTTATATATATAGATACCGTCTTGCAGGAATCCTCCCACTTTGCCCGACTCTGTTTCGGTGATGGCTGTCTCGGAAGAGGCGATGATTTCGCCCGGAGCTTGTTGCGCGTCGGCGGTCTTCACGCCCGCTGTCTGTCCGCAAGAGGAGAGAATCAGCAGGAAGGCCAACGCAAGCATAGATAAAGGTTGCTTTTTCATGGTTGTATACCGTTTTTTTAAGTTGATAATTTGTCTTTGACTTGCTTTTAGTGAACAAGTTGACAAGGCTACAAGAAGGGATAAACAGCCCTCGGCCTATATCTTGCTTTTTAAAGCGATTACAAGGAAAAGCCTTGTTCACTTGTAGCCTTGTTAACTCGTTCACTTTTTCCGGTTGCAATATTACGCCGATTGCGCCGGAGGGGCTGGCCGATATGTAAAAAGGATTTGCCCGGAAGTTTAAAAGCGCTTGCCCGTAGGTTCAAATGTTTGCCTTTTTGTTCAAAACATGCTGTAAAGCAACTTATATTCAATTTTTTATCCTTATTTTCGCACATCATTCAAAACCTTTTAATATGACCTTGCCTAACCGGAAAATCCTTTGCACCCTGCTCTGCCTGCTGGCCGGAACTTTGTTTGCCGTCTGCTTGCAGGCATGCGATGCCAAAGAGCCATCATCTGAAAACCAGGATGCCGAAATCGAAAGTCCCATCATCGCCAACGACCTCTCCAACCAGAAAGTCACCGCCATAGCCGAAGACGCGCAAGGCCATATATGGATAGGCACGTTCCGCGGGCTGAACAGATACGACGTGCACGACTACCACCAGTACTTCTGCACCGACGACTCGCTGGGACTACCCGACAACCAGATTACCCACCTGCTACGCGACTCGAAGAACCGCTTCTGGGTGGGCACCGTGAACGGTGTGTGTCTATACACCGACAAGGACAACTTCCGCATCATCCCCGTCGAGGCCGACAACAAGAACATACGGCAAATCCTGGAAGACCGCAACGGGCGCATCTTCCTGAACACCGGTTTCCAGCTCTACGCCTACCACCCCGAAACGGAAAAAATTATCTGCGTACTGCCTGACATCAGCTCCGGACATACCTTCTACGCCCAGTGCCACATCGCCCCCGACAACAACCTCTGGGTAATGACTGCCGTCAACCTCTACTGCTACGACCTCTCCACCTTGCAACTGAAAGAGACGGTTGCCCTCAGCGGATATCCCTACTATTCTTATCTGCACAATAACGAGTTGTGGATAACCGGCAACCGCACCCTCAATATCTTCGACACCCGCACGCGCAGCTTCAAACCGCTACCGACGCCCATCGCCCAGAACACCACGCTGTGCAACGCCGACATCGTCTACATACATCCCTACGGTAACAACAGTCTGCTGCTGAACACTGCCAGGCATGGTATGTTCTACTACAACCCGGGCACCGGCAGTGTGACCCGCCAGGACGAGAACGGATTCCCCTTCGAGATGCCCCGCTTCCGAATCAACCAAATGTTCACCGACTCGCAGCAGAACCTGTGGATAGGCTCCGTAGACCAGGGATACACCGTGTGCTACCACTACAAGGAGCGGTTCAACAACGACAACTACCTGCGCTCCGAACTGAACAACAAATCCGTGGTGTCGCTAAGCGCCGGCAAAGACAACAAACTGTGGATTTCCACCCTGATGGACGGCATCTACGTGTATGACACGAAGAGCAGCGAAATCAGGCACATCGACTCCGAAATGTTCTGCGAACAAGAGAAACAGAAAGCCATCTACGCGAATCAGCTGATGGTGGACAGCGACAACAACCTATGGATGGCCATCACCAACAACGAAGTACTGAAAGCACGCTACACGCCCGACGGGCAACTGAAGATAGAAGAACGGCACCGGATTTTCCTGCCCATGTCCATCACCCAGTCGCCCGACGGAACCATCTGGATAGGCACCGCCACGGTCAACGTCTATGCCCTGCGCCCCGGCAAGAAGGAATTCGAGGCGATGAAGCTCTTCGAAGGATTCACCTTCGTGCCTGGCGTGGCGATGATGGACAACCGCCGGCTGATGGTGACGGGCTTCTACCAACCCATCAAGCAGATTGACATCGAAAACCTGGAAACGGGCACGGTGGACATCGCGGAGGAGGACTGGAAAGCCTGCATCCGCCGCTCCGTATTCGTCCCCACGGCCTTGTACAAAGACACATACGGCATTCTCTGGATAGGCACCGTAAGCAACGGCCTGATGTGCTACCATCCCGAAACGGGCCGGATGACACCCATGCCCGGCACCTCCTGCCTCGACATATCGGGCATCGAGGAAGACCTGCAAGGCAACCTATGGATAAGCACCCAATACGGTCTGAGCAAATATGACCGGACAACCGCACGATTCATCAACTATTACGCCGCCGACGGCATAGGCGGAAACCAGTTCTACGACCGCGCCTCGTGCCGCCTGCCCGACGGCACGCTCGTCTTCGGCGGCACGCACGGGCTCACACTCTTCAACCCCATCGACGTACCCATAAAGCGCAACATCCCGCTGCTGTTCAGCGACCTGAAGATACACAACAAGCTGATACGTCCGCAATTGCACGGAGAGACCATCGACAAGCACCTCTCCTACCGCCCCGACATACACCTGCGACACGACCAAAACAGTTTCAGCATCTCCTTCTCCGCCCTGAACTACAGCGAGTACGGACGGGTGCACTACCAATACCATCTGGAGGGCTTCGACAACTACTGGATAGACGCCCGCAACAACCACGAGGCCTACTACGCCAACCTGCCCGCAGGCGAGTATGTGTTCCACGTGAAAATCACCAACAACGACCGGAGCATCGTGGAGGCCGAGAACTCCATCCGCATCAAGGTCTATCCCGCCCCCTGGCGCACATGGTGGGCCTACTGCATCTACTTCTTGTCGGCAACCACCCTCGCCCTACTCTTCCTGCGTGCCCTTTTGCGCGTCAGGGCGGAAAAAGGAGCCGCGCGGCGTGCACGACAAGAAAAAGAGCAGGAGCAACGGGTGAACCGAATGAACATGAGTTTCTTCGCCAACATCTCACACGAATTCCGTACTCCCCTCACCATGATTTCCGGACCGGTAACGCAACTCTGCAACAGCTCCCGGATAGAAGGCGAGGACAAAAACCTGCTCCTCATCGTACAGCGCAGCGTAAGCCGCATGCTAAGGCTCGTCAACCAGATGATGGACTTCAACAAACTGGAGAACGACACCCTGCGCCTGCAAGTAAGACGCACCGACGTCATCGCCTGCCTGCAACGGCAAGTGAGCGTCTTTCAAGTAAATGCCGGTGACAAATGCATCGACCTGAGCACCCATGGGCTGGAAGACACCTTCCTGATGTGGCTGGACGAGGACAAGGTGGAGAAAATCTTCAACAACCTGATGTCCAATGCCCTGAAGTTCACTCCCCAAGGCGGGAAAATCAACGTCAGCTTCGACGTGATAAGCCGTGACGATGCCTCGCAATCCTTCAGCCTGCCGCCAGAGGAGCGGGCCACGCAGTACATCAAAGTATCCGTAGCCAATACGGGACAGAACATCCCTGAAGACAAGATAGAGAAAATCTTCGAACGCTATTACCAGATAGGAAACCAGGCAGAAGGAACCTACAACTGGGGAACCGGCATCGGTCTGTACTACGCACGCAGTCTGGCCGTACTTCATCACGGACAACTGAAGGCCCGGCAACCCGACGAAGGAAGCGGCGCCGTATTCACCTTCATACTGCCCGTCAACGACGCAGTGTATGCCGAGGACGAACGGACTACCGAACAGAGCAACCAGTCGGAAGCCTTCCCGCTCGCCTCCGCCTCGCAGCTTGCCGGAGACAAGGCCGGCACCGACGAAAAGCAATTCACCGTACTGGTGGTGGACGACGATACCGAAGTGGCCCACTACCTGCGCATGCTCCTCTCCTCCCACTATAAGGTGATATGCCGCTTCAATGCCGACGACGCACTGAAGGCCATGCGCGAGGAGGCTCCCGACCTGATTATCAGCGATGTGGTAATGCCGGGAAAGGACGGTTACCAACTCTGCCGGGAAATAAAAGAGGACCTGCAGCTTTGCCACCTGCCGGTGATTCTGGTAACGGCCAAAGCCACGATGGAAAACCAGGTGGAAGGACTGAATACCGGAGCCGACGCCTACGTGACGAAACCCTTCGACCCTACCTATCTGCTGGCACTCGTCAAGTCATTGCTCAGGAACCGTGAAAAAGCACGCAGCATGCTTGGCAGAGCCACCCAGACGGACAAGATAGAAGAAAACATCCTCTCCCCGCAAGACAACGTCTTCATGACCGAACTCTACCATCTGATGGAGAGCGAGCTTTCCAACCCCGAACTGGACATTGCCCGCATGACCGAGCTGCTGAGAATATCACGTACCAAGTTCTACTACAAAGTAAAAGGACTGACCGGCGAGAATCCCAGCACCTTCTTCAAGACCTACAAGTTGAACCGCGCCGCCGAACTGATAACGGAAGGGAAATATACCGTCTCGGAAATTGCGGACATGACGGGGTTCAGCACGCTGTCCCACTTCTCGAAGAGCTTCAAGAAACAGTTTGGAGTAAGTCCAAGCGAATACGGCAAATAAAAGGACGGGCTACTTAGCCTGCTGCATGAGGGTTATGCCTTTCAGGGGTGAAGGTATAACCTTCATTCTTTTATCAACCGCTCTTTCTATGCACGAGATGCACATCTCAAACAGCGCGAGATGCACATCTCAATACACATAAGATGCACATCTCGTGCATGCAAGGACTACGCCTTAAAATAAGAAAGGAATAGCCTTGCGGGTTACCGGGCTTCCGGTATGTTAGTCGAATCATATACAATCATCGCACGGCCTTCGGACAACTTCCTCGCAGTGGGAGGCATCTTGATGAAATAGTTGGAATAAGGTTCCGAGCCTTCCTGGTCTCCATTCATCAGTCTGTGGGAAATACGTATCATCGTCTGAATATAGGCCAGCGACAAAGAGGATTTCAGATAAGGATAATGTCCGCACCAGATATCCTTGATGCCCCCTTCCTTCATGAGCTTTTCCATACGGCAACACGACTCATGGAAAGTGGCGACGGGAGACATCGGCACGCACTGCAGCCATACTTCGCCCGAACCGAACGCATCACCCGAATAGCAGTCTCCGTTTGCCTTGTCCAGGAGTACCACCGAGCCGGGCGTATGTCCGGGCATCCATGCCACTTCCAGCTTGCGTCCGCCCAAGTCGAACACCTGTCCTTCTTCCATATAGAGGAATTCTCCTTCATAATCTGCCGCATGCTGGGCCACCAGCACCGTATCGGCCCGATGCATCCATACTTTATCGAAATACTTGATGCATCCGGCATGGTCGGGGTGCATGTGGGTGACAATCACTTCCAGCGGTTTCGGGGTTATCTGTCCCACAATCTTATCCAAATCCGCACAACGCGTGCCGGTATCAATCAGTACGGCCTTGTCTTCGCCCTCTATCAGATACATGGTAGTATGGTCCCAAGTGGAGAACACCCAGGTCTTCTCTTTCAGCAAGGAAACCTCCACCTCTTCATTCTTGAATACCGTCTGCGCCCCTATGGACATGCAAGCAAGCAGCAGGGCAAACATCACTAAACTTCTTTTCATGTTTCTCTTATTTATACAGTTAAATCGAATTGCGAATTTCTCAGGATAAATCAATAACCGGGATTCTGTTTCAGGTTGCCGTTCACTTCCAACTCGTTTTCTGGAAACGGCAGCCACTCGTCGCGACCGGGAGTCCAACCCGCCAACGGCTTTTCATTGTCGACATAGGTAATCTTGGTCGTATAACGGGCGTTGTAGATGCCTGCCGCCGTAGTCAGATCATTATTCGGGTCGGGTACAATCTGGAAGGTCGGCAACTTTTTCCCTTTATCCGCCAATACCGCCGGAGCATCCCCCCAACGCTTCAGGTCCTGGAAGCGCATGCCTTCCATAGCAAGTTCCAGGCGGCGCTCCAGCTTTATATCGGAAAGCGTCACATGACTCTTTCTGGGAAGACGGGCCCTGTCGCGCACTCTGCCCAAATATTCGTCGGCACCGGCCTGGTCGCCCGCCTGGAGGCAAGCCTCGGCAGCCATCAACAAGACATCCGCATATCTGATGACCGGAGTGTTGCTCTGGTTTCCACACCAGTACCCTACAAATTCGTCATCAGTGCTTGCCAGCCATTTCAGACGGAAATAGCCTTCGCTGGCATATTTATTGGTCGTCGTGTTCACCGCAATGTTCATGGCAACCACCTGCTCCCAGGTTCTGATCCAAGCATTCAAACGATACCCGTCAGCACCCTCTTCGGCCACAAAGGCATCATACAAGGACTTCGACGGATTGAAATAGCTGTAACCGCTGGTGGTGTTGAACTTATAGTGCATGGACGCTTCCGGACCGGCTATAAAGCCGTAGCCGAATCCCCAATTGGCCAAGATGCCGTACCAGCCCTCCTGAGAATACATGTTGGAAGGGTCGTAATGGCGCACACACTCCAGCACATACTCCTCGCAGCCTGCAGAGGCCGGATGATAGAACGTGCCGACGTCGGCTATCAAATCGTATTTGCCGGAGGATATGACCTTCTCCAACTCACTTTTGGCATCGGCATATTTCTCCTGATACAGATAAATCTTTCCCAACAAGCAGCGGGCAGCCTCCAACGTGGCGCGGGTTCCCCCGTCCCTGTCTTCCAAACTCGTTTTCGAAGTGAGTTTCCCGGAAGTTATAGCTTCCGTAAGGTCTGTCTCCATGAATTTCCACAACTGTTCGGCAGTGGAGTTGGGCACCTTATACTCTTCCGAATTCTTCAATACCCTATCTACCAAAGGAGGAGTCCCCCACAAAGTGGTCAGCTCGAAATAGCAGATGGCTCTGAAGAATTTGGCCTCGGCAATGTTTCTTGCCTTCACTTCACTTTCAGCGGCATCGAACCGCTCAATCACCAGATTGGCCAAATAAATCGTGGCATACAACCTCTTATAATAGTTTTCCACCCAACCGTTCGTGGCCACTATCGCACTTTCGTATATCTCCTGCGCATACACCTGATCGGAGCGGGCACCACCCGAATTGAAATCGTCTGCCAAGAAATTTTTCAGGAAGAAACCGTTGGCATACTGCGAGGCTTTCTCACCACGCCCGGAATAAGCATTCCGCCAGGACGCATAGACAGCAGCGATGGCAGACTCACACTGTTCATCCGTCTGATAATAATTCTCTTCATTCTCTACACCTTTCTGGGGAATATCCAGCAAATCGACATCGCATGCGGAAAATGTGAGTGCACACGCCAACAGTCCGGACAAGATATATTTTCTTTTCATACTTCTTCTATTTTATATAATTCAAAATGTAACTGATAAACCGAACACCACCTTTTTCGTCGTGGGATAATTTCCGTAATCCACGCCCATACCACTGGTAGCCGTGGATGAAACCTCCGGGTCGAGTCCCGGATACTTGGTGAACAAGAAGAAATTATCCAACGAGGCATATACCCTCAGCTTGTCGACCAGGAACTTCTTCGTAACCGTCCGGGGCAACGTATATCCCAGCTGTATCTGCTTGATGCGGAAATAAGAGCCGTCAAAGATATAGGCATCGGACAGGCCATACTTGTCTGCATTCGTATTCTGCGGCCGCGCAAACTTACGGCCGGTAGTCCCGTCCGCCGTCCAGCGCTGGTCGTACATCTCCTTCAGCGTATAGGATATCGAATTATAACTGTAGGACATGAACACGTCATTGCCCACGGAACCGTTACCGAAAATCAGGAAATCAAGATTCTTGTAGTTGGCAGTCAACGTGATGCCATACGTGAAGTCCGGCATCGGCTTGCCGATCATCGCCTTGTCACTGGCATCAATGGTACCGTCGCCCGTATTATCCCTGAATACGGGATTCCCCTTGTCGTCCAGATGGTCGACCTGATAGCCTCTGAAATACCACACCGGATAGCCTACCTCGAATGCGGAGAACGAACCGTTCGAAGCCATCGTAGTGGCGCCTTCTATGCGTCCGCCGCTGACATGCGGATCCAGATAAGTAACCTCGTTCTTCAAAGTGGCCAGATTGGCAGTCACAGAATAGCTGAAATCACCGGCCTTGTCTTTCCATCCGGCTTCAAACTCAAAGCCCTTATTCGTCACATTACCGGCATTCATCGGAGCCGACGAGTTTCCCGCCTCATAAGGAATGACAATGTTGGACACGATCAAGTCTTTAGTCTTCTTCCTATACCAGTCCATACCAAACGAGAAGCGGTCGTTGAAAGCGCGCAGATCCATACCCAAATCCAGCTGTTCGGAGGTTTCCCACTTCAGGTCAGGATTATAGAGCTGCGAAGGCTTGGCGGAAGTGACATAGTTCATCGCCGTATTGCTGAAAGAGTATCCGGCAGCCGAAGTCACCAGGGAATTGGAATACTTATAACCACTCAGATTGCTTGTGCTTCCATTCTGTCCCCAGCTGGCACGCAATTTCAGGAATGTCAAAGGGGTATTGTTCTTTTCCGTGAAAAAGCGCTCGTTGGAAATAACCCAGCCGGCCGATACCGACGGGAAATAACCCCAGCGATTGGTGCCCGGAAGCACGGAAGTATCGGCGGCATCGGCACGCATGGCCGCTTGCAGCATATAGCGGTTTTGGTAATCGTAAGCCAGACGGCCGAAATAGGACAGTTTGCGATTAATCAGATTGTAACCGGCGGTACTCTTCACGGCATCTCCGGCAGGATACGAAACGTCGGCATACAAAGGATCGTGCTTGGCTGTCTTGTCCACACCGGCAGAAACGTAAGTGAAGTTATTCTCGCTGTAAGACATACCCAGCATGGCAGACACATGATGCTTGTCCCACAAATCCGTACTATAGTTCACAAAGTTCTCCCACTGGTAATAAGTAGTGGAGGAGTTGGAGCGGCTGGCCCCGTTCTTATCCTTATTATTGGCGGAAGCCGAGCCGTAATAGAGATTGTTATACTGATAAGTGTTTGCGTTCAGTTCTCTGTAACCCAGTCGGGTAGTAAACACAAATCCTTTGAAAGGAGTCAGGTTGGCATAGAGCGTTCCCATCAGACTGTTGCCGAAGTTCTTCTTGTCGCTCATGCGGATGGCTACCATAGGATGTATCTGTTCCATGGAACCCAGACAGCTGTAATAATCGCCCTTGTCATTGCGCAGCAAAGTAAAGCCGTTGGCAATCAATGCCTCCATCTGCTTAGGAAGCGCATCGGCAGCATAAGTGTCCGCATAATAAGGAGCCATGGTCATCACGGTAGCAATCATGCTGGAATATGAATTGCCCGCACTGCCGTCATTGATGGATTTCTGCGTATATTTTGCATAATTGGCAGTAACACCTACCTTTAACCAGGGTTTAATGTCATAGTCGGCGTTCAGCATGACGGAAAGCCGCTTGTAGGTATCCTTGTTTTCACGAAGAATACCATTGTCATACAGATTGTTTAATGACAGGAAGAAAGAGCCCTTGTCATTCGCTCCCTGAAAGTTGACCGTATGATGGGAGGATGGTGAAGCATTAAAAGCCACATCATACCAATCGGTAGTCGATACGCCGTCCCATGTGCCGCTGGTAATAAGCTCCTGGATATTATCATCTGTAAAAGTAGGGTCTTGCTCCTTCTTTTGCAATAAGGCTTCTTGCGAATTAATCAGCTTGGGACGTCGGGCCAGGCTACTGATGGAATATTGAAAGTCGTAGGAAATGCTGCTGGTGCCTTTGCTTCCGCTCTTTGTGGTAATAAGCACCACGCCATTACCGGCCTGCGCACCATAAATGGCAGCGGATGCGGCATCTTTCAGGACTTCCATGCTTTTTATATTGTTAGGATCCACAGCACTCAAGTCGGATACTATCAATCCATCTACCACATAGAGAGGGTCGGAAGTGCCATTCGACGAGAAACCACGGACACGAATGGTAGGCGAGGCGCCCGGTTGCGAAGTCGTGGATATCAGTTGCACACCGGCTGTCTTGCCCTGCAGGGCTTCTTCCACCCGGGTGATGGAGCGGTTCTGGATGTCTTCCGCCTTGACGGAAGAAATGGCACCCGTCAGGTCACTCTTCTTCTGCACACCATAGCCCACCACTACCACTTCATCCAGCGTCCGGGTGTCTTCCTTCATCGTCACATTCATTCTCTCCGATACGGCTTTCAGCTCCTGTGTCACATATCCGATGTACGAATAGACAATGACGGCGCCTTGCTTTACCTTTAAGGAATAATTTCCCTCCATATTCGTAATCACTCCGTTGGAAGTACCCTTTTCAAGTACACTCACACCAATCATCGGTTCTCCCAAATCATCTGTGATCCGTCCCGATACCATCATCGGACTTTGCGCCAGCATATAAGGTATTCCCACCAAAAGGAACAGCCAGAATGCCATCAGCTTTCTTTTAAAGTTGTTTTCCATAATGCTTAAATAATTAGATTTGTTAATAAAAAAGCTGCATTCACTCATTGCAGGATTTCCGATACAATTTTATCAAAAGAGGGAATAAGAGGATATTGAGAAAATACAAAAACATTTCTTATATGTTCAAATATCATTTCCTGTACGTTCAAAAAATTATCAATATGTTCAAAATATGCCTTACAGCATAATCCAGGCAGAAAAATCACTGTTACAGCAAATATCACCTACTTATTTTCTTTCTACTTTTGTCTGCTTCAGTGTAAAAAAACACTTTCCGCGAAACATATCCTAATACGCTCCATATATGAAAAAAATCATCCTTTCCCTCATTGCTTTATCTGCAACGGCCGTGTTTTCGTGCAAACCGGCAACCGCCCAAGAAGAAGCGGAAAAGCTGGACGTTCATAGAGTTTCGGCAACCATCTCCAATCAAAACATTACAGATTTCCAAGAAGACGCGCAAGGCTATATCTGGATAGGGACCACGCGCGGACTGAACAGATTCAACGCCCACGAATACCGGCAATATTACAGTTCCAACGACTCACTGCAACTGCCCGGAGACAGAATCCAGGACATTTTCATGGACTCACGCAAACGCTTATGGATAGCGACAACCGACGGAACATGCCGATATACCGACCAAGACAACTTCCGCCAGATACCCATAAACGTACCATACAACAATAGGAACGGACATCAGTTCATAGAAAGCAAGGATGGAAAAATCTTCTTAAACATGGTGGTACATCTCTGCGTCTATAATCCCGAAACGGACACCTTCAACCGCATTTTCATCAACTTTGACCCGGACAAGACCTATAAGCAGACCTGCTACATGGATAACAACAACTGTCTGTGGGCCGTCAACCCCGTCTCCATCCGATGCTACGACTCCCGAAACATGCAACTGACAGATTCCATCCCCATGCCGCAGAAGATTACCTACTCTTACATGCACAACCACACTTCCCTATGGCTGGCAAGCAAGAACCGGCTCTTCATATTCGATACCGAAAGCAAAAGATTCAAAACGACTCCCGACGCAATAAGTAATCATCCCATCTTATCGAAAGCCGCTATCACCTATATACACCCGTACGACAGGAACAGCCTACTAATCTGCACACAGAAGCATACATTCCTTTACAATCATAAAGAAAACACCGTCATACGTGAAAAGGAAAACGGATTTCCGTTTGAAGTCCCGCAACATGGCGTCAAATGCATGTACACCGACTCGCACAAGAATCTGTGGATAGGCTCGTCGGACCAAGGGTATACCGTACGCTATTATTACAAGGAGCGTTTCAACAGCAACAACTATCTACGCTCGTTCTTCCATCAGAAATCCATCATAGCCCTCGATGCCGACTCCTGTAACTTGTACATATCCACCCTGAAAGACGGAATGTATGTCTACAGCCTGAACACCAGGCATATAGAGGCTGTGAATATCAGCAGAATCCTACCTGCACAAAACGCAGAAAATATAATTGTCAGGCACATCTATCACGACAAAGACCGACACATCTGGCTTGCCACCAATACCAATCAGGTCATAAAATGTGTGCTTGAATATAATCAATTAAAAGCAACGGATATCTTCTCCGTCCCTTCCGTACTGTGCATAACGCAAGACCGTAACGGAACAATATGGGCCGGCAGCTTCAGCCAGACAATATATGCCCTGAAAAAAGGAGAAAAGGAATTCACGCCCGTATCACTTTACCTCCAGTCATTTTTCACCTTCACCCCCACCATACACCCTCTCTCCAACGGAGAAGTATGGATTGCCTCCTTTGGCAACAAGATTCGTTCAATAAACCCCGATACATGGAAAATCCGGATACCGGACATCTCAAGGACGGACAGCCTGGCCTGCATACGCCGCTCTAAATTTATCCCTTCCGTATTATACGAAGACAGCCAGGGAGATATCTGGATTGGGACCTCCCATAACGGGCTTTTACGATATACTTCGCAGAATCATAAATTATCTCCTATATCCGGCATTGGCTGCACAGAGATTTGCAGCATCGAAGAAGATATACAAGGGAACCTATGGATATCCACATTATACGGATTAAGTAAATATGAGCGCCAGACCAATCAAATCAGCAACTACTATGCAACTGACGGTATCGGCGGCAATCAATTCTACGACCGTGCATCCTGCCGACTTTCAAACGGAACCTTAGTATTCGGCGGCACTCACGGAATGACATTCTTCAATCCGATGGAAACTCCTTTCAAATACCATGTTCCACTCACTTTCGAGAATCTGAAGATTCATAACAAGCTTATATATCCCGGAAAGAATGCAATCATCGACAAAGACCTCTCCTATCAACCGGACGTACACCTGAAACATGGTCAGAGCAGCTTCAGCATATCATTTGCCGCATTGGATTATAGTGAATATGAACGAATACACTATCACTACCAATTGGAAGGCATTGACCGCTACTGGATAGATGCACACACCAACCGGGAAGCTTATTATGCCAACCTTCCCACAGGAACTTATATGTTCAAAATAAAAATCACCAATGAAGACCAAAGCATAATCGGAGAAGAAAAACGACTGCGCATTATCGTCAAACCGGCTCTTTGGAATACTTGGTGGGCAAGATGCGCCTATGCCCTGGTAATCATCGGAATAGCAGGTACACTTATACACAGTTGGCGGCGCGTAAGAATTGAAAAAGAAACCGCCTGCCGTGCCGAACAGGAAAAAGCACAAGAGCAGAAAATGAATAAAACATACATGAGCTATTTTACAAACATATCCCACGAGTTCCGGACACCACTGACCACAATGTTGGGTTCCATCAGACAACTGTGTGCCGCCCCGACCAATACAGTGCCCAACCGGGAACTACTAAATGTCCTGCAAAACGGTATTCTGCGAATGCTCCAGCTAGTCAACCAATTACTTGATTTTAACAAATTAGACAACGACAACCTGGGACTGGAAGTCCAACAGACCAACCTCGCCTCCACCATCAAACGAATCATCAGTTTCTTCAACATCAATGCCCAAAGCAAGAATATAACCCTAAGCATTCATGGATTACAACACGACATCCTCTATTGGGTCGATGAAGACAAAGTAGAGAAAATACTGAGCAATCTGCTTTCCAATGCCATGAAGTTTACTCCTATAGGAGGCGAAATAGAAATCTCGTTCGCCATCGTCACGCGTCAGGAAGCCGAAGAGTTCTTCAGCCTGACAGAACAAGACCAAAGCGCCCGATATATCCGGATTTCCGTAACTAACACCGGAGAAAATATTCCGGAAGAACAGCTGGAAAAAATCTTTGAGCGGTTCTATCAGATAAGAAACGACAAAGGGACTTACAATTTGGGAACCGGTATCGGGCTTTATTATGCCCGTAGCCTTGCCCGGTTGCACCACGGACATCTGAAAGCAGCAAATCGAAAAGAAGGAAACGGAGCCATGTTTATCCTGATTCTTCCTGCAGACGATTTCTCGTACACAAAAGAGGAACGGTTCTATGGCAAAAAAACACTCCTGAACAATACTTCCATAGAACCTGCGAAAATAGAACCGGATACTGCCCGTGAAGGTAAAACAAGTCCGAAAACAATACTCATAGTAGACGATGACCCGGCCATCATGCACTATCTGCAGATTCTGCTGACCCCGCATTATCACATCATCAGCCGGCTCAATTCCACCAACATCTTCCAGACCATTGTAGACGAAGCTCCGGATTTGATACTGAGCGATGTACTGATGCCGGACAAAGACGGTTACCAGCTTTGCAAAGAAATCAAAGCAAACCTGCAATTCTGTCACATACCCGTCATTCTAGTAACTGCCAAATCCACCGTGGAAAACCAGATAGAAGGATTGCATACCGGAGCTGACGCATACGTGTCCAAACCTTTTGAACCGGCTTACTTACTGGCCCTGATTGAATCACTATTGACGAACCGTGATAAAATACGCAGTTTCCTGATGAACAATACCCGGACAAGCCGGATGAAGGAACTTGCCCTTGCCCCAAAAGACGAAGCCTTCATGCAAGAACTGTATAAACTAATGGAAAATGAACTGGATAATCCGGAACTGGACATCACGCGGATGGCCGAATTACTCAAAATTTCCCGTACCAAGTTTTACTACAAGGTGAAAGGGTTAACCGGCAAGAATCCAAGCGTTTTCTTCAGAACTTATAAACTGAACCGCGCAGCCGAACTAATCAAGGAAGGAACCTATACCATTTCCGAAATAGCGGACATGACCGGCTTCAATACCCTTCCCCACTTCTCTACCTGCTTTAAAAAGCAATTCGGCATAAATCCGAGTGAGTATCAATAAACCTTGTACATCTCCTTGCCGGCACCTACGGCTCTTTCATTCCCTCAAATATTACTTCCGGTAAAAGCTGCTGATTATCGCCTGTTATAAACCAGTTTCTTCGTTCGCGGGTCGCGAGAGAATTGTTTCATGAAATCCCACATCAACCGTGCATCAGGCTTGAAGTTCCAATGACCGTAGTCATTCACAGCCACGACTTTAATCAGCGGAATGTCTCCCTTGTAAAGCACTCCCGCTTCCATCGTGACGCGCTTGTTGGTGGAGATTACTTCCCTGTCCTTGAGTGCCATGCCGAAGGTGGCATCTTTCGAAAAGTCGGGTTGGCTGCTCACTTCCATGCCATTCATGGTCTGATAGGCAGTCCAGGCACAGAAGAAGGCATTGGTGCGCCAATTGTTTTCGCTTACAAAAGGCACAACTTCGTCGTCCGTACCAGTCACAGAGAAATAAGCGGTCTCCACACTGCCCCGTTTCTGCATCGCCTCGTTCATCAACGCTTCACCATTGTAGCCGAACATATACCTGTCTGGAGTCAGCCCTGCCGACTGGGCGCCCACAGCGGCAAACACGTGCGACTTGCGTATACCGAGCCCCGTAGCCGTGGCGGCTCCTGCCGAAAGCCCTTCGGCATATACCCGCGAAGGGTCTATCTGCGGATAGGTCTTCAACAGATGATACACCACCTGCTCGATGCCATCCAGCCCCATAGGAGCATAGCCGTTTCCCTGCCATTCCAGTTCGGCAACAATGAAGTTCTCCTCGGCCGCCAGCTCAATGAAGCCGGATGTCTCAGCCTGTGTACGCGGATCATTGTTGTTGCCATGCAGCAAAAGCAACAACGGCACAGAAGCCTTTTCCGCCTTCAAGGTAGCCTCCGGGTGGAATTCATACCATAGGAAATCGCCTGTACCGATAAGGTCTTTCTTCATCACACGACGAATGATTCCCCAATCTTCGGGCATGATATACGGCTCCAGCTCATACGTACCATATTGGTCGAATTGAGCTCCCGTGTACCAGGTATGTTCGTAATTGTTAAAACGGTAGTTCTTGCAAAGCAATGTCTTCCAGGCTTCTGCAAAAGCCTCTTTCAAGGAAATGTACTTGTTTGCACTTACCACAACCTGCTGTAACGGCTCCTTTCGGTTGACATAACAAGCCAACCCGTTTTCTTTCCGCACCAGTTCCGCCTGATTCTGCAAGATATAGGTAGCCGCTACCTGCCGACTGTGTGTTCCGGCAATAAAAGCAGGAACGGGGGCGGCACCCTCAACCGTCTTGGCCGGTCGGCCATTCAGCGATACGATACCGGCAACAGCACCTGCATGTGCGGCAATAGCCTTATTGACAAACGTCGCTCCCTTACCTACACCGATTATCTTCAGATTAGTAAAAACACGCATCTTGTTCAGGAAATTCTTATAAGCTTCCAAATCCTTCACCGCATCATACTCCTTTCCCAAGGGATTCACCACACAAACCGTCCCCGAGTAGGTGTGCGCATAGAACGCAATGCCCAATTCGTCCGTCAATGCCGCCGCTTCGGAAGCATCGCACGGCTTGTCCGGATAAATCACGAAAAAAGGGGAAAAGCCGGGGAAACGTCCCTCCACACTCTTGCACGTATCACGCGTAATGTAAACTTCCTGCTCCAACCCAGGAAAACGAACAAACGGAGGAAGCCCTTCAGGGGTTCCACCAGCCCCTTTCATCTGCAATGCAACTACAGAAAACAAGAGCCCAAAAATGAAATTCAGTTTCATAGTATCTTTAACAATTTGTTTTACGACCGCAATATTAGCGAATTACCCTCAAAGCATTCTTTCCTATTTGTTCAAATGTTTATCCTCCGGTTCAATTTTATTCATTACATTTGCAGTGTTTCTTAAAACCAACCGTATATGGCACATCGTCTTAATACCAACAAACAGTTTATGGTAGGCAACGGCATCCTTGCCTTTGCAGTAATTTTCGTAGTCGTCATCTTTGTCTATATGAGCATGAGGCTACAGCAACAGAAGTCGGACCACCGCAACTTCATCGAAACCTATACCATCACACTGACGAAAGGCTTTGCCGGAGACTCCACCTCCATCTTCATCAACGACAGCCTGCTGGTGAACCGCACCATGATGGAAGAACCTTTCATCCTCGAAGTGAAACGCTTTGCCGAACAAAGTGCACTGATGATTGTGAACAATGCAACCGAAAAGCTTTCCCTGTTTGAGCTTAGCGAAAAAGGAGGAGAATACCGGTTCGAGAAGGAAGGGGAAGAGGTGAAACAGCTGGCGCAGGAATAAAAAAGCTCAGCAAGGAGTGTTGTCAGACGTTATCAACTTTCATTTTATTTTTTCTTACATCAATATAAAGCAAATCATCATGGTCTGTTATACTAATAGTCCGTTAAAAATTCACCATATCGGCTAAGCGGCTTCTGCCACTATGCCA
>NZ_SRYZ01000028.1 GCF_004793475.1 Bacteroides muris (ex Afrizal et al. 2022) | reverse complement strand
CATAACGACCAATGCCGTGAACTTGTCGGAAAGGACTATGCCCTGATTACCGTCCCCAAAAATGTGCCAAAGTTCAGTTTAGGGCATAAAAAAAGGAGTACCGCTGTACTCCAACCTTTGTTAACCTTAAATCTAATACTATGAAAAACACATTGCAAATGTACGTTTTTTGGGGATATTGACAAACTTTCCAAGAAAAAAAGCATGTTTCATAACACATTTTAATAAGATAAATACTCGTTTTCACGTCCTTTTTCACTTTTTTTGCTTCAAAGTAGAAAAGAAGGTATAACATCACGTAAAAAAATAAGCAAGTTCTTTCCATTATACTCCCAGTTTGCATTATCTTTGCACTAACACGAAGATAAGCCACACCTTAGCATAAAAAATAAATGAGTTCATTTTATTCTGCATTCGGTTTGCACTATCTTTGTAGTGAGATTAACAAGAACTTATATATGCCAGACTATGATTTAATCGCCATATTAGGGCCTACCGCTTCAGGAAAGACTCCATTTGCAGCCGCTTTGGCCGCCAAACTCCATACGGAAATCATCAGTGCCGATTCACGGCAAATCTACCGGGGAATGGACTTGGGCACCGGCAAAGACCTTGCCGACTATACCGTCGATGGAAAACAGATTCCCTATCACCTCATCGACATAGTCGACCCGGGATATAAGTACAATGTTTTCGAGTATCAACGTGATTTCTTGAATGCTTACGAGAGTATTAAACACAAAGGCCGCCTGCCCGTTGTATGTGGAGGAACCGGAATGTATCTCGAATCAGTGCTGAAAGGCTACCGTTTGCTACCTGTACCCGAGAATTCCGAGTTGCGCACCCGTCTAGCAGACAAATCGCTGGAAGAACTGACCGACATACTGAAAGCTTACAAAAGCCTGCACAATAGCACAGACCTGGACACAGCCAAACGTGCCATACGAGCCATCGAAATCGAAGAATATTATGCCCATACCCCAGTAGACGAACGTTCCTTTCCCCAGCTAAACAGCCTCATCATAGGTGTTGACATCGACCGAGAACTACGTCGGAAGAAAATCACCCGCCGCCTACGCCAGCGCCTAGAAGAAGGAATGATAGACGAAGTACGCCGTCTGATAGAGCAAGGCATCCAACCGGATGACCTTATCTATTACGGACTGGAATACAAGTATCTGACACTTTATGTCATCGGCAAGCTAACCTATGAAGAAATGTTCACACAACTGGAAACAGCCATCCACCAATTTGCCAAACGCCAGATGACTTGGTTTCGCGGCATGGAGCGGCGCGGTTTTACCATCCACTGGATGAATGTCCGATGCCCAATGGAAGAAAAGATAGCTTTTGTAAAGAAGAAATTGGAAGAATGATAAAATGAGAAAGTGACCAAGTGATTTAAATCGTAAATAGTCAAATTGTAAATAGAATCATGAGTGCAGAACCCAAAAAGTTGGGAGTGATATACAACCCCAAAGCCGGAACGCGGAAAGTGCAGAAACGGTGGAAAGAAATCAAAGAATACATGGACAGCAAAGGTGTTCCTTACGACTATGTGCAATCCGAAGGGTTCGGTTCGGTAGAACGTCTGGCAGGTATCCTTGCCAACAACGGCTACCGCACCATTGTTGTTGTAGGCGGTGACGGCGCACTGAATGATGTCATTAACGGCATCATGCTTTCCAATGCACCAGACAAGGAAAATATAGCCATTGGCATCATCCCCAATGGCATAGGAAATGACTTTGCCGACTATTGGGAAATGAGTTCGGACTACAAGAAAGCGGTGGATTGCATCATCAACAACCGCCGTCGGAAAATAGACGTGGGTACCTGCTATTATTACGATGGTGAAAAGCATCTGACACGCTACTTTCTCAATGCCATCAACATAGGTTTAGGAGCCCGTATCGTGAAAATCACTGACCAGTGCAGGCGTTTCTGGGGAGTGAAGTTCCTCTCCTACTTCATGGCACTGCTATCCATTATCTTCGAACGGAAGCTGTACCGCATGCATCTCAAGATAAACGGCGAGCACATACGCGGACGCATCATGACTGTCTGCATAGGCAGTGCGTGGGGATACGGACAAGCGCCTAGTGCAGTGCCCTATAATGGCTGGCTGGATGTTTCTGTCATTTACCGTCCCGAATTGCTGCAACTATGGTCGGGATTGTGGATGCTTATCCAAGGGCGGATTCTGAACCACAAGGTAGTGATGCCCTACCGTACGCAAAAAGTAAAAGTGCTGCGTGCGCAAAATGCCTCTGTCGATTTGGACGGACGTATTCTCGATCGTCATTTTCCGCTGGATATCAGCATACTACACGAAGCGATAACATTGATTATACCCAATTAAAAATACTTAATCAGCAACAACTTATGATTGAATTAAAGAATAATCCTGCCGGAAACTTCTTCCTATTAGCAGGCCCTTGCGTCATTGAAGGGGAAGAAATGGCAATGCGTATTGCCGAACGTATCGTGACCATCACAGAAAAACTGCAAATCCCATACGTATTCAAAGGATCGTACCGCAAAGCCAACCGTTCTCGCCTAGATTCCTTTATGGGCATCGGCGACGAAAAGGCCCTGAAAATACTGCAAAAAGTACACACCACCTTCGGAGTACCTACCGTGACCGACATTCATGCAGCCGAAGAAGCCACTACGGCTGCCGAATATGTGGACATTCTGCAAATTCCCGCCTTCCTCTGCCGGCAGACAGACCTACTTGTAGCCGCTGCCAAAACCGGAAAAACCATCAACATCAAGAAAGGGCAGTTCCTCTCTCCGCTTGCCATGCGCTTTGCAGCTGATAAAGTTGTGGAAGCAGGCAATAAAAACGTCATGCTGACGGAACGCGGAACTACTTTCGGTTATCAGGACTTAGTCATTGACTATCGTGGCATCCCCGAAATGCAGACCTTCGGTTTCCCCGTCATTCTGGATGTAACACACTCCCTGCAACAGCCCAACCAAACCAGTGGTGTCACGGGAGGTATGCCGCAACTTATCGAAACCGTAGCCAAAGCCGGTGTCGCCGTAGGAGTAGACGGACTGTTCATCGAAACTCACGAAAATCCCACCGTAGCCAAAAGTGACGGTGCCAACATGCTGAAACTCGACCTGCTGGAAGACCTGCTAACCAAATTAGTCCGCATCCGGGAGGCAGTCAGATAAATTCCATTTATCCGGAATGGAATCCGAAAAAAACAACAAAAGTTGTGATTTATCTAAGGACTGTCCGACAGATAGTTCAAGAACAATTTAAATTTATAATAAGATGAAACATCTATTACGTGGTTTATGGATTGTAGCATTAATTCTTTGCTGCAATTTTCAGCAGGTATTTGCACAGCAAATGCCGCTTATCCCAATCGACAAAAATGTCCGTATCGGAAAGTTGGACAACGGATTGACCTATTATATCCGCAAGAACGGACAACCCGCAAACCGGGCCGACTTTTACATTGCCCAGAAGGTAGGCTCCATTCAGGAAGAAGCCGACCAACGCGGCCTTGCCCACTTTCTGGAACACATGTGTTTCAATGGAACGACCCACTTCCCCGGTGATGCACTGAAACAATATTTGGAACGTATCGGAGTGAAATTCGGTGAGAACTTGAACGCCTATACTTCCGTAGACGAAACCGTATACAACATTTCCAATGTGCCGGTCACTACTCCGGGAGCCATCGACTCCTGCCTGCTGATTCTGCACGACTGGAGTAACGATCTAACTCTGGACTCGAAGGAAATAGACAAGGAACGCGGAGTCATCAACGAAGAATGGCGTACCCGTATGAGCGCCATACAACGTTTCCAGGAAAAGATGCTTCCAGTCATGTTCGAAGGAACGAAGTATGCCACTTGTTTCCCTATCGGAACAATGGAGGTCGTAATGAACTTCAAACCGCAAACTTTGAGAGACTACTATGAAAAGTGGTACCGTCCGGACCTGCAGGGTATTGTGGTAGTTGGCGATATAGATGTGGATGCCATCGAAGCCCAAATCAAGAAAATGTTTTCTGATATTCCCGCCCAACCCAATGCCGCCAAACGTGAGTACTATCCGGTAAACGACAACAAGGAGCCTATCGTATTGGTTTATCAGGACAAAGAACAGTCCAATGTACAAGCTCTCATCTTCAACAAGCACGAAGCCACTCCTGACGAGCAGAAAGGCGACATGGGCTATCTGGTACAGAATTATGCAACCACGCTCATCAACAATATGCTGAATGCGCGTCTGAACGAATTGGTACAGACCGCCAATCCTCCTTATATATATGCCGCCACTTATGACGATGATTTCTTTGTTACCAAAACCAAAGATGCCTTCACCGGTGTCGTTGTCTGCAAGGAAGATGCCATAGAAAACGGAATAGCCACTCTCCTGCGCGAAACAGAACGTGCCCGCCAATTCGGCTTTACGGAAACGGAATACAACCGTGCCCGTGCCGAATATCTGCGCCAACTGGAATCTGCCTATAACGAACGTGACAAACGCAAGAATGAAGAGTACGTGAATGAATACGTCCGCCATTTCCTCGACAACGAACCTATTCCGGGCATTGAGAACGAATACACCATCATCAATCAGATAGCCCCCGCCATTCCGGTTGCCGCACTGAACCAAATGATACAAGCCCTTGTGACAGACAGTAACCAAGTGGTTGCCATCCTCGGACCGGACAAAGAAGGCCTGAAAATGCCGACAAAAGATGCAATCAAGAAAATCCTGAAGGATATTAAAGCTGAAAAGCTGACTGCCTACGTAGACAAGGTATCAGACGAACCTTTGATGGCCGAAGCCCCGAAAGGCGGAAAGATTGTATCCGAACAGACGGACGATACATTCGGCACTACAACGCTGACACTCTCCAACGGAGTCAAAATCATTATCAAGAAAACAGACTTCAAGGCAGACGAAATCCGCATGAAGGGAGTCAGCCTGGGCGGTAGTTCCCTGTTCCCCGACTCGGAAATCATCAACATCAACGGATTGGATGCAGTGAGTGTAGGTGGTCTGGGTAATTTCAGTGCCGTAGACCTGGAAAAAGTCCTGGCCGGCAAAAAAGCCTCTGTCGGCTATGGTATCGGTGACAAGACAGAAACCGTCAATGGCAGCTGTTCACCGAAAGACTTCGAAACAATGATGCAGCTCACTTACTTGACATTCACCGCTCCACGCCGTGACGACGATGCCTTTGCATCCTACAAGAACCGCAACAAAGCTGCCTTGCAGAATATGGAAATGAATCCCCAGGTAGCATTCAGTGATTCTATCTCGGCCAGTATTTACATGCACCATCCCAGAAGAGCCAGAATAAAGGCGGACATGATTGACAAGATGGATTATGACAAGATTCTGTCCATGTATCAAGACCGCTACAAAGACGCCAGCGATTTTACCTTTATCTTTGTAGGAAATGTGAATGTAGAGGAAATGAAACCACTCATCGCCGAGTACCTGGGTGCACTGCCTGCCACCAATCGCAAGTTTACCGAAACATTCAAGGACAATAAAGTCGACATGCGCCAGGGAGTTTACAAGAACGAGTTCATAAGGAAACAGGAAACTGCTAAAGCGTCGAATTTTGTCCTGCTAAACGGTGACTGCAAATACGACCTAAAAAATGACATCCTGCTGGATATGACCAGCCAGATTCTCGACTTGGTTTATACAGCCAAGGTACGTGAAGACGAAGGTGGCACATACGGTGTATATGTAGGCGGCCAGTTAAGCAAGTATCCGAAAGAAAAGGCCCTTCTACAGATTATATTCGAAACCGCCCCGGCAAAAAGAGAAAAGCTGATGCAGATTATCTTTGCAGAACTCGGCAACATCGCCAAAGCAGGTCCGTCGGAAGGAGACCTGAATAAAGTGAAGGAGTTCATGCTGAAGAAACATGCCGAAGACTTGAAGGAGAACAGCTACTGGCTGGGAAGCATTGACGAATACCTGTTCACCGGCATGAATCCGATAAAGGATTACGAACAGATTGTCAACAGCATCACCGTGAAGGACATTCAGAAATTCACCGATGACTTGTTCAAGCAGAAGAATGAGATTGAGGTATCAATGATCAGTCCTGAAACTCCCGACAAAGAATAAGAGAGCCATACACACAGAAGGCTGCGTTGTTCGATGAAAGGCAGCGCAGCCTTTTTCATACCAACTATATATATACAAATACCATGAGTCTTTTCTTAGATTTGCGCAAACACGGAAAACTGGCGGAGAAACGAAATCCGATGTACGAAAAAAGTAAATTCGGAAAATTCTGGATGTACTTCATGTTCGTCTTCTGGGCCGGTTACCTGATATTCTTCGGTACGACCTTTGCATTCGCCTTTGACGGCGGTGCCACAGAAGCCTATCACGTAATGAACTCCGGATTGATATTTGTCCTCGTACTGGATTTCCTTATACGCTTGCCTTTCCAAAAAACGCCCACCCAGGAAGTAAAACCCTACCTGCTGCTTCCCATCAAACGGAACCGTCTTATAGATTTCCTGCTAATCCGTTCCGCACTGGACGGTTTCAACCTGTTCTGGCTGTTTCTGTTTGTTCCGTTTTCCATCATCACCGTCACCAAATTCTATGGAATCAGTGGTGTGCTGACCTATTGCATCGGCATCTGGTTGCTGATGGTATTCAATAACTACTGGTTCCTGCTGTGCCGCACACTGATGGGCGAGCGCATCTGGTGGCTGGCATTACCGGCAGTAGTATACGGTGGCATTGCCGCTGCACTATTCATTCCGGACAACAGTCCACTTTTCGACTGTTTTGTCAATCTGGGAGAAGGGTTCATCACCGGCAATATTCTGTCATTCATCGGTGTGCTGGTCGCCATCGCCCTCATGTGGTTCATCAACCGCACTCTGATGCAGAAACTCATCTACAATGAACTGAACAAAGTGGAAGATACACGGATAAAGCACGTATCCGAATACAAATTCCTCGACCGGTATGGCGAAATAGGCGAATACATGAGGCTGGAGCTCAAGTTATTGCTTCGCAACAAAATTTGCAAGCGTTCGCTCTATTCCATCACCGGCGTAGTAATAATGTTCAGTTGCATCATCAGTTTTTCCGACATCTATGACGGAGGCATGAGAGATTTCTTCGTTCTCTATAACTATATCATCTTCGGTATCATGTTTTTGAGCGGACTGATGAGCTACGAAGGCAACTACATTGACGGACTGATGAGCCGCAAAGAATCCATCTATTCGCTGTTGCGTGCCAAATACATACTGTACAGCATTGCATTGCTCATCCCTACGATTCTGATGATTCCAGGTATGGTTACCGGCAAGGTATCCGTACTCGGTTGCATTGCATGGCTGATATTCATTCCGGGCGCTGTATACTGTTGTCTGTTCCAGTTGGCGGTCTACAACAACAAGACCACCGACCTGAATTCCAAAATGACCAGCCGGCAGAATATAGGTACCGGTCTGCAGAACCTGATTGCAGGAGGCGCCTTCGGCATACCTTTACTTCTGCTTTTTGCACTGAATACCATTCTCGGCAAGGAAGTTACCCCCTGGATACTTATCGGCATCGGCGTGGCATTTATCGCCACTTCCAAATTCTGGCTGATGAATGTATATCACCGACTCATGAAACGCCGCTACAAGAATATGGAAGGCTTCAGGGACAGTAGACAGAAATAGAAATCATTAAACATCAATCGCTAACATGATACACATCAACAATTTGCAAAAGAATTTCGGTACAAAAAAGGCCGTAGATATAGAGAACTACACCATCGGGCAAGGCGATATGCTGGGACTGGTGGGCAACAACGGTGCAGGCAAGACCACCCTCTTCCGCCTTATTCTTGATTTGCTGCGGGCAGACCGTGGCAATGTAACCATCAATGACATTGACGTCAGCAAAAGCGAGGACTGGAAGAGCTTCACGGGAGCCTTCATAGACGACGGCTTCCTGATAGACTACCTCACCCCCGAAGAATACTTCTACTTCATCGGCAAGATGTATGGTCTGAAGAAAGAGGAAGTAGACGAACGCCTGCTTCCCTTCGAACGCTTCATGAACGGCGAAGTGATGGGACAGAAGAAATTCATCCGCAACTATTCTGCCGGAAACAAGCAGAAAATAGGCATCATCTCCGCTATGCTACATCATCCGCAACTGTTGATTCTGGATGAACCGTTCAACTTCCTTGACCCCAGTTCGCAAGCCGTAATCAAACACTTGCTGAAAAGATACAATGAAGAACACGGAGCCACTGTCATCATTTCCAGCCATAACCTGAATCACACTGTGGACGTTTGTCCGCGTATTGCATTGCTGGAAAACGGTGTTATTATCCGCGATATACGGAATGAGGGCAACTCTGCCGAGCAGGAACTGGAAGCTTACTTCAACGTCGGCGTGGAGGAAGAGGCCGTAGTAGAAGAAACGGTAGTAAAAGCAGAAGCTGCCGTAGAAGAAATAACGGAAAAAGAAGAAAAAACAGTAGAAGAAAAAAACGTGGAAGCATGAAAAAATATCTTTCTTATATAGTAACCTTTACCGCAATATTGATAGGTCTAAGTTCCTGCCATACCTCCGCGCCACGGCTGGACTACAAAGCCCTGGCACAGGCATCCGTCCGTTTGGGAGTGGATATTGAACTGCGGGACAACCACAAGCTGTACATCCATGCCTCCGAATGGATAGGCACGCCCTATCGTGCAGGTGGCGACAGCAAACGTGGAACGGACTGCTCCGGACTGGTATCGCAACTGTATAAGAAAGTTTACCACACCCGTCTGTCGAGAAGCACAGACGGGCAACTGAAAGAGAGCAGCAAAATCTCCCGCCGCAACCTGCGTGAGGGAGATTTGGTGTTCTTCACCAGCCGTGCTTCCCGCAAGAAAGTGGCACATGTGGGCATCTACCTCAAAGACGGCAAGTTTATACATGCCAGTACCAGCCGGGGAGTCATAGTCAGCAACCTCCGGGAAAAATATTACACCCAACACTGGCTCTGCGGAGGCAGAATAAAGTAATACAGATTTTTCCCTTCTTGTGATTTTCCTTACTCTATCCCGACTGATAGTCCAGAAACAATTAAAAGAAGAAAACAATGAAGAAACTTTTAGGTATCCTCTTATTCATCAGCATTGCGCTGAGCGCCAATGCACAACTTTTATGGAAAGTATCCGGTAAAGGATTGGAGAAACCATCCTATATTTTCGGTACTTACCATCTCTCTCCACTCAGCATCAAGGACAGCATTGCCGCCATGCCGCAGGCCATGAACGAAACCACCCAAGTCTACGGGGAGGTCGTGATGAGCGAAATGGCGACACCCGCCTTCATGCAAAGCATGCAACAGCAGATGATGATGCCCAAAGACACCACGCTGCAAAGCCTCTTTACTCCCGAACAATACGAAGAAGTGGGCAAAGCCGTCAAAGAAAACATGATGGTGGACATTGCCATGCTGGCACAACTGAAACCGGCTGCCATCAACCAGCAGCTTGTCGTCCTGCTATACATGAAACATACTCCGGGCTTCAACCCGCAAGAACAGCTTGACACTTACTTCCAGCAGCAGGCCGGACAGCAAGGCAAGAAAGTTGGCGGTCTGGAAACAGCCCAGTCACAAATAGACATTCTGTTCAACAGCCAGACGCTGCAACGCCAGGCAAACCTCCTCTACTGCGCCATCAGTGACATTGAGAAAGGCATCGACCAAAGCAAACGCCTGATTGCCGCTTATGAAAAGCAAGATCTGGATGCCATGCTGCAACTGATGGAAGAGCGCGACGGCAATTCATGCGACCCGCTGCCCGGAGAGACGGAAGCATTGCTGGACAACCGCAACAAGGCATGGGTTGAAAAGATGCC
Organism: Bacteroides muris (ex Afrizal et al. 2022); assembly: GCF_004793475.1. Taxonomy (GTDB): domain Bacteria; phylum Bacteroidota; class Bacteroidia; order Bacteroidales; family Bacteroidaceae; genus Bacteroides; species Bacteroides muris. Next base: position 39,865 of record NZ_SRYZ01000028.1, on the reverse strand, counting down.
TGCCATCATGACAGAAACCCCTACCCTTTTCGTAGTCGGCGCCGGACACCTGCCCGGAGACAACGGAGTGTTGAACCTTCTGAAGCAACAAGGATACACCGTAGAAGCCATGAAATAAATCCGCTAACAATTCTCTCTAACAACTTTTAATGGCAAGCCATACAAAGCGTGACGGTCAAATACCATCACGCTTTGTTTACATACATACTTTACTGCCCTCACCATATCGTACTTCCCGAAGAATATACAACTTTTGCACCAAGGTCTTGGCAGTTATAGCGATAATGGTCATTTTTGACTTAATAAGAACGCAAGAAGCGAAAGTTATTATCCCTGCTACTCGGAATCTGGAGTTAGTGAGCATGCTGCCCATGCCGGTGTCATTGCATGCACTCTGCAAAGTTACTGCAAACGGTCTGCAGTGACACTGCAAACTACTTTGCAGTAGCGCTGCAACAGCTTTGCAGTGGCGCTGCATCAGCTTTGCAGTGACGCTGCAACGGCTTTGCAGTAGCACTGCAAAAAGCATGCAGCAGCTTTGCAGTGATATTACACTAAGTATAAAACAGTTACGCGAGACGCTTTTCAGCAATACCAAGCGCCTGCCCACTGCTTGGTACTTATAAAATACTTGTGCGCTTCGTGAACTCCAGAATCTCGCGGATATAGCCAAAGGCAAGCCCCACTACCGTATCGGCTGCACCGTAGCATACAGCTACACGTTCTCCATCCTGCAATGCCGCACAAGGGAGCACCATGTTGGGAACATCACCTTGCAACTCATAAGGAGCAGCAGGCGCAAGCAGATACTCACGGGTGCGGTAGAGCAACCTGGCAGGATTGCCCTTATCCAGAATAGCCGATTCCATGGAGTAACGAAAACCGCTGCACTTACTAAAAAAGTATCTTTTTTATCATTAATCCTTTTAAAAAAAAGTTCCCCCGAAAACAAGTCAATATATCATTTTGCTCAATATTACTAACGAAGTAAATATCTATTCTCACCCGATTCAAGAAAGCCATCCCTAACACAGATAGCAAATAACAAAATGATATCTCAACTTATTTCCGAAGCAACCCTTTTCTTACAATATTATTACTACTCTTTACTTCTTCAGCTCATTCGAGAAAGAATAAGGATAGTCTTCCGGCTGCGTACCTCTCTTCATATTAGGCCGGCTGCCCATATCAAACCTCAAGGTACCGCCATTCAGCAAATCGCCATGCTTCAGGTAGTTCCTGGAATAATCCACACCGTTCACCGTGAGAGACTCGATATACATGTTCTCCTGTGAATTATCCGGAGCGTCAATAGTAAGGGACCTGCCGTTCTCGAAACGGAGTGTGGCCTTCCGGAACAGAGGAGCACCCAGCACATATTCGTCCGTACCCGAATAGACCGGATAAAAACCGAGTGCGGAAAAGACATACCACGCGGAAGTCTGGCCGTTGTCCTCGTCACCGCAATAACCGTCGGGACTGGCAGTGTACATGCGGTTCATAACCTGACGAAGCCAATATTGAGCCTTCCAAGGTTCCCCGGTGTAGTTATAAAGGTAAATCATGTGCTGAATGGGGTGGTTGCCATGGGCATAGTTACCCATATTCATCACTGTCATCTCACGGATTTCATGGCTTACTTTCCCGATGAAAAACAGGGCCGACAACAAGTCCAGATACCCCAGTTTGTCGCGCAGCAACTTCAAAGCCTTGTACATGTGGGTCTCCACCGTACGCAATGATACCCCCATCGTATCAGCTATCTCCTTATTCTTCATATCATGCAGATAGCTGAGTTTGAATACCATCCGGCACTTGTCCGGCAATTCATTGATGGCATCTGACAGCTTCCTCCTGAGCTCGGCATCCTCTATCCGTTTCACCACATCATTGCTGTCGGGCTGATAGAACCCAACCCTCTTTTTATGGATTTCGAGCATGACAGCCTCATAGCCACTTACAATGTCCCGGTGCTTCAGAACGTTCAAGGCACGGGCATACGCCGCCCTATACAGAAAAGCTTGGATTTGCCCCCACCTTTATAGTATCTTTCCGCTTCCACAATTCCACAAAAACATCCCGTACCACATCTTCCGCATCCTCTTCTCCCACAATGCGTGTGGCGTAGAACAGCAGGTTAGAGTAATACCTGCGGAAAAGGGATTTATATGTCAAGTCGAAATGTTCATCCATATTTTAGCCGGTTATCGGGAGCGGTACCATGCCTGACCTGGCTTATCCCCCATTTCAAATTCGAAAACACTTCCATCCATAATCTGTTCATGCGTAATATAACTTTTACTATAGCTCTTACCGTTGAGTTTTACAGATTGGATGTAGCAGTTTTCCTTGCTCACCGCCGGTGCCAGTACCGTAAAAGTCTTTCCACCGGGCAGGTGCATCTTCATTTCCGGATATAGGGGAGTACCGATTTCATATTTTCCGCCAACCGGGTCTACCGGATAAAATCCCATCGCGCTGAACACATACCATGCAGACATCTGTCCGCAATCCTCGTTGCCACACAAACCGGCAGGAGTGTTCAAATAGAGTTCATGCATCACCCGGGCTGCATATTTTTGGGTTTTCCAAGGTTGGTCCACAGCATTGAACAGATAGACGACGTGATGGCTGGGCTCATTTCCATGCGCATACTGGCCAATCATCCCAGTGCTAAAAATAGGCAGCTCATCATCTGAAGAAGGATTGTAAGTAAACATGCTGTCCAATTTCTGGGCAAACCGTTCCTTGCCTCCGGTCAAAGCTATCAGACCGTCAATATCCTGCTGCACAGACCAGAAGTACTGCCAGCCGTTGCTCTCGCATATGTGCGGAGTATAGTCGTCCGGCGAGAAGTTCTGAATAAACTCTCCCTTGTCATCACGGGGCTGCATGAAAGAACTTACCGGATTATAGACATTCCGGTAATTACGGGAACGCTTATAAAACTCGTCCGCAACCTCCTTATCGCCCAGCTTCTCTGCCATACGGGCTATGCAATAGTCATCGTATGCATATTCCAAAGTCTTGGAAAGTGACCAGTTTTCCGAATTATACCAATCCGTCACATTATAAGGAACATAGCCATATTTCTTATACAGCCCGATGCCACGATAGGAATCGATATTGGCAGTAGCCACACAAGCCTCCAGGGCCTTTTTCGCATCAAAATCCCCAATACCCTTCAGATAAGCGTCTACAATGACCGGCACAGAGTGGTATCCTATCATCATATCGGTCTCACCTCCCTGGAAGTTCCATACGGGAAGGCGGCCGTTCTGTTCGAAGAAAGCGAGGAAGGACTTCACCATATCGTTCACCCGCTCCGGCTCAATAAAGGTATAGAGAGGATGAGCCGCACGGTAAGTATCCCACAAGGAGAAAGTACCGTAATTTGTCCAGCCCTCTGCCCGGTGCACTCGCTTGTCTGGACCGTAATAGGCACCATCCACATCACTGTAAATGGTAGGAGCAATCATCGAATGATACAAAGCCGTATAGAACTTGACTTTCTCATCGCGGTCATCGCATTTTATTTCTATCCGGGACAAATGTTCGTTCCAATCATCCTGCACAGCAGCCAGGTATTTGTCGAAATCATCATCGGGTACTTCGGCTGCCAGATTACGTGCCGCCCCTTCCATACTCACACCGGAAATGGCAGTACTGACAAGAATCTGCTCCCCTTCCTTAGTCCGGAAGTCAAATCGTGCAATGACGGATGTCCCTATCCGCTTGCCTTCTTTCTCTATGGCAGCCGTATCGAGCTGCATCGCAGCAAACGGTTTGGAGAAACGTGTACGGAAGTAGAGGCGCTGGTCGCGTGCCCAACCGTCAGAGTAACGGTAACCTTGCACCGTTACCGAATCGACAGCTTCTATGTGAGAATCATTGGTAAAATCCCAATTCATAGCTTTCCTCAAGTTCAGGAAAACGGCAGCATCGGCTTTTGGGAAAGTATACCGCTGAATGCCACAACGCTCGGTGGCCGTCAACTCTACATTTATATTATAATCTTTCAGACGCACCTGATAATATCCGGCGCTTGCCGATTCTTCCGAATGAGAGAACAAAGAGTGAATGCCGAGCGGAGCTTCCGCCTCCTTATAAGGCAATGTCACCGGCATAAAAGAGATGTCATACAAGTCACCAGCGCCGGTTCCGGAGAGATGGGTATGGCTGAAGCCTGCAATGGTACTGTCCGGATAAAAATATCCGGAAATACGGTCCCAGCCCGGCAGTCCGTTGTCAGGACTGAGCTGCACCATGCCAAACGGCGCCTGGGCACCCGGATAGGTGTTTCCGGTAAAATCCGTACCGATAAAGGGATTCACGAACTTTGTATAAGACACACTTTTCACGTCCGACACTTGCGGGGTACATGCCCCAAAGAGTGAAAAGACTACAACCCAACAATAAGACTTTATTAAATTCATAACATTATAGAGTTAACATGTATAGTGTAACAACCCAACCGAAGAAAACACTTACACATCTTGCAACTTTTAAACAGAACTCACGCAAACAAAAATAATACAAATTTCCGATTAATCCTCTTTTTAATTTTACAAAAATATACTTTACACTATCTTTGCCACAAAAAGTCACAATGAATTACACGACCTATCTTTTCGACTTTGACTATACGCTTGCTGATTCTTCCCGCGGAATCGTCACTTGTTTCCGCAACGTACTGACCCGTCACGGATATACAGAGGTGACGGATGATGACATCAAACGTACTATCGGCAAGACTCTGGAAGCCTCTTTTTCCATCCTCACCGGTATGACAGATGCCGGACAACTGGCAGGATTCAAGGCGGAATACCGAAAAGAGGCCGACACGCATATGACTGTCAATACGATGCTTTTTCCGGAAACCAAGTCCGTACTGACTGCGCTGAAGGACTCCGGCGCCCGCATCGGAATCATCTCGACCAAATACCGATTCCGCATCAAGGAACTCCTCGACCAGCATTTTCCCGCAGACTTTATGGAGATTATCGTGGGTGGTGAAGACGTGAAAGCCGCCAAGCCATCCCCCGAAGGGCTGCTCCTTGCCATTAAACGACTGCATGTCAGCAAAGCCGAGACCCTCTATATAGGCGACAGCACGATAGATGCAGAAACAGCCCAAGCAGCCGGAATAGACTTTGCCGGGATTACCCACGGAGTAACCACTGTCAAAGAGCTGGAGAAGTACCCCCACCGGAAAATAATGAGCACTTTGGAAGAGCTGCCGACAGTACAAGAGAAACATTCCTCATATTCAAGATTGAAAAACTCCTCCTGCCGGTAACGCAACCTGCACCCGCTTGAATTGCGGCACCACCTATACCGGCAACTACTGCAACCGTTGCGGACAAAGCCGCAACACTCCACGCTACCGGTTGAGTAACACTCTCAAAAACATTGCCGGAGGCTTATTCAATATAGACAACGTTTTTGGGCGTACCCTTCTCTTGCATTATTGTGCTTCCATATCTTTCACCTTTTTCTGAAACGCCCTATCCATCGGCATTTCCGGTGAAACTTCTTTTCCCTTCGGAGAGTGGCGGTGAACACCTTCTCCGGCATGTTTGTCAGACTCCGGTGCCTATCGCGACAGACTCCGGTGTCTGTCAGATTAAACACAAGTGTCTGTCAGATTAGACACAAGAGTCTGTCAACTTGCCATATACAGTTGTCAACTTCAGGATGCTCAAGTAAAGGTTTACACTCTCCAAACTCCTTCTAGCTACCTCAAATTAAAGAGCCATGTATACAAAAAAATAAAAAAGCAAAAGAACATTTGCCCGATTAGAATAAAAAGAGTACTTTTGTGCCCGATTATTCCGCACCGGGTTCGACCAAGTGCTTTCTAAGTGATTAGAGACCACCCGACGGAGCTAACTTATACATTATATATAAGAAATGTACGCAATTGTAGAAATCAACGGCCAGCAATTCAAAGCAGAAGCTGGCAAGAAACTGTTTGTACACCACATCCAGAATGCAGAAAACGGTACAACAGTAGAGTTTGACAAAGTTCTTTTGGTAGACAAAGACGGCAACATTACCGTAGGTGCTCCCACCGTAGAAGGCGCAAAGGTTGTTTGCCAAGTCGTATCAAACATGGTAAAAGGCGATAAAGTTCTCGTTTTCCACAAGAAAAGAAGAAAAGGTTATCGCAAGTTGAACGGTCACCGTCAACAATTCACAGAGTTAACAATCACAGAAGTAGTAGCTTAATCAATTAAAACAGTAAGAAGAAATGGCACATAAAAAAGGTGTCGGTAGTTCTAAGAACGGCCGCGAATCACAGAGTAAGAGATTAGGCGTTAAGATATTTGGTGGCGAAACTTGCAAGGCAGGTAACATCATCGTTCGTCAAAGAGGTACTGAATTCCATCCGGGTGACAACATCGGTATGGGAAAAGACCACACTCTTTTCGCTTTAGTAGATGGAACTGTAAAGTTCAAAGTGGGCAAGGAAGACAGACGTTCAGTTTCTGTTATCCCCGCAGAAAATGCAGAAGCATAAGTTTCACAGACAAGAAATAAAAGAAAGGCTGGATTCTTCAATGAGTTCAGCCTTTCTTTATTATAATACAACATGCTTCAAACGAGTTGCATAGCAATAAATATAGAAAAAATATTAAAAAATAGAATAAGATATTTTTTTCCGCGACATTTGTGAAAAACAGGTAGTATGAAAACCCAATTGACCTATATAATCATATTTGTCCTTTCAATAGGATTGATTCTATCGGTCAAATCCGATTTCCAACTTCATTATACCCTAAAAAGTAGCATACAAAAACAAACAGAAAAAGAAATCGAACTAAATTCTATCTTGTGGGCAATAAGAGCCTGTTTAAATTTTCTTCAATAATAATCTTATAGTGGCTAATTTGACCATTTCCTCTGCCGAATCGAATGTTAGTTCATAGTTTCGGCAGAGCCTTCTATTGTAATCCATCCATGAGAATGTTCTTTCCACAATCCATCTCTTTTGAATGGGTCTGAATCACTGTTCCTTGTACGCGCTGATAACAACCTGAATGACATATCCGAATTTCTTTCTTATGTTATCGACAAGTTCTCCTCGGTAACCTCCATCGACAAGGATGTTTTTTACACTGGAGCACATCTCCTTAAGAACCCTCATCAGCAAATAAGCGGCTTTACTGTCATGCACATTAGCTATGGTGACCATAACGGCAATAAGAAAGCCATGCTTTGACCACGTTTCACACGTACATGCCCACGTAATTTCTCTAACAACAAGTCAAAATCCAATTGAGAGGCCCATTTGCGATAGTAGTAATAGACCAACTGCCACTTGGGAAAGTCAAGAGGAAGCATCCGCCATTGACAACCTGTCTTTACCAGGTAAAATATAGCGTTCCAAATCAATCGCAAATCATATTTTCGCTTTCTTTCTTGCAGGTTCAATACTTTTGTTATATATTGCCACTCGGTTTCCGTTAAATCTGTCTGATACATCTTTTTTTAAGTTTGGTCGCTTCAAAGAAAGAAATAATCTGGCGGATACGGAAACCTCTTTAGAAAAAGGTTTCAGGCATTTTTAAACAGGCTCTTAGAGATATTTTCTTCCCAGTCAAAGAAGTGCCCGAATTTACCTTTATGCATTTTCAAACAAATACAAAAAAAAATATTCTAATGATTGTTTAACCTTTTAAATTGTAAATGCCATGAAAAGAAAAGTTATTATTTTAGCTATTACCAGTTTGGTTATTATCATTTCTAATTTATTTTTTTAATCAAATAGCAAATCAATATTAATCAACGTGAGTTCGATATAAATTAAAACATAGTTAGTTGTCCGTCTTTGACAAAACAAACGTCAATGGCGGGCTTCTTTTCAAAGAAGCAGTATGCAGCTATGGCAGAGAGCGAGTTGGCAATGAAGTTATTGAAGGAGCGGTGTCTGGAGTGTTCTATCTGGGCGATGTTCTTCAACTCGTCATTGACCGTTTCAATCAAAGCGCGTTTTCTCAGCAGAATTTTGTCTGCTACGCTCATCAGGGAGTTCTTCATGTTGTTCTTCACTTTGGTTATCAAGTGTATGCCATTAAGAAATAGGTTCTCGAACAGGGCTTGCCCGATATACCCCTTGTCCGCACAGAGTTTTCCTTTTATATTCTTCAGGAACTTTGTCTGTTTCAGCGGTTCACGGTCATCCACATTTCCCGGCGTGAACATGAAATTGAGGATTTCACCCTTATCGTTGATAATCAGGTGAAGCTTAAACCCGAAGAACCATCCCATGGAGCATTTTCCACGTTCAGCGAGACCCTTAAAAGTCTTGTGAATCAATATGCGTTGGTTCCGGCATACACGCAGCGGGGTGGAATCCACAAAGCTGATACCGGTACAAGTGCCCAACAGGACTTCCTTGATGAAAATGGTCAGCTGCAGCAGGACTTCCTTTTCCAGTTCCACAAAACGGTTATAGGACACACGTTTGGGAAAGAGATGCGCCAGATGCTTGCATACATATTCTTTGTAGTAATGCTTGAAACATCTGAAGCCTCCTGAGTGGAACAGGATTAGGATGACCATGATTTCCGCATCACTCATCCGATTCGGCTTGTTCCGATGCTTATGATTCTTGTCTTCAACCATATATTTTTCCTGCGTTTTGGCAAATTCCTTGCAAAAATCATCTGCCATACAAAAAATCTCCGTAACTTTAGCCTCTGAGAACATAGTGATAATCGCTTAAATGTTATAATTGGATACTATAAATTTAATGATTTTATCGCTATGTTCCTAATTTTCAAACTGATAATTTCAATCTTTATATCGAACTCACGTTAATCACCGACTTTGATTTACTAAATATTGAAGCCTTAGCCCAAAATGAGAGTGAAGGTGACAATCAATGGTATCAACCTGAGACCCGAAGGTGTAAACTAGAATTAGGTGGAGGATGGTTTGAAAGTAGTGTAGAAAGAGTTTGCGTATTTTGCGTAGTACCATATTCTTGTACCTCAGTAGCATGTGGTGGAGTCTTTTAATAAAAAATAACTATTATGAAACAACTATATTATATCACAACTTTCCTACTTATTTTCTGTTCTTGCCAAAACAAGAACAGAAGTAACGAATCCTTATTTCAAGCAGAGAATATATCCACCGAAGGACTACAAACCATAACGGTGGAAGTAGAAGACTATGATTTCGAGTACTTAGGAAAATACCTCAAGGCCGCTTCTTATGTTCAACTGGCCGCCGAACCTTTAATTGGCGCCATCAAGGAAGTGCAGATAAAAAACGAAAAAATATATGTGCTTGATGCATTTTCCAGAATTGTTTGTTATGACATGCAAGGCAATGTCATCTTTAAGATAGATGCAGTAGGGGCCGGACCGGGAGAATATGTACGTATCAGCGCTTTTGCAATAAACGAGCAAAGCAGAGAACTGGTTATTTACGACAACCCGAAGACGACACTGCTATATTATAACTCCGATAATGGGAAACATATTAAAACAGAGAAGTTTCCCAAGCCCAATCCCGGTGCAATGGCTTCATCGGATGGAGTTTATTATTACGATAATCAGTTTCACAGTAATTACCCCAACGACAGTACACTGCACTATTCCCTATTATTATCAAAAAACGGCACTGATATTGTTCAACGCTATTTTGCACACAATCAAGCAGAAGCCGAATATCATTTCAGTGCCACACCACAGCCGTTCAGTTACAATGATTCCGTACTATACTATTGCAGAAACTTCGATAACATAGTCTACAAACTAAGCCCGAATGGTTTAAAGGCCGTTTACGAGATAAAGATTCCCAATCCATTGCCATTCTCGAAGATTGAAGAAAAAGCAAATGAGATGGGACTCATGAAATCAGCCTACTCTTTGGGAATAGAATGTATATACAAGTGCGAAAATTTGCTTTATTTCCAGTTTTATAAAGGCGGCTATCTGCAAGTTGTCCTCTATGACCTATCCCGGAAAAAGCAGATATATTGTGGAAAAAGACTGGCGGACAAAGCAGGAAGAGAAGTTCCCTTTTACCGATTAATCAACGGAGTGTACAAAAACCGATTCTGGGGGTATATAACCCCGGAAACCATCGAGTGGGCTTTAGCCAATGAACCAGACAAAGATTATCCTGAAATATTCCGCAGCTACAATCCCGATTCCGGCAATCCGATTATCGCATTCTATGAAGTTGTGAAATGACAGGAAGATAAAACCACGCAAATAGCAGGCAATACAAAAAATAAGCAACTATCTTTTTGTATTGCCTGCTATTTGCGTTATCTTTGCCCTCAAAATCAGAGTATTTAAATTGTATATAAGAATATGCTTACCATCAAACAGATTACAGAAAACACCGACGCGGTTCTCCGCGGACTGGAAAAGAAGCACTTCAAGAATGCAAAAGAAACCATTGCACAAGTGCTGGACTTCAATAACAAAAGAAAAGCCAACCAAACCCTCTTAGATAAAAACCTGGCGGAAGCCAACTCACTCTCCAAATCCATCGGACAACTGATGAAGGAGGGTAAGCGAGAAGAAGCGGAAGCCGCCAAGAGCCGTGTGGCCGAACTGAAAGAGGCCAACAAAGAATTGCAGGCCAATATGGAGCAGGCTGCCAATGATTTGCAGACTTTGCTTTACACCATTCCCAACGTTCCCTACGATAGCGTGCCCGAAGGAGTAGGCGCCGACGACAATGTGGTGGAGAAAATGGGAGGCATGGAAACCGAACTTCCCAAAGATGCCCTGCCCCACTGGGAACTGGCCAAGAAATATGACCTGATTGATTTCGACTTGGGCGTTAAGATTACAGGCGCGGGATTCCCTGTATATAAAGGTAAAGGCGCACAATTGCAACGCGCCCTCATCAACTTCTTCCTGGACGAAGCACGCAAATCGGGCTATACGGAAATTATGCCGCCGACAGTGGTGAACGCTGCTTCCGGCTATGGTACAGGGCAACTACCCGATAAAGAAGGACAAATGTACCATTGCGAAGTGGACGACTTATATCTGATTCCTACAGCCGAAGTTCCGGTAACAAACATCTACCGCGATGTGATTCTGGACGAAAAGCAGTTGCCCGTCAAGAATTGCGCTTATACCCAATGCTTCCGTCGCGAAGCCGGCTCATACGGAAAAGATGTACGCGGCCTGAACCGTCTGCACGAATTCTCCAAAGTAGAGCTGGTGCGCATTGACAAGCCCGAACATTCCAAGCAGTCTCATCAGGAAATGCTGGACCATGTGGAAGGATTGCTCCAGAAGCTGGAACTGCCCTACCGCATTCTTCGTCTTTGTGGCGGTGACATGAGTTTTACAGCTGCCCTCTGCTTCGACTTCGAAGTGTATTCCGAAGCACAAAAACGTTGGCTGGAAGTAAGTTCCGTCTCCAATTTTGACACTTATCAAGCCAACCGTCTGAAATGCCGCTACCGCACGGCAGAAAAGAAAACAGAGCTTTGCCATACGCTGAACGGTTCTGCACTGGCTCTGCCACGTATCGTTGCCGCCTTGCTGGAAAACAATCAGACTCCGGAAGGAATCCGCATTCCGAAAGCATTGGTACCGTATACCGGATTCGAGATAATTGACTAAAAGCCGCATCTTTTGTGCTATAAAAAGAGAATAGCACGCAGATGACAAATAAGGCAGATGACCACAGATAATTGTTGCTATAAATAATTAATCTGTGGTCATCTGCCTTATCTGTGTCATCTGCGTGCCATCCCCTCAACTCCCTCACCTCCATCATTTTTTCCATCCCCCTTTCTTTGTTATTAACAAATAACCCTTATCTTTGCAAAATCTATCAATCTGACAGTAATTACGTAATTATACCAACAAAATCATTAGATAATGAATAAAATCATTAGCAAAAAACATTTTTCAGAAAAGGTATTCAAATTAGTCATTGAAGCACCGCTAATTGCTAAGTCACGTAAGGCAGGACATTTTGTCATTGTGCGCGTAGGCGAAAAAGGCGAACGTATGCCGCTTACCATTGCAGAAGCCGACCCGGTAAAGGGAACCATCACTCTGGTGGTTCAGGAAGTCGGACTCTCCTCTACCCGTCTTTGCGAACTGAATGAAGGCGATTACATTACGGATGTTGTCGGTCCGTTGGGACAAGCCACCCACATTGACAACTTCGGAACCGTGGTTTGTGCCGGAGGCGGTGTAGGCGTAGCTCCCATGCTCCCCATCGTACAGGCGCTGAAAGCTGCCGGCAACCGTGTCATTACCGTACTGGCAGGTCGTACCAAAGAACTTATTATCCTTGAAAAGGAGATGCGCGAAAGTTCCGATGAAGTCATCATCATGACCGACGACGGCTCCTACGGACGCAAAGGTCTGGTGACGGAAGGTGTGGAAGAAGTCATCAAACGCGAGAAAGTGGATAAATGCTTCTGCATCGGCCCTGCCATCATGATGAAGTTTGTTTGTTTGCTGACAAAGAAATATGAAATACCCACCGACGTATCGCTGAACACAATTATGGTGGACGGCACGGGCATGTGTGGAGCCTGCCGCATCACGATAGGCGGAAAAACGAAGTTCGTATGCGTAGATGGCCCCGAGTTCGACGGACATCAAGTGGATTTCGACGAGATGCTGAAGCGTATGGGCGCTTTCAAAAGTATCGAACGCGAAGAAATGCACAAGCTGGAAGAACCGCAAACCTGCCAGGCCACCGGTGAGAACAAAGAAGACGAGAAAAGCCGTAACGCTGCCTGGCGCCAGGAACTGCGCAAATCCATGAAGGCCAAAGAACGCACGGCAATTCCGCGTGTGGAGATGAACGAACTCGATGCAGAATACCGCTCACACAGCCGCAAAGAGGAAGTCAATCAAGGGTTAACGAAAGAACAAGCGCTGACAGAGGCCAAACGTTGCTTGGACTGCGCCAACCCCGGATGTACGGAAGGTTGTCCCGTAGGCATCGACATCCCCCGCTTCATCAAGAACATCGAGCGCGGCGAATTCCTCGAAGCTGCCAAGACCCTGAAAGAAACCAGTGCACTGCCCGCAGTCTGCGGTCGCGTCTGTCCGCAGGAGAAGCAGTGCGAATCCAAATGTATCCATCTGAAGATGAACGAGAAGCCGGTAGCTATCGGCTATCTGGAACGTTTTGCCGCCGACTACGAACGGGAAAGCGGACAAATCTCCATACCGGAAATCAAGGAAAAGAACGGTATCAAAGTTGCCGTCATCGGTTCGGGACCTGCAGGTCTGTCGTTTGCCGGAGATATGGCAAAGTATGGCTATGACGTGACCGTTTTCGAAGCACTGCACGAGATCGGCGGTGTATTGAAATACGGCATTCCGGAGTTCCGCCTGCCCAACAAGGTGGTGGATGTGGAAATTGACAACCTTGCCAAAATGGGAGTGGAATTCGTCAAAGACTGTATCATCGGCAAGACGCTCAGCGTGGAACAATTGGAAGAAGAAGGCTTCAAGGGCATATTCGTAGCTTCGGGTGCAGGACTGCCCAACTTTATGAATATCCCCGGCGAGAACTCCATCAATATCCTCTCGTCCAATGAATACCTGACCCGTGTCAACCTGATGGATGCGGCAAGTGAAGATTCCGATACACCGGTTCCTTTCGGTAAATGCGTAGCCGTGATAGGTGGCGGCAATACTGCCATGGACTCTGTGCGTACTGCACGCCGCCTCGGTGCAGAGCGCGCCCTGATTATCTACCGCCGCTCGGAAGAAGAAATGCCGGCACGTATCGAGGAGGTGAAGCATGCCAAGGAAGAAGGCGTAGAGTTCCTGACCCTCCACAACCCGATTGAATACATCGCCGACGAACAAGGAAAAGTAAAACAAGTGGTGCTTCAGAAGATGGAGTTGGGTGAACCGGATGCCAGCGGACGTCGTAGTCCCGTACCCATCCCCGGAGCCACGGAAACCATCGACATCGACCTTGCCATCGTCAGCGTAGGTGTATCTCCCAACCCGATTGTCCCAAGCTCCATCAAGGGATTGGAATTGGGCCGGAAGGGAACGATTGCCGTCAATGATAATATGCAGTCGTCCATCCCGACCATCTTTGCCGGAGGCGACATTGTCCGCGGAGGTGCTACCGTAATCCTTGCCATGGGAGACGGACGAAAGGCAGCAGCAGCGATGAACGAACAGCTAAAAAAATAAGAATCTGTCATGAAAGGTGGAGACATACGAACTCCACCTTTTTTATTCTACTACAACCTCTCCCTCTGCTTTCCCCTTCTAACATACAATTTAATATTTCAAGAAAATGAAACGTATTCATCTATCCCTCCTTCTCTGCCTGGCTTCCCTATTGGCAAGCGCCCAAGAGCCCCTAAACGGGGATTCCCTTGCTTCAGACTTTCGGTATCTGGTAAAAGAACTGGCAAATACCTATATGGAACAAACCTTATTCCGGCTACCCTATACCGGTATGCAAGGCTCTATCTCCAACTCCATACAAATATGCTTTCCGGGCAAAGACCGGTGTGCCCACACACTTTATCCGGACCTGATGCCCACCTATCAGGATTACCAAAGATATAATTTCGATGTCCAAACTGAGATTCTGTATTTACTCGACAAGACTAAATCGGCTCCTCATTCTCATACGAACCCTGCGGAGAAGTATCAGAAGTAAAAACAAAGCCCCATTTACAGATAAATTGCAAACGAGGCTTTATTTCTATATTTCAATAAAGAGACTACTTCACTACCTTGTTCGTTGCCGGGTCGGGGAAAATCACCGTCGGCTTGAACGACTTGGCTTCTTCAAAGTCCATCAGCGCGTAGGACATGATAATAACAATGTCATCAGGTTGCACCTTGCGGGCTGCCGCACCGTTCAGGCAAATTTTGCCAGAACCACGCTCGCCCTTAATAATGTAGGTTTCAAAACGCTCACCGTTATTATTGTCGGCTATATACACCTTCTCGCCGGCAATCATGTTGGCGGCATCCATCAAATCTTCATCGATCGTGATGCTTCCCATATAGTTCAGGTTCGCTTCCGTGACGCGGGCACAATGGATTTTCGACTTCAACACTTCAATCATCATATCTTTATAAATTACGAATTACTAATCATAAATTACAAGGCAGCAGGCTCTTTGTACTTGATATTATCAATCAGACGGACTTCCCCGCAGAACACTGTGATGCAACCCACAGCATAAGAAGTTTCCTCCCAATCGGCAATCTTCTGTAAGGTATTGCCATCCACCAGTTCAAAGTATTCCAAACGCAATCCGGGGGCGGCTGCGATGGTGTCTTCCACAAACTTCTGTGTCTCAGCTACCGTGTGTGAGGCTGCAAAGGTACGACTTTCAAATAAAGTCTGCGAAATTTTCAGTGCATTTTTGCGTTCTTCGGCAGACAAACGGGCATTGCGACTGCTCAGAGCCAACCCGTCTTCCTCACGCACAATCGGACACCCTACAATTTCCAAAGGATACTTCATCTGGCGGACCATCTCGCGGATAATGGCCAACTGCTGGAAATCTTTCTCGCCAAAGTAGGCACAATCCGGCTTCACCGCATCAAACAGCTTGCTCACAATCTGGCAGACACCGTTAAAATGCCCCGGACGGAATGCCCCTTCCATCACTGTGTCCAGCGGCGCATAGCTGAAACGGCGGGTATCCGGTTCCGGATACATCTCCTCCACCGAAGGTGCAAAGACAAATGTAGCTCCACACGCTTCCAGCAGACGGCAGTCAGCCTCCGGCGTACGGGGATATTTCACTAAATCATTCTTGTCATTAAACTGAGTCGGATTTACAAAAACGCTTACTACGGCAGCGTCATTTTCTGCCACACAACGTTTCACCAATGAGGCATGACCGGCATGCAAAGCACCCATCGTAGGCACCAGACCTACCTTCTTTCCTTGGGCTCTCAAAGCCGAAAGTCCGGCCTGCAAGTCCTTGATAGTATGTACTATTTCCATTTTAATTGGTTATATGATAACTTGGTTGTTCGCAAAAAGCGGTGCAAAATAAACCATTATTTAGCATATAAAGAAGAAATATCGCAAATTAATGCAAAACCCAATACACTTTTCAGCCAAGTTCCAAGCATTTTAATCGCTGAAAAACAAACAGTTAACAATTCATAAGGAATTATAGACAGGCTACGTTTGCTTTATTGCCCGCTTTTTTTTATATCTTTGCAAAATAATTGAGAACATTGTTATTATGACAAAGGCGAACAAGGTTTTATTTATAACCCAAGAAATTACTCCTTACGTTTCAGAATCCGAAATGTCCCTCGTAGGCAGAAACCTACCTCAGGCTATTCAAGAAAAAGGCAGAGAAATCAGAACGTTTATGCCCAAATGGGGAAATATCAACGAACGCAGAAACCAGCTGCATGAAGTGATACGACTCTCTGGCATGAACCTCATCATTGACGATACCGACCACCCGCTCATCATCAAGGTTGCCTCTATCCAGTCTGCACGTATGCAAGTGTACTTCATCGACAATGACGACTACTTCCAAAACCGCTTGCAGGCAATGGATGAAAACGGTGAAGAGTATGAAGACAATGATGCCCGCGCCATCTTCTATGCCCGCGGTGTACTGGAGACAGTGAAGAAACTGCGCTGGTGTCCTGACATCATCCACTGCCACGGCTGGATGACCGCTTTGGCGCCTCTGTATATCAAGAAAGCTTACAAAGACGAACCTTCCTTCAGAGATGCCAAGGTCGTATTCTCTCTTTATGAAGATGACTTCAAGCAACCTTTCCACGCAGACTTCCCCAACAAGCTGTTGCTGAAAGGCATCACCAAGAAAGATATTGCCGGATTGAAGGAACCTATTGACTACGCTTCACTTTGCAAACTGGCTGCGGACTTCTCCGACGGCATTATCCAGCAAAGCAAGCATGTCGATGAGGAAGTGATGAACTATGCCCGCGAATCCGGAAAACCGGTATTGGAATATCAATCTCCCGAAAACTTTACTGAAGCCTGCAACGACTTCTACGACAAAGTATGGGAAACAAAATAAAAATAAAATTGATTTAGACAATAAAGCTATGAAAGTAAGATATCTGGGAACATTGCTTTTGGCAGTCCTGACTTTCTTTGGATGCGATGACAACACCGGTACATTAGGTTTGGGCATGTTACCCGATTCTGACCGCATGTCAGCGCATACTACAACTTTTGATGTAATAACACATTCATTTGCCGTTGATTCCGTATTTGCCAAGACGAGTACCGGATATATAGGCAAGTTTTCCGATCCGGAATTCGGTTATTACGAAACAAGTTTCCTCACGGAATTGAACTGCACGGAGAACTTCTCCCTTCCTGAAGTGTATAAGGAAACTGAATGGGACAGCGAAGGAAATCCGACAAAAGCCACCGGTACAATGGCAGGAGACTCGGTAGTTTCAATACAATTGGCTGTCTATTATTCCAGTTGGTTCGGCGACTCCCTGAACGCATGCCGGATGAGTATCTATGAACTGGACAAGAAGCTGGACAAGAACCGCTATACCAACATCAATCCGGAGGAGTACTACAACAAGTACGATGACAAATCCCTGCTCGGACGCAAGGCCTATTCAGCTTTCGACACATCTGTTCCGGACTCTGTAAGATTTGAAAAAGACAATAACGGTTATTATACTTTCTATCCCAATGTAACATTCCCGCTGGATAAAAAGACCTTTGGCGAAGACAGGATACTAAAGGTTTATCGGGCAAATCCTGAATACTTCAAGGATTCGGATACCTTCATAGATAAGGTCTTTAAAGGAGTATACGTAAAGAGCGATTTGGGAGATGGAACTATCCTTTATGTAGACTACGTAGCTTTGGAAATGGAACTTTGTACACACTACACAAACGATACAACCGGTGTAGCTCTCAAAAAGAAAGACGGAACCGACTCCTTGAGATATATAACCAATACTATATTTGCTTCTACCAAAGAAGTTATCCAGGCAAACCAGTTCTTGAATTCCGATTTGATAAAGGAAAAGGCCCAAAAAGAGACGGGACACACTTACATCAAATCTCCTGCCGGTATCTTCACCGAAGCTATCATGCCATACGATTCAATATACAACAAACTGTCCAATGACACCCTGAATGCCGTGAAGTTGACTTTCACGAATTACAATATAAACAGCGACTACGAATATAGCATGAGTGCCCCCAATGACGTGCTGTTGATACGTAAGCAGGACTTGAAGAGCTTCTTTGAAGACAACAAAGTCAGGGATAATATCACCTCATTTACAACAACCCACAATGCATTTGCCACCAATCAATACGTATTCAGCAACATAGCCCGGTTGGTTACCACTTGCATCAACGAAAAACAAGCTGCCAAGAAAGCCGCCAAAGATAAAGCCGGCAGTTCTTGGAATGAGACAGAGTGGGAGAAAACTTGGAACAAAAAAAATGAAGACTGGGATAAGGTATTGCTGATTCCGGTTTCCATTACCTATGACAACAGTACAAACAGTAGTGGCAACAAAACCATGACCGGTGTCCAGCATGATCTCAAGCCGGGATATGCCAAACTGAAAGGAGGTCCGGAAGAAGAAAACGGTAAAGTAAAATCTCCATTGAAGATAGAAGTAACATACACCAGTTTCAACAAGTAACTGACAGATATTCCATAAAAAAGCCTTCCGTTCATTGTAGAACGGAAGGCTTTTTTTATGATTGATGGGACAAGCTGCCGATATTATTCAACAGCCTTTTTAGTTGTTTTCTTAGCAGCAGGCTTTTTGGCAGAGGCCTTGGCCTTTGCCGGTTTTTCAGCGGCAGATTTAGCTGTAGCCTTGCTCTCTTTCTTTTCCGCAGCCTTTATCTTCTCCAGTTTGGTCTGCGCTTTCGCCAATTCCTTGTGAAGTTCCTCTATCTCGGTACCTTGGTTCTGGATGGTGGTCAGCAATGCATTCAGTTCTTCATTATCTATATCCACCGGATAGAGAGAATCTACACGTTTGATAAAGTCACCAAGAATATTCATATAATTGGTGAAAGCATCGAAAGGAGATTCATAAATGCCACGGTTCAAACCGACACCGCTTTGCTTGGTAGTCATGAAACGGAAGTTGTTACTTGCCTGCAGATAATCCCAGTCTTGCTTGATACGGCGGTCATCACAGAGATGGACACGTTCGGCAACACTATACAGCTTGTTGAATGCTTCACGCTGCATCACATTACCCAGCCAGCAGCTGGTATCTCTTTCTTCGTCCACCCAAGACATCGGGTATGGAACGTCCAACTGGGAAACAGATTTCAGTTTGGTAACGATTTCCGTCGGTGTAGAGAAAGTAATTCCCTTTTCTTTAGCACAATACGGCAATGCCTTCAGGAATTCCAGAATATTGGAAGACAACGGCTGTGCCATACCCAGAGCAGAAAGTTCCATAAAGATATTGATAACCTGCTCTTCTTGCGGCAAAGCATCAATCCAACTGATATATTTGTCGGCAAACAAAGGATACTCGCTCCACTCAGAGTTGGAGAAACGCAGGCTGATGTCGTCAGACAACTTAAAGTCACGCAACAGCAACTTCAAGTTAGGATTCATAGAACAGTGATATACATAGTGCGGACTCTTCCACCCCAGCACATGCTTGGCTCCTTCCGTCAGCATACCCTTGAATCCCAGAGCTGCCACCATCGCACCAATCTCGTCATTATAAATCAGGCTGGAATTACGGAATACCTTCGGCGCCTTACCGAACATTTGCTTCATCTTGGCACTCTGCCGCATCACTTCTTCCTTGAAACAATCTTCGTTGGCCAAAGAAGAAAGACCATGAGAATAAGGTTCAGCCAGGAATTCGCAACAGCCCGTTTCGCTGAGCTGACGCAGCAGGTCTATAACAGCCGGCGCATGTATCTCCAATTGCTCCAATGCCACGCCGGAGATGGAGAAAGCCACTTTAAACGCACCTCCGGAATTCTTCACCATTTCAATCAAGGTGTTCAATGCCGGGATATAAGAGCGTTCGGCTACATCATTGATACTGGTTTCATTGGCATAATCATCGTAGTAATAATGATCGGTACCGATATCAAAGAAACGGTAACGTTTCAGATGAATAATTTGATGTATTTCAAAATAAAGACAGATAGTTCTCATTTCTATTATTGTTTTTGTTATTTACCATAGTTTCTTAACACATCCTCGTAGAGGGCGCGGATTCTCAAGCCTACTTTTTCCCACGTAATTCCATCCACTTCCTTCTTGCCCTCTTCCTGCAGATATCGGAAGAGAGCGGGATTGGTGCAGAGGGAATAAATGGCATCTGCCATTGCATGAATGTCCCAATAATCGGTCTTGATGACCTTATCAAGGATTTCACCGCATCCCGACTGTTTGGAAATGATGGAAGGGGTTCCACACTGCATGGCTTCCAATGGAGCGATACCGAAAGGCTCGGAAACGGAAGGCATAACGAATACATCACTGTTCTTGTAAACCTCATATACCTGCTTTCCCTTCATGAAGCCCGGGAAATGAAAGCGGTCGGCAATACCCCGTTCGGCTGCCAGATTAATCATAGCATTCATCATATCGCCCGAACCGGCCATTACGAAACGAATGTTACGCGCACGTTTCAACACGAGTGCAGCAGCTTCCACAAAGTATTCGGGCCCCTTCTGCATCGTGATACGTCCCAAGAAGGTAACCACCTTCTCCTTGGTATGTTCGGGACGAGGTATATCCTGATATTCCTGCGAAAGCGGATATACAGCATTGTGCATTGCAAACACTTTGTTAGGGTTCTGGTGATACTGCTCAATCACCGTGCGGCGGGTCAGCTCGGACACACACATGATGCAGTCGGCATAATCCATACCGTTCTTCTCCATAGAATAGACGGTAGGATTGACTTTTCCACGCGAGCGGTCAAAGTCCGTAGCATGGACATGGATGCAAAGCGGCTTTCCGCTCACCATTTTGGCATGTACTCCGGCAGGATACGTCAGCCAGTCATGGGCATGGATAATATCAAATTCCTGCTGGCGAGCCACTACTCCGGCAATCACCGAGAAATTGTTTATCTCTTCGTGCAGGTTGCCGGGATAACCGCCGGCAAAATCCATGCAGCCTATGTCATTGACGTGCATATAAGAGAAATCCGAATAGATATGGTCGCGGAAAGAATAATAATCTTCCGGTGTCATGTTGCGCGTCAGCCTCGACTTCAAATAATTGTAATCGACATCACGCCACACGATGGGCACCTGGTTCATGCCCACTATCTTCAAGAAATCCTCTTCTTCACCCGTCGGCTTGGGCATGCAGAAAGTAGTTTCCACATCACCCTGCAAACTTAATCCCTTAGTTATTCCATAAGAAGCAACCGCAAGACCACCATATATTTTGGGAGGGAATTCCCATCCAAACATTAAAACTTTCATCTTCGTTCCTCCTTTTATAAATTATATTTAGACAATAACTTCAAGATACGCAGGATTTCTGCCGTATTCATGGCAAATGACACTGCCCCTCTTCCTACAAACGGAGGATTACCATCGAAGAGTTCGGGCAATGCGCCAATACAGTGGGAAGTCATTTCATCTTCCATACCGATAAGGTATCTCTCTACAAACGACACGCCACTCACTTTATAGATGCGCAGATATGCTTCCATGTAGAAACCCATCAGCCACGGCCATGCCGTACCCTGATGATAGGCATAATCCCTTTGCATCTGGGGACCTACATAATTCGGATTGTATCCGCCACTCTTGGGGCTCAGAGTACGCAAGCCCTTCGGAGTCAACAGTTCTTTCGTCACAATATCGAGCACCTGCTTCTTCTGCGACCTATCCAAAGGAGAATAGTCAAAGGCAACGGTAAATATCATGTTGGGGCGTACGCTCCAATCCATCATATAACCATCCACATAGTCGAACAGATAACCATACTCATTGCGGAAAACGTTTACGAAAGACTTTCCGGTTATTTCCGCCTGAGCGTCCAGAGTATCGGCAAGAATTTCATTGCCTCCCTCCCGAACCATATCGGCCACAAAACGCAAGGCATTATACCACAGTGCATTCACTTCCACAATGTAGCCCGTACGCGGAATAACCGGACGGCCATTGGCGGTGGAATTCATCCAGGTAACCGCTTTTTCGGTGCCATTGGTATACAACAGTCCGTTTTCGTGCAGGAAGAGATTGTCGTGCCTGCGTTCACGGATATAGTCAACAATCTCCTCGAGAAGATTACCGTACATCTGCCGGCAATTTTCACGCGAAGTCTCCTTGGCATACTGCTGCAAAGCCCAGACAGCCCACAACAGCACATCCGGATGCTCCATTTCGTATATCTTGTAGGAGGAAGGTTCTCCATTGATAAACTCGCGGATAGCCTTTTCCGCTGTTTTCATCACGTCTTCAAATTCATCCTGCTCGCCTAAGGCCAAAGTAAGACCAGGCAAAGAGATGAACAAGTCACGGGCGCGGCACTTGAACCAGGGATAGCCTGCAAGCACATAATGCTCCTCTCCCTGCTTGTTGTGGAACTGGTGCGCCGAATTTTTCAGACAGTGGTAGAAACTGTCACGCGGAGTGCGGTCGGCCACCTCAGACTCAAACGTCTGCTTCAACTTACGGGGAGAAATCTCGGAGATACCGGCGGAGAAGACCACGCTTTCACCTTTCTTTATATCCACTTCAAAATATCCCGGCACATAAAGGTCTTCGTTGAAGTCATATCCGCGTTCCTGTTCTTTAGAATACTCGATACCACGATACCAGTCAGGCTGAAAGTGGAACTCATTCTTTTTGTTGAGCTGCATGAACAACTCAGGATAACCGGGATACATGCAAGTTTTAATGCCATTCTCCACCAACTGGTAGTCGCGGCTTGCCTGCGCATTTTCGTGCGTGTACTCGCGCACACTGCGGAATGCCAGGAAAGGGCGGAATCTGAGTGTGGTTGCCGAATGGGCATCGACCAAGGTATAACGAATCAGAATCCGATTTTCATGATGTACGAAAATCTTTTCCTTACGAAGGATGACGCCTCCTACACGATAAGTAGTTGTCGGGATGTTTTCACAGTCGAACTCTCGGATGTACTTGTGTCCGTTGGGACTGAAGTGATTTCCTTGATACTTATGTAACCCCAAGTTGAACTCCGCACCGTGCTGAATTACAGTTTCATCCAAAGAAGACAGCAGCACATGGTTTTCATCATCGAGATTGGGGACTGGTATCACCAACAGACCGTGATATTTGCGTGTGTTACAATCTACAATTGTTGTACAATGATAGGCTCCTGATCTATTCGTCCGCAAGATCTCCCTTGGCAAAGATTCTTGCAGATTAATCATCAGGGTCTTGTCAAATCGTAAATAACTCATAGTTGTGCATTATTTAAAGGTTAATTATTTCGGTATATGCGCTACAAGCCATGTAGCGATGCCCAAAAATACGAATTAAAGCTTATAGCCAAAATAAAAAGTCAGTTTTTTTTCGGTTTTCGTCAAATATTCCGTAGTATTGTACAAAAATAGCAATCAACGTACGAAATATGAAGCATGACATACAGAAAATGGCATTGGCAGCGGTTATACCTCTATTCCTGCTATTCATTTTATACATTTTGAAGTTTTTGGAGATAGGCATGGATTGGAACTTCACGCAACTGGGAGTATATCCGATGGAACAGCGGGGCATGTTCGGAATTTTCGCACACCCACTGGTACACAGCAGTTTCAAGCATCTGTTCGCCAATACGATTCCACTTTTTTTCCTGATGTGGTGCCTGTTCTATTTCTACCGCCACATAGCCCCCTACATCTTTTTTGCCATTTGGATAGGATGCGGTACGCTTACCTTTCTTATAGGGAAACCGGGATGGCATATCGGAGCCAGCGGCATCATATACGGACTGGCATTCTTTCTGTTCTTCAGCGGCATACTGCGCAGGCACGTACCGCTCACCGCCATTTCATTGCTGGTAACGTTTCTATATGGCGGCCTGGTATGGAACATGTTCCCTCAGTTTGCCAAGACGACCACTTCCTGGGAAGGGCACCTCAGTGGAGCCATAGCAGGCACGTTGTGTGCCATAGGCTTTATGGGATACGGTCCCCAACGGCCTGACCCGTTTGCCGGAGAGGAAGACGAGGAAGACGATGAGGAAGATAAGGAAGACAATGAGGATGAGGACGATAGGAAGGAAGAGAAAAAGAACGAGGATTCGTCTACAAGGATTGAATAGCACGTTTAAGAAACAATAAAAAAACAAAAAGAGGGGTAAAGAGTTTACAGTACACCTTGATAATGTCTATTTTTGTTTCAAAACAAGAAGAAAAAGCATTATGAATACAATGTTTGATACATTATTGCAACTGCCACTCTTTCAAGGACTCGCACAAGAAGACTTTACCAATATCCTGGGAAAAGTAAAACTGGACTTTACGAAGCACAAGGCAGGCGAAGTCATTGTGAAAGCAGGCGACACATGCAGTCAACTGATATTTGTATTGAAGGGTGAAGTTTCCTCATACACATCATCTGCGGATGCATCATACAGTTTCACGGAATATTATCAGGCACCCTACGTCATAGAGCCGCAATCTTTG
This sequence comes from Bacteroides muris (ex Afrizal et al. 2022), assembly GCF_004793475.1. Taxonomy (GTDB): domain Bacteria; phylum Bacteroidota; class Bacteroidia; order Bacteroidales; family Bacteroidaceae; genus Bacteroides; species Bacteroides muris. The sequence goes on along the minus strand of NZ_SRYZ01000028.1, from coordinate 15,263 downwards.
TTCGGAATGAACACCTCCTACGTTTCAACCCACACAGCTCAGACAGAAACCCACACCGTAAGCATCAGCAAGGCTTTCGCCATGAGCGAATTGTTCAGATACGACATATTCCGCCTGAATTACATGAATATCATCAGCAACCGCGCCCAAAGCCTGAACAACCGTCTTTGGGCGAAAACCGCCGACAACCTTGAAAAACGTATCGGCAACTTTATCCTGACACATACCGAACGTCCGTCGGGCAGGAAAATACTGAAAATTAAAATGGAAGAATTGGCCCAGGTAGTCAATGATACCCGCATGGGAGTATCGAGAGCGTTGAACAGCATGCAGGAGAAAGGCCTGCTCGAACTGCGCAGAGGCGAGATAATGATTCCCGACGCGGAAAAGCTCTTATAGCCACCTGAGCCGGGGTTTACTACAGCACCTTGTCTATCGCTTTCTTTATCAAGGTTTCCATCACTTTATATCCTTCCAAAGTGGGGTGTACCCCGTCTTTGGTATACGAGGGGTTCAAGGCGTTATTACCGCCTTCCACTTCTACCATCTCACTGTAATAGTCGACATAAGGAATCTTGTTTTCCCGGGCATACTTCCGGATTCTGGCATTCAACTGCATTATCTTTTGAGGAGCATCCTTGACAGAAGGGTTCCAGCCAAAGGCAGCAGCAGGCAGCACAGAGGTCAAAATCACCTTTATCTTATTGGTCCGTGCCAACTCTACCATAGACACTATATTTCCAAAAGTGTATTCTTCATTATAAGCGCCTGCATTTTCCGCTACGTCATTGGTACCTGCGTTTATCACGACCAGCGCCGGAGCAAGCTTGATGACATCTTCGCGAAAACGGAGCAGAAAATGAGAAGAGGTCTGCCCGCTTATGCCACGGCCCACATAACCGTTGTCCTCAAAGAAAGCGGCATCGTTTGCCACCCATCCTTCCGTGATGGAGTTTCCCATAAAAACCACCCGGTTCTTTTGCTTTCCCTTTCGCAGCAATTCCTTGTTTGCCTCTGCATAGCGTTTCAAATTTCCCCAATCCTGCTTTTGTGCGTCAGAGGCTACCCAGGGGAAGCACAAAAAGACAGCAATCATACATAAAAGTTTCATCGTTCTATTCATTATTATTCTATTTATAAAAAACGGGAATGTGCCAAAACACCAAAAATATGAAAATCACCCCTGTCACAGATATCTGTAGCAAGGATGATTTTGTTAAAGAGAAGGTTTTGACACACCCTCATCACTATCATTGGTCAATCTCACTCCCACTCTATTGTGCTGGGTGGTTTTGAAGAGATGTCGTATGTGACGCGGTTCACGCCTTTCACCTTATTTATAATGTCGTTGGACACCTTGCCCAAGAATTCATAGGGCAAATGCGCCCAGTCGGCTGTCATGGCATCGGTGGAAGTGACGGCACGCAAGGCCACTGCACGTTCGTAGGTACGTTCGTCGCCCATGACGCCCACACTCTGTACGGGCAGAAGAATGACACCAGCCTGCCACACCTGATGGTAGAGCGATGTCTCGTTGCCGTCGGCATCCTCCACTTTCCAGTCGCGCAAGCCCTGGATGAAAATATCGTCGGCTTCCTGCAAAGTATGCACCTTCTCCGGTGTTATATCCCCCAGGATACGGACAGCCAGTCCCGGACCAGGAAAAGGATGACGGGTAATCAGATGTTCGGGCATTCCCAATTCGCGTCCCACGCGGCGTACTTCGTCCTTGAACAGCCACTGCAACGGCTCGCACAGACGGAGGTTCATCTCCTCGGGCAGACCGCCCACGTTGTGATGGCTCTTGATGGTCTTGCCCGTAATGTTCAGACTCTCGATACGGTCGGGATAAATGGTGCCTTGTGCCAACCAGCGGGCATCGGTTATCTTGTGCGCTTCGGCATCGAAGACTTCGACAAAATCGCGGCCGATGATTTTACGCTTCTGCTCAGGCTCGGTCACTCCCTCCAGATCCTTGAAGAACTTCTCGCTGGCATCCACGCCAATCACGTTCAACCCTAAGCACTCGTAGTCGTTCATCACATTCTTGAACTCATTCTTACGAAGCAGCCCGTGGTCTACGAAGATGCAGGTCAGGTTCTTGCCGATGGCACGATGCAGCAACACGGCGGCTACCGAAGAATCAACACCGCCACTCAGTCCCAGGATAACGCGGTCGTTGCCAAGCTGCTCCTTCAGTTCGGCCACAGTGGTATCTACAAACGATGCAGCGCTCCAGCTCTGGCTGCAACCGCAAACGTCTACCACAAAGTTACGCAGCATCTGCGTACCATCCTCGCTATGGAATACTTCCGGATGGAACTGCACTCCCCACATGTCTTCACCTTCTGCCTGGTAGGCGGCAATCGCCACCTTATCCGTAGAAGCTATAGGCTTAAAGTTATCGGGAATGGCGGTAATCGTGTCTCCGTGGCTCATCCACACCTGTGTATTCTTCCTTACCCCTTTAAAAAGGACGTTCTCCGAATCGAACGAGCCGAGATGGGCACGCCCATACTCGCGGGTACCGGCTGGTTCCACCCGTCCGCCGTTGCTGTAAGAGATGAACTGTGCACCGTAGCAGATACCCAGGATGGGGTATTTCCCGCGAATCCCGCTCAAATCTACCTTGAATGCACTCTCATCATAAACCGAAAAGGGGCTACCCGAAAGGATAACTCCTTTTACACTCTCATCTCCGTATGGAAACTTGTTGTAAGGCACAATCTCGCAATAGACATTCAATTCGCGCAACCGACGGCCGATGAGCTGCGTGGTTTGCGAACCGAAATCAAGAATAACAATCTTCTCTTGCATATAAATCCGTATAGACTTTAATAAATGATTTGCAAAAGTAGAAAAAAGTAAGGGAATATTTCGTAAAATCTGCGATTTATTTCCCGAACTCCACCAATTCCACGCCTTCACCCAACACACGGCGATAACCGTCCGCTTGTTTGCTCCGCTCGGGAATGAACTGCACACGCACTGCCCGCACCTGCTCTACACTTACCTCTTCGGGGCTGTCCACCCCTTTTCCGGCACAACTCAGTTTGTAGTAGAACGACCCCAGACCGTCCAGATGCACACTGCGCCCGTTTTCGAGATAGAACGCCATCACTTCGGGCATGGCACGGATAACGGCATGCACATCAGCCGGGGTTACCGTGCATTTGCGACTGATGGCTTCGCCCAATTCTTGCGTATTCACAGGATGCTTCAACACACACGCACGAGGAAACCATTTGAATTTTCCCGCTATTTTGGCACGGCTTTTCTTAAAGAACATAATTTTTTCGTTATTTGAGATTCATACAAGCCGGAAGTCAGGCCGGCCATCCCGCAGGAAGAAGATTGATTGAAAGCCTTACAATGCTTTATTAAAAGGCTTTCAATTACATATTAAAAGGCTTTCAATCATCATTCACTCCTATACTCCGCATCTCTCCGTCCAAGAGGCAGGCGCACAGAGCCACAATCACTTCCGTTCTTTCAGCAAGTCACGGATTTCGGTCAGCAGCACCTCTTCCCTGCTCGGTGCTGGAGGAGCCGGAGGAGCGGCAGGTGCCTCTTCTTTCTTCTTTTCAGTCAGCTTGGTCAGCAACTTGATGAACATGAAAATGGAGAAGGCAATGATCAGAAAATCAAAAGTTACCTGAAGGAAGTTACCATAATTCAACGTAACAGCAGCAACCACTTCTTTTCCATCTTCCAAAACAGCCGGTTTCAGCACCCACTTTAAATCCGTAAAGTTGACACCGCCCACCAGCAATCCGATAGGAGGCATAATCACATCTGCCACAATGGAAGAGACGATTTTTCCGAATGCCCCACCGATAATCACGCCGACAGCCATATCTATCACATTGCCCTTCATGGCAAAAGCCTTAAATTCCTGTAAAAACGAACATTTTCCCATCTTTTCAATTATTTAATTATGATTTTGGTTACGAATATAAAAACATTTTCTTACTTTTGCACCGCAAATCTGGAAGAAATGCAATTTATAGACGAAAGTTTATTTTTAAACATTATAAAACCCTTAAAAGTTTAAACAAAATGATTAAAGTAGGTATTAATGGATTCGGACGTATCGGACGTTTCGTTTTCCGCGCTGCAATGAAGAGAAACGATATTCAGATCGTAGGTATCAACGACCTTTGCCCGGTAGATTACTTGGCTTACATGCTGAAGTATGATACTATGCACGGCCAATTCGACGGTACTATCGAAGCAGATGTTGAAAACAGCAAATTGATCGTTAACGGCCAGGCTATCCGCATCACTGCAGAAAGAAACCCGGCTGACTTGAAATGGAACGAAGTAGAGGCAGAATATGTTGTAGAATCTACAGGTTTGTTCCTGAGCAAAGACAAAGCACAAGCTCACATCGAAGCTGGCGCAAAATATGTTGTAATGTCTGCTCCTTCTAAGGATGACACTCCGATGTTCGTTTGCGGTGTTAACGAAAAGACTTACGTTAAGGGTACTCAATTCGTATCTAACGCTTCTTGTACTACCAACTGCTTGGCTCCTATCGCTAAGGTATTGAACGACAAATGGGGTATCACTGACGGTTTGATGACTACCGTTCACTCTACAACTGCTACTCAAAAGACAGTTGACGGTCCTTCTATGAAAGACTGGAGAGGTGGTCGTGCTGCTTCCGGTAACATTATCCCGTCTTCTACCGGTGCTGCCAAGGCTGTAGGTAAAGTTATTCCGGCATTGAACGGCAAGCTGACCGGTATGTCTATGCGTGTTCCGACTTTGGACGTATCTGTAGTTGACTTGACAGTTAACTTGGCTAAGCCCGCTACTTATGCTGAAATCTGCGCTGCCATGAAGGAAGCTTCTGAAGGCGAATTGAAAGGTGTTCTGGGTTACACTGAAGATGCAGTTGTTTCTTCTGACTTCTTGGGTGACACTCGTACTTCTATCTTCGATGCTAAGGCTGGTATCGCTTTGACTGATACTTTCGTTAAGGTTGTATCTTGGTATGATAACGAAATCGGTTATTCTAACAAGGTTCTCGACCTGATTGCTCATATGGCATCGGTTAACTGCTAATATACAGTTAGAAAATAATAAAAAACAGGCGGCTTCTATGAAGTCGCCTGTTTTTTTTGCAACTTTGCAGGAAGTTCGAGCTTTATTGATAAAAGTAATCATGAAAAAACTTATATTCACTTTAATTTCGTTCTGCATCATGACAAGTTGTACAACCGACCAGAAAAATCCTTTTTTCGAGACGTACTCCACACTACACGGGGCCGTTCCGTTCGATAAGATAGAAATCACCCACTTTGAGCCGGCAATCCGCGAAGGCATCCGCAGGCAACAGGCAGAAATCGATGCCATCACCGGCAATCCCGAAGCTCCGACCTTTGCCAACACCATATTGGCATACGAGAAGTCCGGTGATATGCTCCAGCGTGCCGGCACCGTGTTCGGCAACCTGCTTAGCGCGGAGACCAACGACGAATTGCAGGAGCTTGCACGCAAGATGATGCCGCTGATGAGCCAGCACGAAAACAACATCAGCCTGGACGAGAAGCTGTTTGCCCGTATCAAGACCGTCTACGAACAGCAAGACAAGGAAGGGCTGAACTCCGAACAGAAGAAACTGCTGGAGAACATCTACAACGGGTTTGTGCGCAGCGGTGCCAACCTCAAGGGCGAGGCAAAAGACAAATACCGCGCCTTGAGCCAGGAGCTCAGCCTGCTCACCTTGCAATTCAGCGAGAATGCGCTGAAGGAGACGAACGACTACCAACTGGTGATTACGGACTCCACCCAACTTTCCGGCCTGCCGGAAAGCGCCATAGAAGCCGCTGCAGAGACAGCCGGAGAAAAAGGCGTCGAAGGCTGGGTATTCACCTTGCAGGCTCCCAGCTATGGCCCTTTCCTGACGTATGCGGACAACCGTGACCTGCGTCATGAGCTGTATATGGCCTATAATACGAAATGTACGCACAACAATGCCAGCAACAACCTGGAAATCGTAAAAAAACTGGCCAATGTCCGTATGGAGATTGCCCAACTCTTAGGGTATGACAACTTTGCCGAATACAACCTACAGGAGCGCATGGCACAGAACAGTGAGTCCGTGTATAAGCTGCTGGACCAACTGCTGGAGGCTTACACGCCTACCGCCAAACAAGAATATGCCGAGGTGCAAGCCCTGGCACGCCAGACGGAAGGAGAAGACTTCGCTCTGATGCCGTGGGACTGGGCGTACTATTCTCATAAACTGAAAGACCGGAAGTTCAATATTGACGATGAGCTGCTCCGCCCTTACTTTGAGCTGAACAATGTGAAGAAAGGCGTATTCGGTCTTGCCACCAAGCTGTACGGCATCACCTTTAAGAAGAATCCGGATATTCCCGTCTATCATAAGGATGTGGATGCTTACGAGGTATTCGACAAAGACGGGAAATTCCTAGCCGTGTTCTATGCCGACTTCCACCCCCGGGCAGGCAAGCGCTCGGGAGCCTGGATGACCAGCTACAAGGAACAGTGGATTGACGAAAAAACCGGCGAGAACAGCCGTCCCCACATATCCATCGTGATGAACTTCACCAAACCGACACAGGGCAAGCCTGCTTTGCTGACCTTCGACGAAGTAGAAACCTTCCTGCACGAATTTGGACACAGCCTGCATGGTATGTTTGCCAATTCCACCTACGGAAGCCTGAGCGGAACCAACGTATATTGGGACTTTGTAGAACTCCCCTCCCAATTCATGGAGAACTTCGCCATCGAAAAGGAATTCCTCCATACGTTTGCCCGCCATTATCAGACCGGAGAACTGATACCGGACGAACTGGTACAGCGCATCGTGGATTCATCCAACTTCAATGCGGCGTACGCCTGCCTCCGCCAGGTAAGTTTCGGCTTGCTCGATATGGCCTGGTACACACGCAATACCCCGTTTGAAGGTGACGTGAAAGCCTATGAAAAGAAGGCTTGGGAAAAAGCACAGATTCTGCCTTCTGTGGCAGAAGCCTGCATGAGCACACAATTCTCCCATATCTTTGCCGGAGGATATTCTGCCGGATATTATAGTTACAAGTGGGCAGAGGTGCTGGATGCAGATGCTTTCTCGCTATTCAAGCAGACGGGCATCTTCAACCCGGAGACCGCCGCCTCCTTCCGCGAGAATATCCTTTCCAAAGGCGGAACGGAGCATCCGATGGCTCTCTATAAACGCTTCCGTGGACAAGAGCCTACAATCGACGCATTATTAATCAGAAATGGAATAAAGAAATGAAAAAACTTATAAGGAACATCAGTTGTATGCTGCTCGTGCTTTCGTTGCTTCCCCTGCTAAGCAGTTGCGACAACGAGGACGATGTTATCGGGATATTCACAGGGAAGACGTGGAAGCTCAGCCGGCTCACCAATAAGGACAGTAACAGACAGTTCTATTCAGGTTTATGGCAGGATGAAAAGGCCGAGAGAAAAAGCAGAGAAGCACTTAAGACAGAAGGCAACTTCACTCTAAACTTTGAAGGTACCGAACTGGATGGAGAATTGATGGGCACCAGCGTCAACGGACAAGGCATCAACTCAAGCGTCAACGGAACCTGGAGTGCCGATGGAAAATCGCAATCATTGAACTTCAACCTAAAAATCAGCGGCTCTGCAGAGAGCGATGCACTGGCCAAGGCATTCATCTCCGGACTGCAAAACGTGTACAAGTATGAAGGGGATGCCAATTCACTGACCCTCTATTTTAAAGACGGACCGACAACCAGAATCATGGGATTCACCCCGCAACAATAAAACATAAATATAATGGACGATTCTACAAAAGACAAACAAGAAGCATTGGACAAGCGTTATATACGTATGGCAAGCATTTGGGCTGAAAATTCGTATTGCAAACGCCGCCAGGTCGGTGCACTGATTGTAAAAGACAAGATGATTATCTCTGACGGCTACAACGGTACCCCTTCCGGCTTTGAGAATGTGTGTGAAGAGGAGAACAACGTAACCAAACCATACGTGCTCCATGCCGAAGCAAACGCCATAACCAAAATAGCCCGTTCGAACAACAGTAGTAACGGTGCTACCATGTACGTCACTGCCTCCCCCTGCATAGAATGCGCCAAACTGATTATCCAAGCAGGCATCAAGCGAGTGGTCTACTCCGAAAAATACCGCCTGGAGGATGGTGTCGAACTTTTGAAACGAGCAGGCATCGAGGTGGTGTTTATTTCAATGGATAATGGAAAGTTAAAATCGGAGGCTGCTTGTGCATCCGAACAGTAAATTGTAAATAGTCTAATAGTAAATAAACATCATGAGTACAAAAAACACATCCCGCTTTATGCCGCTTATCATCGCAATCAGTGTAGTAGCGGGAATTCTTATCGGAACGTTTTACGCCAGGCATTTTGCCGGTAACAAACTGGGAATCATCAATAGCTCGTCCAACAAGCTGAATGCTTTGCTGCGTGTTATTGACGACCAGTATGTGGATACCGTCAACATGACCGATCTGGTAGAAAAGGCCATGCCGCAGATATTGGCGGAACTTGACCCCCACTCCACCTACATCCCCGCACAGAAACTGGAAGAGGTCAATTCCGAACTTGAAGGCAGTTTCAGCGGTATAGGTATCCAGTTCACCATTCAAGAAGACACGATACACGTGAACAGCGTGATTCCCGGCGGACCGTCCGAGAAAGTGGGTCTGATGGCAGGCGACCGCATTGTGATGGTCAACGACAGCCTATTTGCAGGCAAAGGCCTGACAAATGAAAAGGCCATGCGCAATCTGAAAGGTCCGAAAGGCAGTCAGGTGAAGTTGGGTGTCAAGCGTGCCACGGAAAAGGAATTGCTCGAATTCACCATTACACGCGGCGACATCCCGCAAAACACCATTGATGCAGCCTATATGGTCGACGATGACTACGGATATATACAAATCAGCAAATTCGGACGTACCACGCATGTAGAACTGTTGAATGCAATAGCACAACTGAGTCATGAGAAGTGCAAAGGACTGATTATCGACCTGCGCGACAATACCGGAGGCTACATGGAAGCAGCCACGCGCATGGTGAACGAATTCTTGCCGGAAGGAAAATTGATAGTATATACCCATGGCCGCAAATACCCCCGCATGGAGGAATATGCCAACGGCACCGGCAGTTGCCAAAAACTGCCGCTGGTAGTATTGGTAAACGAAAGTTCTGCTTCGGCCAGCGAAATCTTTGCAGGCGCCATTCAGGACAATGACCGCGGAACCATTGTAGGACGCCGTTCCTTCGGCAAAGGACTCGTACAGCAGCCCATCGACTTCAGTGACGGTTCCGCCATCCGCCTGACCATTGCCCGCTATTACACTCCATCGGGCCGTTGCATCCAGCGTCCTTACGAAAACGGCAAGGACAGCAAATACGAAATGGACTGGATTACCCGTTACGAACACGGCGAATTCTTCTCCAAAGACAGTATCAAACTGGACGAAAAACTGCGTTACTCTACCGGCTTAGGTAGACCCGTATACGGAGGAGGAGGCATTATGCCAGACGTATTCGTTCCGCAAGACACTACCGGAGTATCTTCTTACCTGATAGAAGTAAGCAACAAGGGACTGATTCTGCAATTCAGCTTCCAGTATACCGATCGTAACCGCACGAAATTGAGTGAATACAACAATGAAGTGGATTTGTTGAAGTACCTTCGCCACCAAGGTGTTGTGGAACAGTTTGTACGTTTTGCAGACTCCAAGGGAGTAAAGCGACGCAACCTGCTTATCCACAAGTCCTACAAGCTACTGGAAAGGAGCATTTACGGCAACATTATCTACAACATACTGGGGAGGGAGCAATACATCCGCTACATCAACCAGAGCGATGCTACCGTCAAGAAGGCACTAGATATTCTGGAACGTGGAGAGGCATTCCCAAAAGCCCCGGAAGCAACACCAATCATAGAGGATAAAAAAGATGATGGAAAAGAAAGAAGAACTGCGCAGGCAGATAGCTTTGTTGAAGACCCGACACAGCTCTTCCGCTATGCGTCAGTCTGCTGAAATACTTGCCGCCCTCGAGGCACACCCTGCTTTCAGGGCGGCAAAAACCGTACTGCTTTACCACTCTCTCAAAGACGAAGTGGATACACACGAATTTATCCGGAAGTGGAACCGCAAAAAGCGGATACTGCTTCCGGTAGTTGCAGGTGACGGCCTGGAACTGCGACTGTACACCGGACCTGAGGACTTGAAACCCGGTGCATACGGCATCAAAGAACCGACCGGCAAGTTATTTACCGACTATGCAGACATTGACTTCATTGTGGTTCCCGGCGTGGCATTCGACCGTAACGGCAACCGTCTTGGGCGCGGTAAAGGTTACTACGACCGGCTTCTGCCCCACATCCCATCAGCCTACAAAGCCGGCATCTGTTTCCCGTTTCAACTCGTAGAAGAAGTTCCTGCAGAACCATTTGACATACGCATGGATGAAATAATAACGCAATGAAAACCAATTATCATACACACACCACACGCTGCATGCATGCCACCGGAGATGACGAAGACTATGTGCTCAGTGCCATCAAAGGCGGTTACCGGATACTCGGTTTCTCAGACCATACTCCTTGGAAATACCGTACCGACTACGTAGCCGACATGCGGATGCTCCCCGAAGAGCTTCCCGGCTACGTGGAGAGCCTCAAGATGCTCCGTGGAAAATACCACGACCGGATAGACATCAGGATAGGACTTGAATGTGAATACTTCCCCCAACATATCCATTGGCTGAAAGAACAAATCAAGAAGTACCGGCTGGACTATATCATCTTCGGAAACCATCACTACCACACCGATGAAAAATTTCCCTATTTCGGCCATCATACGGACAGCCGCGATATGCTCGACCTTTACGAAGAAAGCGCCATCGAAGGTATGGAAAGCGAATTATTCTCTTGTCTTGCCCATCCGGACTTGTTCATGCGCTCCTATCCGAAGTTCGACCACCATTGCTCTACCATCAGCCGGCACATCTGCCGTACTGCTGCACGCCTGAATGTCCCGCTGGAATACAATATAGGCTATGTAGCCTACAATGAAGCGCACGGTTTATCCACATACCCATGCCCGGAGTTCTGGCGAATCGCTGCCAATGAAGGCTGTACAGCCATCATCGGACTGGATGCGCATGACAACAAGGATTTGGAAACTCCGGTGTATTATGACCGGGCAGTCCGGGAATTGAAGGAACTGAAGATTGAAAGAATAGATGAGCTGAGGATGCTGACAGACCGGTGATAATTTATCTGAATATGATATTTGTTATGACCTGCGCCCCCACATGACGGTTCAAGTTGCGCACCAACAACTCACGCCCCATCATCAGTTCCTGGCGCAGGGCAGCAGAAGCGAGGTGCACATAAAGCACCTGGTTCTTTATATAAAGTTCGCGGGTGTAGGAAGCAATGGTAGGCCCCAGCACTTCGGGCCACGCACTGATAAGCCGCCGTTCATTCAGCGGAGACTCCAGACTTTCCTGCCTGAGGTAATGACGGATAAGTTCACCTATCTGTTCGGCATTATTGCGCTTCATGCCTCTTCCTCCTTCATCTCGGCAACCGTTCCCTGCTCCACACGGAACATCTTATAATCACTGCCCACTTTATGCAGAATACAGTCCAGATGTTCACGGTTGGTATCTGTTATAAAAATCTGTCCAAAACTGTCGCTTGCCACCAACTTGATGATTTGCTCCACACGCGAGGCATCCAGCTTGTCAAAAATATCGTCCAGCAACAACAAGGGAACAGTAGTCCCGGTACGTTTCAGGAAATCAAACTGTGCCAGCTTCAACGCCACAAGATAAGTCTTGTTCTGTCCCTGCGACCCTTCACGCTTGATAGGGAAATCCCCCAAAAGCATATTCAGTTCGTCCTTGTGCACACCGCGCAACGAATAACCCATAATCCGGTCGCGTACACGGCTTTCCTTCAGCACTTCCAGCAAAGAGACATCGCGGGCATGGGAATCATAACTCAATCCCACCTTCTCTCTATCCTGCGAAATGAATGAATAGAAAGACTGGAAAATAGGAATAAACTCACGGATAAAGGCCTCACGTTTGCGGAACACCACTTCGCCGGCTTGCGCCATCATCTCCTCCCAAACCAAAAAGAGTTCTTCTTCCACCGGCTGTTCACTCTTCAGCAAGGTATTCCGCTGCACCAGGGCTTTATTGTATCGTATCAAAGCTTCCAGATACTCTTTGTCGTACTGTGAGATGACTACATCCATAAAACGTCGGCGCTCATCACTACCTCCTGCTATCAACCCCGCATCGGCAGGAGAGACCATGACCAAAGGCAGAAAACCTATATGATCCGACAAACGCGTATACTCTTTCTTGTTGCGCTTAAACTGCTTCTTCTGTCGTCTCTTCATGCCACAGTATATTTCCTCAGGGGGTCCGCCGGCAGCCTCATAAAATCCTTGAATAACAAAGAAGTCGGCATCATGGCGGATATTCTGGGAATCAATGGGATTACCGGCACTTTTACAGAAAGACAAAAAATATACCGCATCCAGCAGATTCGTTTTCCCCATACCGTTCTGTCCGAAAAAACAGTTCAACTTGGGCGAGAATGAAAGCTCTGCCTGCTCCAAGTTCTTATAATTGAGTATAGATATACGCTTCAGTATCATTATAACAACGATGAGTTCGGTTACAAAGATAATACAAAACCGAAAGCAGTACAAAATAAGCCTGCTTATTTTTAATACAGAGGTGAAGCCCGGCTCATTGAAAAGTAGAAATAATTCCAGTGTTTTCTGATACAAAACAAAAAAAGATGCCGCTAAATTTCGTTGATAGCTATAAAAAACTTACTTTTGCGGGTCGAAATAGATAAATAAGAATAATAACAAAAAGATTATATAAAAATGGCAGAACAAAAAAAGACGAATGAAGCCTTAAACGTGGAGGATGCACTGACACAATCGGAGGCCTTTTTCATTAAAAACAAAAAAGCAATCATCGGCGCTGTAGCAGCAGTAATCATCATCATTGCCGGTGTAGTGATGTACAAGAACCTTTATGCAGACCCCCGTGAAGAAAAAGCACAAGCAGCCCTATTTAAAGGACAAGAATACTTTGAGGCAGACGCTTATGCACAAGCACTGAACGGCGACAGCATCGGTTTTGCTGGATTTACAAAAGTTGCAGACGAATACAGCGGCACAAAAGCAGCCAATCTTGCAAAAGCCTATATGGGTCTCTGCTATGCACACCTCGGCAAATATGACGAGGCAGTGAAAGCATTGGACAGCTTTGACGGAGATGACCAAATGGTTGCTCCTGCCATGAAAGGTGCCATGGGTAACTGCTATGCGCAGCTCGGTCAACTGGACAAAGCCGCTTCTATGCTGCTGAAAGCCGCCAACGAAGCTGACAACAACTCACTCAGCCCCATCTACCTACTGCAAGCCGGAGAAATCTTGGTAAAGCAAGGTAAGTATGACGATGCAATCCAGGCGTATACCACTATCAAGGATAAATACTTCCGTTCATACCAGGCAATGGATATCGACAAGTATATCGAACAAGCCAAACTGTTGAAGAAGTAATATACCTTATTATAAAGACATCTTAGGCACGGATTACACGGAAAACACGGAAAATAGCCGTGAATCCGTGTAGTCCGTGCCTCTTTCTTCTCCCCTCTCTCTTCTATCTTCAATTATTAGTTTTTAATTCTTAATTCCTTATTTATGGCAACAGCTTATCACAATCTTTCAGACTACGATTTCAGTTCTGTACCCAGCGCGGAAAAAATGAAATTCGGCATCGTTGTATCCGAGTGGAATTATAATATTACCGGTGCTCTCCTAAAAGGTGCTATAGACACCTTAAAAAGACATGGAGCCAAAGATGAAAATATCCTGGTAAAAACAGTACCTGGCAGTTTTGAACTGACTTTCGGTGCCAACCAACTTATCGAATACAGTGAAGTCGATGCAGTTATTGCAATTGGTTGTGTAATCAGAGGAGATACTCCACATTTTGATTATGTTTGCATGGGTGCTACCCAAGGAATCACCCAATTAAACGCAAGTGGCGATGTACCAGTAATTTACGGATTAATTACCACCAATACAATGGAGCAAGCAGAGGATCGCGCCGGTGGTAAGCTGGGCAATAAAGGAGACGAATGTGCAATTTCTGCAATAAAAATGATAGATTTTGCTTGGAGTTTACAAAAATAGTCGTATCTTTGCACCGCAATTGAGAAACAAACCTACTCAATGAGAGAATTGAAATAGAATCTTAAGTGCAAAGGGGCAAATACCAGAGTGGCCAAATGGGGCAGACTGTAAATCTGCTGGCTTACGCCTTCGGTGGTTCGAATCCATCTTTGCCCACAAAAATTGCGGAAGTAGCTCAGTTGATAGAGCATTAGCCTTCCAAGCTGAGGGTCGCGGGTTTGAGCCCCGTCTTCCGCTCTTAAGAGAATCCTGAAAGTCAAGCAATTGGCATTCAGGATTTCTTCTTTTAATGCTGACTGATTAAGGCGAATACAGGAAGCTGCATATATGTCAACAACACTTTATCCGGTTATGGATATGCGGAATTTACACGTCCAAAGAAAAAGAATGGAGCAGCCCGAAAACCCTGTGGACATGTTAATAATTAACTAATCATATTTGTGAGTACGCAAACAAGTACATATATTTACAGAATAAAAAGGAGGATTTATGAGAACAGCCAATTACACAGATTTAAGAGCCAACCTAAAAGGTTATATTGACTCGGTTTTTGGCGATAACTAAATATATAAAACATATCCTATTGTAAATCAAAGATATTAAATCGATTAATTAGCTATTAAGTCACAAATTGGCAACAAAAGTTTGAGGTAATTTTACTTTTGTGATTTTAGCAGGAGGCGTTTCTTATATAGGTTCATCAAATCGGTTGAGACTATATTACGGCGGTATCGGCATTTTTTAGTAATTTAGCGGAGTGAATCTCTTTGAATATGGATAGAATGATAGACGATTTCTTCATACCCGACAATGAGGTCAGGCTCCCGGAGGAGCTTGACTACAGCCGTGTGTCGGAATATGTGAGGTCGGCTGAGGCGTTCTCCCGCTCGACTTATCAGAGCGTCTATATCATTGACTATTTCAGGCAGAATTTCTTGTATGTGTCGCCCAATCCGATGTGTAACCATTCTATTTTCCGCCTTGACACGCATCGCAACCCAGCATATCTTTGCGC
>NZ_SRYZ01000027.1 GCF_004793475.1 Bacteroides muris (ex Afrizal et al. 2022) | reverse complement strand
CCTTGAAGGAAAAAGAATACAGAAAAGTAAGGAACACATTATATATATACGAGCGCGCATCGGAATATACTAAGTTCACCCCTTGACATAGACCACAGAACGGCCGGCACCACGCTTGAGGAGCCCAAAGAAAACTGACAATAAACCTGCGAAAGGCTACATCCGGAAAGCCCGGATACTAAACGAGAACTACTGAACAACTTTTCTCACCACAGATATGTTTCTTTCTTACCACACCCGCGTTTCTTTCTTACCACAGCTGTGGTAAGAAAAGAACATTGCCGTGGAAAGATTAGTTTTTTAGGGAAAAACAAGGTAGAAAGTAAGAAGACAGCAATTATATTCTGGCATTTTACAAACTAACTATCCATAAAGAACGAAATGACATACTTCAAAGATAAAAGAAAAGAGAATGAAATCTGCCACAATACTGTGACAAACAGAAAAACTCAGCGACAGATAGGGTAAATATCAACCTAATTATTTATCTTTGTTAGCTTTTAAAAGTTAGCATACTAAAAACAATAAAGTGCAATGAAAGATTTTCTGAAATTTACGTTTGCCACCATTACCGGCATCATCGTATCAGTCGTTGTTTTAGTTTTCATCAGTATTCTGGTGGTTTTCAGTATGGTATCATCTTCGGAGTCGGAAACGCAAGTACGCAAAAACTCCATTATGATGCTGGATTTGAATGGTGCACTGGCTGAACGCAGCCAAGACAATCCGTTCGATGCCCTTATGGGAGACAATTATAAGACTTATGGTCTGGATGATGTACTCTCCTCTATCAAAAAAGCAAAAGAGAATGACGACATTAAAGGTATCTATATAGAAGCGACTTCGCTAGGTACAGGATTTGCTTCATGCGAAGAAATACGCAATGCATTGAAGGATTTCAAGGAATCGGGAAAATTCATCGTGGCTTATGGTGACAGCTATTCCCAAGGTCTTTATTATCTGTCAAGTGTAGCCGACAAGGTGTTGCTGAACCCGCAAGGTATGGTCGAGTGGAAGGGCTTGGCCGCTGCCCCCATGTTCTTCAAGGATTTGCTGGCCAAAATCGGAGTAGAAATGCAGATATTCAAAGTAGGTACCTACAAATCGGCTGTAGAGCCTTTCATCTCTACCGAAATGAGCCCTGCCAACCGTGAACAAATCGATGCTTACCTGACCTCTATCTGGGGAGAAGTGACCAATGATGTTGCAGAATCACGCAAAATATCTGTAGACTCACTGAACGCCATTGCCGACCGCATGTTGATGTTCTATCCCGCAGAAGAAAGTGTGCAATGCGGACTGGTCGATACATTAATATATAAGAATGATGTGCACAACTACCTGAAAGCGATGGTAGGCATCGACAAAGACGACCGCATGCCCGTACTTGGTTTACAGGACATGATTAACGTAAAGAAGAATGTTCCCAAAGACAAAAGTGGAAATGTGATTGCCGTATACTATGCCTATGGAGAAATTGATAGCGGTTCATCTTCTGCCTCCAGCGAAGAAGGCATCAACTCTAAAAAGGTGATAAAAGACCTGCGCAAGCTGAAAGATGATGAAGATATAAAAGCTGTAGTATTACGCATAAACTCACCGGGCGGAAGCGCCTATGGTTCAGAACAGATATGGTATGCAGTCAACGAACTAAAGAAAGAGAAACCGGTCATTGTTTCCATGGGTGACTATGCAGCTTCAGGAGGTTACTACATTTCCTGCAATGCAGACACCATCGTGGCTGAACCTACCACACTGACGGGTTCTATCGGTATCTTCGGCATGTTCCCCAACGCAAAGGGGCTGACTGAGAAAATCGGGATAAACTTTGATGTAGTGAAAACCAATAAATACGCAGACTTCGGCATGCTGACACGCCCGATGAATGACAGTGAAAAGGGGCTGATGCAAATGTATGTAAACAACGGATATGACCTCTTCCTCACCCGCTGCTCCGATGGCCGAGGCATCAGCAAGGAAAACTTGAATAAAATTGCCCAGGGCCGTGTGTGGACCGGAAGCAAAGCCAAGGAACTAGGACTGGTCGACGAATTGGGTGGTTTAGACAAAGCTTTAGACATTGCCATTGCAAAGGCTGGAGTAGATGCCTATACTGTGATGAGTTATCCGAAAAAGAAAAGTTTCTTTGAAAGCTTAATGAACACCAATCCAGGTAACTACGTCAAAGTACGCATGCTGAAAGGCACAATGGGTGCGATATACCAGCAAATTAGCGTCCTGGAGAATTTTGACAAATATAACCGTATACAAGCACGTGTACCCTTTGAACTGAATATTCAATAAATGGAGGAAAACTTTATTAAGATATATCACTGGCTATATCCCCTATCATGGCTTTATGGGATAGGGGTATGCTTGCGAAATAAACTCTTTGACTGGGGCTGGCTCCGGTCAAAGAGTTTTGACGTTCCAGTAATATGTGTGGGCAACCTTGCTGTGGGTGGAACTGGTAAGACGCCACATACCGAATATCTGATAAAGCTATTACAAAAAAACGGAGTGAATGTAGCCACCCTCAGTCGGGGGTACAAGCGTAAAAGCCGAGGCTATGTACTGGCCGATGACAAGAGCAATGTACAGCAAATAGGTGACGAGCCATATCAAATTAAAAATAAATTCCCTAATGCATGGGTAGCAGTAGACGAAAACCGTTGCCACGGTATTGAACAACTGCTGAGACTGGAAAATCCCACCGTAGAAGCCATTATCCTAGACGATGCCTTCCAACATCGCCATGTAAAAGCCGGACTGAACATTCTACTGACTGATTTTCACCGATTACTATGCGACGATGCCTTGCTCCCTGCCGGAAGACTCCGCGAACCTTCAAGCAGTAAAAACCGGGCGCAGATAGTCATCGTCACCAAATGTCCGGATGACATCAAGCCAATAGACTTCAACATCATCGCCAAGCGGCTTCATCTTTATCCATACCAGCAACTGTACTTCTCCAGATTCCGCTATGGGATGTTGATGCCACTATTTCCTGAGAAAACGAACAGCCGGAAAATTCTCTCCTGCTTCACCGGAAACGAGCAGGTGCTGCTGGTGACAGGCATCGCCTCCCCCGCTCCCTTGCAGAAAGAAATAGAATCTTACACCTCACACGTCAATTTACTAGCATTTGATGACCATCATGACTTTACCCCCAAGGATTTATCGCAGATAAAGGAGCAATTCTTGCATCTGGAAGAATGGAAAAGACTGATAATCATCACAGAAAAAGATGCGGCAAAGCTAAAGATTCATTCTACACTGGATGAAATACTGAAGCCGCACATCTACGTGCTGCCGATAGAAATAGAAATTTTACAGAATCAACAATATATATTTAACCAAAACATTATTGGCTATGTTAGAGCGCATTCAAGAAACAGCAGCCTTTCTGAAAGGAAAGATGCATACCCAGCCTGAGACAGCAATCATCCTCGGTACCGGACTCGGCAGCCTTGCCAACGAAATCACCGAAAAGTATGAAATAAAGTACGAAGAAATCCCCAACTTCCCCGTCTCTACTGTAGAGGGGCACAGCGGAAAACTCATCTTCGGCAAATTGGGCAACAAGGACATCATGGCGATGCAGGGACGTTTTCATTTCTATGAAGGCTATTCCATGAAGGAAGTAACCTTCCCCGTACGCGTAATGCATGAACTAGGCATCAAAACTCTGTTCGTATCCAATGCCAGCGGCGGTACCAACCCGGATTTTGAAATTGGCGACTTGATGATTATCACCGACCATATAAACTACTTCCCCGAACATCCGTTGCGTGGCAAAAACATACCCTACGGTCCCCGCTTCCCGGATATGAGCGAAGCATACGACAAAGAACTGATTCGCAAGGCTGATGCTATTGCAGCAGAAAAGGACATCAAGGTTCAGCACGGTGTCTACATCGGTACGCAAGGTCCTACATTCGAAACGCCTGCAGAATATAAGCTGTTCCACATTTTGGGTGCTGATGCAGTGGGCATGTCCACCGTACCAGAAGTTATTGTGGCAAATCATTGCGGAATCAAAGTATTTGGTGTATCTGTCATTACAGACCTGGGTGTGGAAGGTAAAATCGTAGAAGTTTCTCACGAAGAAGTGCAGAAAGCTGCCGACGAAGCACAACCGAGAATGACAGAGATTATGCGGGAACTAATTAATAGAGCATAAGAAAGCATGAGAACAGAAATAGCCACCCTCGGCGAGTTCGGCCTCATCCACCACCTCACCGAAAGCATAAAACTAAAGAACGAGTCGAGCCGATACGGTGTCGGAGATGATGCCGCCGTCCTCTCCTACTCGGCCGAAAAGGAAGTACTCGTTACTACTGACTTACTGATGGAAGGTGTACACTTCGACCTTGTGTATGTACCTCTCAAGCATTTGGGATATAAATCGGCTGTAGTCAATTTTTCCGATATCTATGCCATGAACGGCACGCCGAAGCAAATTACCGTTTCCTTGGGTATATCCAAACGTTTCAGTATAGAAGACATGGAGGAACTCTATACCGGTATCCGTCTGGCTTGCGAAGAATATGATGTTGACATCGTGGGAGGAGACACCTCCGCTTCCTATACCGGGCTTACCATCAGCATCACCTGCATAGGCGAGGGGGAGAAAGGAAAAGTAGTCTACCGTAATGGTGCCCGCGTGACTGACCTGATTTGTGTCAGCGGTAACCTAGGTGCCGCCTACATGGGATTACAACTTTTAGAACGTGAAAAAGCGGTTCTCAAAGGAGGTGACAAAGATTTGCAACCGGACTTTTCGGGGAAAGAGTATCTTCTGGAACGTCAGTTAAAACCCGAAGCACGCCGTGACATCATCCAGAAACTGGCAGAAGAGGGTATACAACCCACCTCCATGATGGATATATCGGACGGTCTTTCTTCGGAATTACTGCATATCTGTACCCAAAGCAAAGTGGGTTGCCGCGTTTACGAAGAACATATTCCTATCGACTATCAGACAGCTGTAATGGCAGAAGAATTCAATATGAACCTGAGCACTTGTGCACTGAACGGAGGCGAGGATTATGAGTTATTGTTCACCGTCCCCATTGCCGACCATGAAAAGGTTGCCGAAATGGAAGGCGTCAAGCTGATTGGCCATATCACCAAACCAGAATTAGGCTGTGCACTAATTACCCGTGACGGCCAAGAGTTTGAACTCAAAGCACAAGGATGGAATCCTTTGAAGGAAGAAGAAGCGGAAAAAGCATAGCTATAAAACTTTTTCAATATTTTTTCTCAAATCATAAACACTGATAATTAGCCACATAGCCAATTATCAGCGTTTTTTATTATGAAAGCTATTGTATAGTACAAAAGTTTCACTATCTTTGCAACCGCAAAAGAGATAAACATGGTGCCATAGCTCAGTTGGTAGAGCA
Source organism: Bacteroides muris (ex Afrizal et al. 2022) (assembly GCF_004793475.1). Taxonomy (GTDB): domain Bacteria; phylum Bacteroidota; class Bacteroidia; order Bacteroidales; family Bacteroidaceae; genus Bacteroides; species Bacteroides muris. The sequence continues at coordinate 48,922 of NZ_SRYZ01000027.1, read as the reverse complement.
AAGGACTGAAAATCCTTGTGTCCCCGGTTCGATTCCTGGTGGCACCACCAAAAAAGCTTTCACTTTTAGAAAACCCTTGAATTAGAGATAGTTCAAGGGTTCTTTTTTTACCCTCGTTACGCATTTTATTACATATTTGTGAAGTTGGATTTTGCCAATTCAGTGGCTTTTTTTAAGGCTTTGAAAAAAGCCATAAACACGCACCATATTTCATTGTTTTTCAACCATTTGTCAACATCAATCTCCGGTGTAAAAAAGTAATTTTGCACACATGGCCGAATGAGCTTGAAATTGTGAAAGAAGTTTAAAACTACGGAATGTCCCATCAGAATGAAAAAAAGGAATCGAACCCGGGATACCAAAGGCAATTCGAACCTGGGAAAATGGGATTTTTATGGCTTTTCTATGGCTTTTCCACAAGCCGCTCAAAAAAGCCACCGAATTTAACACTTCGTCTCACCTCCTCATGCCATCCGGTTTTGACGAAACAATTGGATGTAACACTTCTAAAAAACAAAAGTGATGAAACAAGGAACAATGAACATTCTTTTTTTCGTGCTCAAAACGAAATTGTTGAAAAACGGTGAGGCGCCCGTACTGATGCGGATAACCATCAACGGAGACTATGACGATGCCCGTATCCAAAGAAGCGTGCCTCTGAACTTATGGAACGCGGCCAAAGGATGCAGCAAAGGCAGGGACAGGGCATCCGTCGCATTGAACACCTATATTGCGGAATTACATGCCCGTGCCCTTGAGAAACACAAGGAACTGGTATTGGAACAGGCCCTGATTACCCCGAAACTAATCCTGAAACGAGTTTTCGGAAAAGATACCGGAATGCGTACGCTGCTCGGCACCATGCAGGAAGGCATCGAGGAAATGGAAAGCCTGGTGAATATAGACTATTCCCCTGTCACCATTAACCGATATAAGAATGTGGTGAAAAAATTGCGGCAGCTTATCCCCTCCTATTATGGCAAGGAGGACATCACCTTCCACGAATTGACACCGGAGTTCATCCATGCGTTCGACATCTACCTGAAAACGGAAGGAGGCTTGTGCCGGAACACGATAGTCCGCTACATGAAATGCTTCAAGAAATTCACCAATATGGCATTGGCAAAGGAATGGATGCGTAAGAATCCCTTTTACGGTTATAAGATGGAGCAGGACGAGACCGATCCGGTATTCCTGACCTACGACGAGCTACAGACCGTCATAAAGAAAAAATTCACGGTTCCCCGGCTTGAACTGGTCAGGGATGTCTTTGTCTTTGCCTGCTTCACCGGCCTGGCGTTCTCCGATGTAGCCGGCCTGAACAATGAGAATCTGGTGCAGGACAATCTCGGGGACTGGTGGATAAGGAAAGGAAGGGTCAAGCTGGAGCGCCGCAGAAAAGCGTCTTCCATCAGCAACATCCCGCTGCTGCCCATTCCCCTGGCCATATTGGAGAAATACAGGGAACACCCGGTCTGCATAAAGAAAGGATGCTGCCTGCCCGTCTTATGCAACCAGAAAATGAACAGCTACCTCAAGGAAATCGCCGATTTCTGCGGCATAAAGAAAAATCTGACCACGCATGTGGCCCGCCATACTTTCGGAACCACCGTCACGCTCGCCAACAACGTTCCCTTGCAGGATGTATCCGTCATGCTCGGACATGCCTCCACACGCATGACCCAACATTACGCACGGGTCATGAACAGCAGCCTGAAAGAAGCCATGAACAATGTAAAGGAACGTATGGCGCAATAGACGTACAACACACCATTAAAGCCGTCCCCGCAAGGATGGCTTTTTTTGTATCCGAAAATCCATAAACACCTGCCATTCTTTCATTTTCTTACCCGCAAAGATAACCCTTTGCCTCTCTGATTGCGCAAGGCGGCCCCTTTCAGGGGCTGGTTGGCTAAAAGAAAATCATCCTCGCTTCGCTCCGGTATTTTCTTTTGCCAAGCCTTGCACAATCAAGGCAAAGGGCTGCCCGGCAAGTAAGAAACCGAAATACTGGCTCCACGGAGCCGGTCATGTCTAACTTTAAAACAGTAGAAGTATGAACAAGATGACAGTAACCAAAGTACGAACAGGACAGGAAAATACGAATCCTGCAATCACCACACTGGTCTATCGGGAAAAGAGTTATCCGGCACGGGAAGTACAAGGCAAAGACGGGAACTATACGGTTTCCGTAGAAAGGCTGGAACAGGAACTGCTGGATGGCATCAAAAGCCTCGACCCGGCAGCTTTCGAGCTGGACGAGAGCATAGCCTGCTATTGCACGGAAGAGGAAATCCGCACACTGCCGGACGAAGAACTGGACGAAATGATTTACGGCTGACATCAAAAAAGCAATGGTTATGACTGAAACGACAGCAACAAAGGTCCGGGAAGAACAAGTAACGGACCTTACCGCAGAGAACGCACACCGGGTCACGATGGTCCGGGAAAAGGGTACGGACCATCCTCCCGTACCGTTCCATTTCAGAAAGGAGCATCACGGGATGCACCACTTTGTACATCTGTACGGAAATCCGGAAGACCGGAATGAATTGCATTCCAGTAACTTCAAAGACTGGGAAGCCATAGCATTCAAACATCCGGGCTATCTGGAGGATATGTGGAAACAGGCCTGCGACGCATACGCCTGGAGTTCCTTCGATCCGGAGATTCGCGGAGAAACGGACATCATGGTTTACGGGGAGGAGCTGCACAATGACCTGCAACTCATGCCGGAAGGGGAACGGGAAACCTATATCACCGCCTACCGGCAAAGGCTGTCCGCCCAGCTCTCGGCCCTCTCGCGCTGCGCCAACCCGATGGTGACGGGACGGGGCGGATTTGATTACCGCAGGCAGGAAAAAATGAACAAAAGCTACCGGAACCGCTACGAGGAATTCCGCGATTGGCGGCAAAAGGTCCTTGCATCCGTCAAACGGAAACAGGAAACCGCCAGACCGGAGGAAGAGAAGCGGGAAAAGGCATGGCAGACGCTCAAACGCGACATCAGGAGCAGCGCCGACACCATCCACGGGATTGATACCGGACAATGCCGGGGCTACAGCCGTGCCCTGTTCGTCAGCAGCATCCTGAACAAGGTATCCACCCTTGCCAATCACGGGGAAGTGGAAATCGTCCGCAGAGCGGTGGACTTCATTTCCGAATATAACGCAAGGGTGAAGAAACCCGTCATCACCCAAAGAAACAAATTCTTCCAATTGCCGGAACTTGCGGAACGGATGCGCGAAAAGTTGAAAGCGGTGCAAAGTCAGGAAAGCAAGGAAGTGCCGTTCGAGGGCGGAACACTTGTATGGAACTATGGGGAAGACCGCCTTCAGATCCTGTTTGACAGAATTCCCGAAGACAGCAGACGCAAGGAACTGAAATCCGCCGGATTCCGCTGGTCACCCAAAAACAAGGCATGGCAACGGCAGCTTACCTCCAATGCACTCAGTGCCGCCAAGAGAGTGTTGAATCTTCAAAACATCTGAGCCATGAAAAATGCAAGACCCGGATTCGTCATCGACCCGTACCGTTTCGACGGGAGCTTCCTTACCTCCATGTCGGACGGCATACACTGCGATTATACCCACAAGACGCTGGAAGAGCTGAGAGCCGGAGAGGACAATCCCCGGCTTGTCACCGTCTCAAGGAACACGGCAGACAAGATGTTCCGTATCCACTTGAAATCCAAGTGCCTTCCGTTCAAGGAAATAACAGAAAGCCAATACTATGAGAACATGGATATGCTGCCGCCCGTCCGACATACCAGAAATTTCTTTTTCATCGGCGAGCCCTGCTTCAGAGACCTGTACACATTCTGTTTTCATGTGGAAGGACGTTATTTCACCGGACTGCGCTCCGTCACCACACCCAGAAAAGAACTGGAAAGGCAGATGGAGGGACATTACCGGAGCCTCACTTTCAGAGGCGGTGTCACCAAAGGGCCGGCCTGTGCCATTACCGGCAAAACAAACAGGCAGTATCTTCTCACACCCTATTTCTTCACTGATACGGACGGAGAGAAAAAATTCATCTGCAACCTGGTCACCGGCCCGGATGAGGAGCCGGATATCCGAAACGCAAGAAAAAACATGGCGGAAATCCTGCTCAGCCTGCGCCGCCATCATTTCCTCTATTTCTCCGCACACAAGAGGCGGGATGATATGGAAATCTTTCTGGAAGAGGCAAAAAAACGAAGGCACACCCTGCTGGCAAACGGAAAACTTCTCCAGTTCCCCATGAACCGGGAGTCCGTATCATTTACCGGAACGGTCAAGGAAACGCAAGAGCCGTTCTTCTTCCGGATTTATGACAGGGACTTGTTCCTGTACCTGCTATACGCCTTACGCAATATCAGAAGAGAAAAGGCGGAAATGTAAATTGAATAATCAACCCGGTATGGCGACAGCCCGATAACGGCAGTCGTCATATCTCAAAAAAATGATGGAATCATGAAAACAATGACCGAAGAATCGTTGCAACGCAAACTTGCACGTCTGGAGTCCGCCCTGGACACCGAAAGGGCACGCCTGAGAAAGGCGTGTGACAAAATCCCCTGGGGAGCCGGGATGCGGCGTACAAAATGTACCCCGTCATTCCGAAGAGAGAATGAACTGATTGAAAAAATAAAGGTGGTGAAACTGCAACTTTCCCAAGTGCGTACAGTCAATGCCCCCGCCGGGCAATAATCTGAATAGACAAATGAACACAACAATCTTGACAGAAAACTCCCATCCACAATCAACAGGAGGCCACCGGACAGGAAGCAGTCTGAATATGCCCCCGAAATCCTGGAAAGACTATGTCCCCCGATATGTCAGCCTCTATTATGTGGACTACAATGAGAATCTGGACAGCCGTGAGGACTTGCAGGAACGGTGTATCCGCCGGAACAGCCTCCATCCATTGGAAGAACAGGTCTGGGAATGGTATGCCGAACAGGAGCACGACAACCTGCAAGGGTATCTTGCAGATATAAGGAAAGCCATGGAAGCGGACGGAAAAGCCGACGAATATGCCCGAAATGAAGAAGGCATAAAAGACCTGCTTTACGAACGGAACAGCATCGATCCGACAGATGAGCTGATAGACAACTCCGCCGTCACCAACATGTTCTATTCCCTGGGAGTGGAGATAGAAGGATACGTGTACGGAAGTAACGCACGCAAAGAGTCCGAAGCCATCTCCCTCCGTAAAATCAGGCGGGCGCTCAAGCTGAAGAAAGGGCAGTTTGCCGATGAGCTTCATGAGCTTCTGGCCAATGCCCCATACGGAGGCGAGCTCCGCATCTATTTCAATGCCATATTCTCCAGACTGCTCACGGGAGATACCGGAAATGATTTCAAGCGCATCCGGTTCTACGGAGATGTCATCGTTGCCATTGCGGACAGCCGCAACGGTGCAGGATACCATGTCAGGCTGCCAACGGACATCACCCTCCCGTTTTGCAGGGACAACCTCTTTACGGACTCCCAAGTGCATTATTCCTATGCCAATGAAATCTGCGGGATGCTGAACAGCTGGTGTGATTCCACCCGGTGGGAAACCGGAATGAAGCCGTTGAAGTCCACCATGCGGAAAAGCCGCATGAGCGAGCATCAGAAACAGGAAGCCCTTTATGAAAAAAGATTCCGGGAAGGCGGATGCACCTTGGGAGACATGAACCATAAGCGTCACAGGAACACCTATTATATAAACAGTTTCCCATGTGGAACCAAATGTCCGCATTGCGGCACATTCTGGATTGACTGAAAACAACTACACAAGAACGAATCAAATACCAATTCAAAAAATAAGATTATGGACAATCAAAAAGCAAAAATGTTGGGCGAGAATCTTGCCCACTACAAGAGAATGCAGGAAAACGGTACTGTGGACATAATCGAGTTCCACACAACCGACGGTCAGAAATTCGGAATCGGCAATGTCGCCGCCATCCAACTACTACTTTCAGTAGCCGTTACCGAGCTGGAACGCCAGTTGCATACAGCCCGTTTCGGCGACATTCCGGAACGACTGGAGGAAAGCCGTGAATACAAGACGGCCAGGAAACTGGAACAGGCGTTGAATGACATGGGGTTCAATCCGGAACGTTTCGCCGAAACCCTTCCCTATTTTCACAAGACATTGGAACAGGCTTTCTTCAGAGTGATGAAAGCATGCATCATCGGTATGGCAAAACGTGAGCCGAGCCATATTGACGGGCGCAACAGGGCGGCTTACGAGATGTGCCGGATGCTGGCCCCCATGTTGGAAGACACCGCCTTGCCTTTCATTTGAAAGCATGAAATCCCAAAATGACCGGAGAACGGACTTCAAAGCGGAAAAGCCGAGGTCCGCTTCTTCATTGTTTAACAGATAAAACGCAAAAGTCATGAAAATCCTGAATGAAGAACATTTCGAGAATGTAAAGCGCTATGCTGAATCCATCGGCGACACCTCGCTCCAAAAATGTCTGGACCGGTTGAAGAGTTGGGAGGAAAATCCCGACCGGCCCAGCGAGATTTCACTCTGTTATGACCATGCCCCATACTCGTTCGGCTTCACACAACGCTATCCCGACGGAAAAACTGGTATCGTGGGAGGTCTGCTCTATCACGGAATTCCTGACAGATCGTTCGCCGTAACATTGCAGCCGTTCCACGGATGGCAGATACATACCTGAAAAGCATGAAATTCCAAAATGACCGGAAAGCGGACTTCAGAACTGAAAAGCTGAGGTCCGCTTTTTCATTTCTTGCTGTAAAGATAGCCGTTTGCCGGGATGATTGCGCAAGGCGGCCCCTTGCAGGGGCTGGGTTGGCTGAAAGAAAATCATCCTCGCTCCGCTCCGGTATTTTCTTTCGCCAAGCCTTGTACAATCCCCGGCAAACAGACAGGAAAGACATCAAGAAATAAAAATGCCTACCCGTGTAGGCAGATGTCTCACTAAAAAAGAACAGATATGGAAACACTGGATTACAACCAAATGCTGCTTGTCTCCCTGTGGCAATACAACCATCACGGGGATGAGGAACTGACTCCCGCGCTTTTTGAAGAAACGTTCGGGAAGGTCGACGGAAGCCACTACTACGAGAAATGGACCGGCTATTTCAACCGGAACCTCTGGGACATGATCGCCTATTTCAGAAGCGAGAAGGAGAACGGACAGAAATTCTGTGACATGGTTGCCCGCCAGGTCGGATTGTACCAACAAAACCGGTCATGACATGGAATACAGTAACTTTTATGACCTGAAAAGCCTGGTCCGGCTCAATGAGCGTGAAGGATGCGCATGTTCCATAGAGGAGCGCGATGTGGAGAAAGTGAACCGGCTGATCTTCAGGATGCGGAAAGAGCGGGAAGAGAACCCGGCACCCGTAGCCGGAGACACCGTCACTTATACCACCCGTGGCGGCGACTACTATCCGCAGGCGCACATTGAAAGAAGCGATGGCCGGGAAGCCCAGCTCTGCCTTCTTCCCCGGATGCCGTTCTGCCATGAGAAAGAAGGACGGACCTGTTATAACACGGAAGGAGGACCTTGGGTTACGACAGACCCGGGATTATTACTTCCGGACGGCATACGCGGCAAACAGTTCCGGACATGGGGGCATACCGGAAGACACGAGAACGGCGCGGTCCTGTTCCACACATCCGTCAGGGCATGGAAATATACGGAACCTGAACCCTTGTACGGAGAGTACACCACAAAAGAATGGACAAAATACCTCATCGAACGCCGGCAGGACATTGAGCCGGCAGGCGCGTTCATTTACCGGAACGAATCATTCACTGTCTACTCCAAGGAAGAACTGGACCGGATGGTCGGGATCCTGCACGGAAGACTTTTCGACGGATTCCGCCAAGGCCTGTTCATACTATGGGGATACCGGATGGAATGGAAGGAACTCCCCGCATGGGAATGGAACATGCTGAAAGCGGAAACCCACCTCTCTTTCCTTGGTGTTTCCCCCGTCAGGATACGGACAGACCATGACGGGCATACAGTAACCATCTATAAAAAATCAGAATAATATGGCACAGTACAACACTCCGCAAGCGTTACGTCCGCTTGAGAAGCTTATCTGCGATTTCGCATATTCGAACGGATACGAGCCGATGTCCGTCTTCAACGATTTCCTGCGTTACGTCACCCACGGGTTCTCACCCGGTGCGCCGCCCGTCAAGGACTGGAAATACAAACGGCAGCAGAACCGTTTCTTCATGGAACTGCTTGCCGGATGGATACAGCTCATGCAGCGGGAATTGCAGACCCGTGAGTGGTTCGACGCGTTCGGTGACCTGTTCATGGCCCTCTCTTCCCGGGGCGGGCAGCAGGCGCACGGACAGTTCTTCACCCCCGTGCACATCTGTGACCTGATGGTACAATGTACCGGTACGGATGAGAAAACGACCGGCAAACGGATGAATGACCCGACTTGCGGAAGCGGAAGGCTGCTACTGGCGTACCACGTACGCAACTTGGGCAATTACCTGGTTGCGGAGGACATCAGCCGTACCTGCTGCCTGATGACCGTCTGCAACATGCTCATACACGGATGCGTGGGCGAGGTCATCCAGCATGACAGCCTGCTCCCCGAGGACTTCAAGGACGGATGGTTCGTGAATCCTGTCCTGACGACGACCGGCATTCCCACCATCCGGAAAATGAGCGAGGACGAATACCGGACAAGCCGGAACATCCCCCTTTCCGGCCTGAAACAGCGTATGGCACAATTCCAAAAGCGGAAGGATGCCCCGGTATCCCGTCCCGCATGTTTAACTTCTAAAAAAACAATATCATGAGACTTTATGCAAGCAACGAACTGAAATCCCGTCTGACGCATGCGGCGGCAAACGGAAGTGTGATCGCGGCGGACATCCTGTCCGAGTTGAAGAAAAACCGCCCGGCGCAGGAGATTATCCGCGGATCCTATAATTTCCTGTCCACCAAACGGAAGTGGACGGACTGCGGTTCCTTCCGGAAAATCCGGATTGTGTTCACCGCCTTCAACAAGGACCCGGAACATCCCAATTTCCCGGACAGGAACAACCCTCAGGCACCCTGGTTCCCTGAAAACCGGACAGACCTGGAACCATCCACCTTCATCGAACAGTTCAAGAACCTGCGGGAATACACATCCTGCGAGATCAGTTATTTCCGCAGCGCCATCACGCTCGACAGCAAAGTTTCCGTCAGGTTGCATACGGGAATGAATGATTTCCTGGACGCCTATCAGGAATCCAACTACAGTTCCATTACGGACGGAGACACGTCCACCCTGCACAATTCATGTATGCGGTACGAAGACAAGGCGCGCAATGCGGCGGATTTCTACGCCAACTTCGCGGGTGCCGGCATCCTGGTAGCGAGGGACGAAGGGAACAACGTGATCGGAAGGGCCGTCGTATGGAGGAAAGCCGTGTGGAACACAACCGGAATGCCGGCCATACAGGTTTCCGTACTGGACCGTATCTATACGTCACATGCCTTTGTCATGGATTTGATCAGGGAGCAGGCGGGAAGCCTCGGCATCAACCTACGGAAGAAATACAACGACTATACGCATCCGGAAGATTTCATCAGCATGAGCCAGATACCCGGAATGGCAGAGGAACCCGGCACGGAAGTGCATGTCCGGCTGTCGGTGAAGGTGCCGGCATTCCGGTGGCACAAAAAAGGGGTTCCCTATCTGGATACGTTCCATTACATCCACCTGAACGGTAGCAGGCTGGAACTGACCAATCACAACGGCTGTACGGCGATCGCCTCCTGCCAGCACACACAGGGGTGTGCAACAGCCTTGAGGTATGTATGCCCACAATGCGGAGGCATACATGAGGACAGCAACAGACTGTACTGCAACGTGTGTTACCCCCTCTATTATACACAAACGGCCTTCGGCACGATCATGAAAGGGACTCCGGTGGAATACAAGGGAAAAATCTATCCCTCCACGCTGTTCAAAAAGGGACGGCCCATACCCGGATTCAAAAGCTACCTGCAAATTCAGAAATTATTCACCTCTTAAATATCAGAATATGGAAAGATTAATGGCCCTTTACAACATCTCTTCTCCCTCAGGCGGGGAGAAGCGGATGGCCCGGTTTATCACGGACGAGCTCAGACGCATGGGAATCGCTTACCGGAAAGACAGGCATGGCAACATCTACGCGGTCAAAGGCAACCGGAAAAGCTACCCCTGTGTCGTGGCACACATGGACGAAGTGCACCGCCGCAAGACAGGCACGTATGCAGCCCACCTTGTCGCGGAATCGATGATTGTCGGATACGACCATAAACACAGACGGATGACCGGAATCGGTGCCGATGACAAGAACGGCATCTGGGTCTGTTTGAAGTGCCTGGAAAGTTTCAAGGCGATGAAATGTGCTTTCTTCGTACAGGAAGAAAACGGATGCATAGGCAGCCGGAAAGCCGACATGGATTTCTTTGCGGACTGCCGCTTCGTCATCGGATGTGACCGCAAGGGCAACGGTGACATCATTACAAGAGTCCACGGGATGGAACTCTGCTCGGAGGAATTCCTGGAGACCGTCAGTCCCGGCAGATACGGGTATCACCCGGCAAGCGGGCTGAGCACGGACGTGCATACCCTGAAGGCAAGGGGACTGTCCGTATCCTGCATCAACCTCTCCTGCGGCTATTACGAACCTCATACGGACAGGGAATACACCATCTGGGAGGACTTGTGCAAGTGTTACCGCTTCGTCAGGCACATTGTCTGCTGCCACAAGAACGTCAGTCCCCACAAGGCGAGAACGGAAAAGACCTTCATACACGGTTACTACGAACTGTTCGGAATGACCGGATACAGTGAGAAGGAATATATCCGCTTCATGAAAAAATACGGGATGGAACCTCCCGTCCAAAACAAGACAGGCCATGGGAACAAATTATGATTTTATCGAACTCTACAACATGACGGGCAACCGCTTCTTCGGCGGGTTTTCCTGTCTGGAGGCGGCAAAGCCGCGTCTGGACAAACTGAGGGAGAAAGGTGAGCTGCCCGCAATAAACCATGCATTGCTCATGTACGAATACAGGCATGACAAGAATCAGGGGTATGTGCGGACTGGAATCAGGACCATCCATTACAGGAACGGATGGAGAATAAAGAAATAAACTTATCAATTAAAAGAACAAGAATATGGAAGTAACAGTAATGCCGAATCCTGCATCGGTAGAAAAACAGCAGGGATTGAACCAGGTGGTCGTAAACAAGGTACAACGGATGGTGGAAGGCAAACGGCAGGGGGTCATGGAGACCATCGCACGGCTGCTTGACGAAGGAAAAATAGCGCAGGACTTCATCGCCCCCATCGGGGTGAACCTGCGCGGCAAGGAGAAACAGCCTGTCATTTCATTCCGCGCGTCGGACCGGGTGCAAATGACCATGCCGGAGGGAAATTTCAGTCTGCACGGCAATGCCATCAGCCAGATTTCGGAGAAGATGGGGGTGCCGGCCAAGTACCTGCGCGAACTGTCCGGTGGCGATGTATGGCAGAAACAGCTTTGCGCCACCATCCTTAACGAACATTCGGGCTGGACCGCGCGCACACGGGTACTTATCCGGGCGGTAGGCATGGAAGTGCGGGGCGTACTGTCCGACTCGTACCGACGGCTCAATTCGGTGGATATCCTGACCGCATTCATCCGGGAGGCGGCCAATCAGGGGGCGGTCGTATCGGACGCCTACATGAATGACACCAAGGTCTGGTGCGAGACCATCCTGCCCACCCCCATTGAGATTCCCACCAGAAAGAACGGGACGGTCATCATCTTTGCCGGGGCACGCTTTTCCACTTCCGACTATGGCAACGGATCCGTGGACATGCGTTCGTTCCTGCTCAACGGGGCATGCCTGAACGGGATGGTACGTGAATCCGTCATGCGGCAGGTGCATCTGGGGGCAAGACTGCCCGATTCACTGGCACTGTCACAGAAAACCTACGAGCTGGACACGCAGACCACCGTATCGGCAGTATCGGACCTGACCAAAGGACTGTACAACAAGGATACACTTATGCAGAAAGCCATCGAAATACAGGGCGCTTCGGAAATAGATGTGGACTTCGACAAGGAGCTCAAACAACTGGTGCAGAAAGGCGGCCTGCTGAAGAGCGAAGGGCGTGAAGTGGAAAAATTACTGATGAACAACAATCCGGAGGACGGAGTGACCGGAGGGGCCACCCTGTGGAAGCTGACGCAGGGCATCACCGCTTTCGCACGGGAACAGGAGCCGGAACGGTGCCGGGAACTGCACGAGATATCGGGACAACTTATGAACCGGGTAAACCAACTAATAAATAACATCTAATAATCAGGCGACTGACAGAAACCGCTTTCTGTCAGTCGCCTGAAAAAAGTTCTATATATTCACGTTAAGCAAATCTACTACATTTACTCATTACATAACTTTAAATCTATTTGTTCTTCATTTCAAATACGATTACGTCTTCTGCCATGTATTTCGGTTCTTTGTCATTACAAAATGCACTAATTATATACGATTGGTTCATCTCAAACTTATACTCAACTCTAATTGTATCTTTTGGCATTCGAATCCCATTCGGATATTGGATTTCTAAAACATAGTTAACAATGCCATTTTTTATGTTAGAAATATATTCCTGCACTTGAATATCAATACAATCATAATTTTCCAAATAAACAAAGTTTACTATTTTAGCATTACGTGGTTCTAACAAATTTGTTACAATCTCGTATATTTGATCAGGCTTCTTTTTAAAAGACGAACTATCATCCCCACCAACTACTCTTATCAAACAATGAAAATTGAAAGGAGTAGTATCACATGTTTCTTTACATGAAACTAAGAAGAATATTATAGATATGAAACATAGTATGCATTTAGAATAATACATAGCTGTTACTATTGAATAGTTCCACCACCCGAAATATTTGGATTCTCTATCACAGAATATTCCACGTTATATTTATAATTACCAGGTGTTCCATCATCATCCAAACTTAAGTATCCAGGCAATTCAGAATCCTTAATGGCAGGATTAGAACTATCAAAAACAGTAGCCAAAAAATAACCATTGTTACTTCCATCCCATCCCCAGTTAAAATGGTAAAGATTCACAAACTTATTATCACTTTTCCTTCTTGCAGAAAATGCACCATCAGCCACCCAAGCATGACCACCTGTATATTTTATAGTAATTCCTAAAAAATCATTTTTCCCCCTATTTCCTCTCATATAAACTAATTTATTAGAAAAGAAATTTGCAGCCATAAAAATTTCATTGGCATTATATTCCTTCAGTTTTGTTGCTTTTAAAGAAGTCCAATCATTTATCCAATTTATAGCATCTTTTGACTCCATGGATGTACCGTCATCTTTGTATTCAGCTTTTAACACAACACCTAGATATCTCATTAAATGTGCAATCTCATTTGCTGATTGTGGAGTTGTAAACGTATTCAGTCTGCCATCATTTTTAAAACAATCACTTTGTATTTGATTCCAATGAAGAATTGCACTTCCAGAAGCTAAATTATCTTGCCAACTAACATTTCCAATAACAGGGAAATAAGATAAGATCTGCGCTACAGCTACAGCCACACAACCTGTATATGGGCCAGGACAATATACATTATACGGTGCACCTTGCCCCCATTTGCTTGTCAAATGGTAAGCACTTCCATAAACATTATCATAATCACCTATACCCAGATTGACAGCCTTAGTAGTACTAGTTTTAACATCATATACGGCTTTTCCTAATGCCAGATTGAGAAAATATGCGAAGTTAGGATTTTCTTCAACACTTTTCTCAGAAAAAGAGCCATTATCTATGACTCCAAAAATGGGTTCAGTTCTCCTATCAGCACCCACTAATACATATCCACCATTATTAGAAAAATTAACAGCATAAAGTAAGGTATCTTCTATACCAACACTTCTAGTAATAACTTTATTTGCATCAACAATTTCAACACTTTCAATCTCAAGATTTCTCATTTTTGTTCTTGTTTTACAACTATCTGAACCTTGAAATACTTGCATAAAATCTAAAACAATATCTTTTGCTTCATCTACACTTATTTTATAAGGATTACTTGTCAATTTGGATATAGACTCTACATTTTCTGATTCTTGACACGAAGAAAAAGAAATCACGACAATAAGCAATTTAATTAAATATAATTTTCTCATACATTACAATTTATTATAATTATCAGTTAAAAAAGGATCATACATAGCATGACCCTCAATTCTATTTATAAAAGATATTTAAAATTCATTTGGAATACGCCCACCGGCAGGAGGATTGGGATTTCCATTATTCAACTGAGCTTGTAATTGCAATCTTTCTTGCTCTGTTAATATTCTATTATCTCCATCATACACAATAGCATCTAATTCACGATAAACATCGGAACGAGCCACATAAGGTAAATACAAATAATTAATCCACATTCTATCCAAATTCGAAACTGTACTTCCTTGATAAATCAAAGAACCATCTTTTTTCGTATACATCGGTTTTGATTTGTCAATAACTATAGACAAACTAGTTGTCTTAGAACCATACCCCATTACAGAGTTATAATCATAATTGCCACGATAATGATAATTCGTAGTCTGCTTATCAAACTGTTTTTTACCACTACTAGTCAAATTATTCCAATCAATATTAACATAATCATCTCTATCCGGCCGACTTTGTTCATGCAACATACCAACAGCATGACAAATTTCATGTATTATTACACCATAATCACCATATGAGGCATCTCTAAAAGCAAAATCTGCCAATGATATATCCTGTTTACCTCCAATACGACCTACATAAGAAGTACTTACATCAGAATCACCTATACTCTTAAAATTGACATAAGGATAATCAAATCCATACACAGGATCTTTCGTTGGTTCCCCTGTCGCATTATAAAAACGCAAATTAGTTTTTGACTGAAGCTCCAAAAGTGCTTGCTTTATATATCCTTTTTGTGTAGACGTTAAATTACCATCATAAACAAATCTCACCATAGCCCAAAGATTATAAGATGTTGGATAAATTCCTAAATTTCTCGTTTGTAGCAAATTATCAACATTTATAGGCAAATTTGTCACCGGATTCAATGATAAATCACGCTCCAAATCTCCTGTAACATCACCGGCAATAGCCCCTGTTTCATCCAACGACCTCAATTGTTCAGGAGACAAAATCATATCTCCGCCAAAGAAGTAATTTTCACCTCTTTTCTCTACTTCAACCCCAGACTTCAGTATAACAATACTTTCCAAAGCACTATCATTACTATTCTGTGAAACAGCTACTAAGCCTTCATCTTCTTGACAAGAAAACAAAAAGACACATGACAACAACAATGAATAAAATCCAATCTTTTTCATAATAATAAATATTTAATTAAACTTAGGATATTTTCTCTTTTAGCACAACTTCTAATAATTCATATCTCTCAGTATAACCATCAGCTGGAGGATTATCTAATTCAACAATCCTAACCCTGATTTTATACCGAAAACCTTCAACATACTCAAAACCTTCAATCGCATTTTTACTCAAATACAGAATTTCCTCAGTTCCTTCAATCGTACATTCCATAACTTTCACCAAATCCGTTGAATTACCAGGTGGTCTACTTCCCGTCCAAACTAAATCAGATGACACATTCATTACAACAATTCTTTCTTTATCATCTTCATTGCAACCTATACAAAGAGACAATAAAGAAAGTAGAAACAACAACAAATTACTACGCTTAAAAAATTTACAACACATACCACAATCAATTAAACATGAAATAAATAGATATAATTAAATAGAAAGATATTCCTAATTGCTAATAAAAACACAATTACTATTATAAAATTGTATCAACAAAGCAGATATGTTTTCCTTTACTTGAATACCTTCCAATGGTTCAATTCCACTTGGAAATTCCTGAGGATAAAAATCCGCAGTTTGAGATGCTACATATAAGTTTATAGTTTCACTCCAATCTTCGCGCTTATCATCATCCAAGCAACTTGAACATACTCCAATCAAGCAGAAAAGAGCAATTAACTGCACCCACCTTAATTTAAAATCCATTTTCATATCCTTATTTTTATTGTTTACAGCACAAATATACAATCTATATTGTATATAAAATAACATTTTTAGATGTTTTTTGCCATTATATGTTGATAAACACAAATAATATCTATATTTGTACTATACAATCTAAATTATATTAATATGGAAAATGTTTATTACTCATTAAAAGACTTTGAACTTTCTTTAAAGAAGAACGCTATCGAGAGAGCTGACGACTTCCAGCAGTACATCAATCAATTAAATGAATTTGGTTGCAAAAGCTATTGGATAACTTCCCAGACAGGAGTCGGGTCAACAATGACCATTGAAGACTTTGACCGACCTGTCACTGCATTTATCTCCAATGACTATTTGGGAATGTCACAACGAGAGGAAACCAAACAGGCTGGAATAGATGCTATTATCAAATATGGAACAGGTGCTTGTGCCGCACAGGTTATAGGTGGCTATCTCGATATACATCAACAACTGGAACAAGAAATCGCATCTTTTGTAGGGCAGGAGGACGCAATGCTGTTTTCTTCCGGTTTCGGGGCAAATGCAGGGATATTAAGAGCCTTATTAGGTCAAAATGACATTGCGTTAGTGGATCCTTATATCCATACAAGCGCAATGGCAGGATTAAAAGGAACAAATGTAAAGCGAATAGGACACAATGATTTGGAATATTTAGAGAAAACGCTGAAAGAAACCAAAGATCAATATCAGACCAGACTTGTAATAATAGACGGGGTATATTCACAAGATGGGGATTTGTCCTTGCTCCCGGAAATAATTTCTCTTTGCAAAACCCATGAAGCTATGTTGATGCTGGATGATGCACACGGAATAGGTGTAATGGGAGCCAACGGTAGAGGAACAGCAGAACATTTCAATTGTTTGGGGCAAGTGGATATCATCACCGGAACATTCAGCAAATCATTTGGTTGTGTGGGAGGATTTGCCGCCGCCTCAAAAAAGATAATACAATACCTGAAATTTTATGCGGACAGCAATGTCTTCTCGGCAGCCCCTACACCACAAGTAACCGCATCCATTTTGAAAGCTTTGGAAATAATAAAGAAAGAACCGGCAATAAGAGCCAGACTTTGGGAAAATACCGATTACCTCAGGAGCCGGCTGACAACCGAAGGGTTTGACATAGGCAAATCCGTGTCACCTATTTTCCCCATTATGATAAGAGATAATAAAAAAGTTTATGAAATAGCTAAAATGTTACAGGAAAAAGGTATCTTTACAATTGGAATTGTATATCCGGCAGTAAGAACCAAAGAGGCCAGATTAAGGGTCAGTGTTCTTGCCACGCATGAACATGAACAGTTGGATGCTTTAATCAACGCTCTTAATGATATAAATAAAGATATAAAAATAAAAAAGGAACAATGAAAGAAAGGAGAAAGCGAAGAAGTGCAAAGGACATAGAAGAAAGTATACTTGATGCGGCAAATCAATTGATTGAAAATGATGGATTTTCAAAATTGACAGTTACCGGTATCATACATCTGGCAGAAATCGAACCTGTCCAATTCTACCATAGATATGAGGATTTGAACAAGTTTATTGATGAGTATGTCAAAAAGTACGATTACTGGTTCAATGATATCATAAAGTCCCAGAAACAATCAAGCAATGATAAAGAATTGTACACGAACATTCTGACAGGATTGTTCCATTCTTTATCGGAGAACAAAGCAATGCAAGAGCTTCTGAAATGGGAACTGGCTAATAATAATGAAACCAGTCAGCGTACCGCCCGGTTACGAGAATTACATACATTGCCTCTATGCCAAAAATATTCAAAACTGTTCTCAGATACGGATATTGACATTGTAACCATATCCGCACTGATAATAGGCGGAATATACTATCTCATTTTGCATGATGAACTTTCTACTTTCAGTGGTATAAATTTAAAAATGGAATCAGACAGGCAAAGAGTTATTAAAGCCATAAATAAACTGTCAGATATTCTGTTCACCCCTATACCATCTTCTCTTACCAGAGAAACCATTGATATAATAATAAAAATGAAGGAAGATAATATACCAGTGGGAAAAATAGCATATTATACGGGAATACCACAAGACATTATCATTTCAATCTAAAGCACAAATTGGAATAACCAGCCGTATATACTGATTTGAAGATGAGTAAAAATTGCAGAAAAAAAAGCCGTGAACATCGATTTCCCCATCGTCGTTCACGGTTTTTTTTATAATCAAGGTATATAGAAAAGCGCAAACTCGGCTTTTCTTCTTCTCTCTATGCTTGGAATGACTTTCCCCTTATAGCACCTAAAGGAAACATACTCCTCATAGATGTCACGCTCGCCTTTTTCCAGCTTCCGTATCAACCGGCTTTTCGGTATCCTGCCATGGCCCTTCAATCTGAAAATGCCCACATTATAGCTCAAAACGCCCAAAAGCAATGCATCATTTTCAAACTCCCGGAACGCATCACAACACTTTCTAAGGTCACTCCTCAGCAGCGAATCGGCCTGTGCCTTGCTCAGGTTCTCGGTCAATGTCTCCCCCGGAAGCAAGCAATGCCCGTAACCGATGTAAGGCATCTGTCCCCGATGCCAGCCTTCCGCCCGTTTGATGAATTCCACGGCCTTGTCAAACAGCGAATCCGGCACTTCCCCCTTTCCTTGGGCAAAAGCGGAGGAGACCACAAACGCCATAAACACTCCGGCCGTCAGCCTGAGCCATGCCCTACTCATTGTCCGGAACGTTGTTTTCCGCATCATTCACATTGAAACCGTAGGTCAGCTGCCGCATATTCCCCCAGTTGTCCTCAAAATAGAGGTCGATGGTTTGCGAGTCATCCGCGCTTTGCGAAGTGTAATACAGCCGGAATCTCCGTTCATTCAGCAGGTAGCGGTCATTGGGCTTCAGCACCGTGCCGTTCTCCATCTTCAGGCTGCCCTTGCCGTCCGGCTGGAAGTACCTCAGCGTATAGACCGTTCCGGCAAAGTTGCCTTCCGGTCTGATTTCCAGACGGATTTCCACCGTTTCGCCGTTTGCTATCCCGTCCGCCACCGGCATGGCTTCCACCGTGAACGGGTATTCCTGCCGGACATCCAGCCCGCCGTCACAAGAAACAAGACAAAAAAGGGCGGCAGCCAGGCAGCAGGCCGCCATCATACAATCAAGGATTTTTCTCTTCATGGGTATATATCTGTTTTAGGGTTAGAAAATGTATTTGACTCCGATTCCATACTGGCAGTGGCAACGGCCCGAGGCGCCGCCCCACACAAACCGCTCACGCAGCCGAAGCAGCAGGACAACCCTGTCCGACAGGTAACCTTCCGCTTCCAGTGTCGCCGCACCGCCGTAAATGAACGATTCACACCTGTGCAGGGCGGCACCGTCATCCAGCAGTTTCTTGCCTCCGTTTACCGTCTCATACCCCAGCAGGGCCGAGACACCGAGGTTCAGGAACAGCACCTTGCCCGGCGAGGAAAAGAACGTATGGTAATAGCCGCCCTCGCCCGTGTATTGCGCCGTCGGAATATGCGTGTTCCTGTATGGGATGTTGCGCCGGAGCGTCTCCCCGCCGAACACCCACTGGTTTCCTTTTTTCGTGTAGGTGGAAACGGCCAGAGAGAAGGCGTAACCGGCATCGTGCCGGTTCGCTCCGCAGTAAAATCCGTCCGCCATTTCCGCCGTGAGACGGACACCCTTCATTCCCGGCAGACAGCGTTGCGCATGGGCTTGCCCCGCCATAAGGGCAAGCAGCGCAAGGGTGATATACACATACCTTTTCATCGCACTTTCAGTTCATTGATAGTCTCGGCACGCACCAGATCTTCATTCTCTATCTCAAAGGACTGGTGGCGTCCCCCTTGTTTCTCATACATCTCCACCACCAGTTTCTTGTCATCGGGGAGGGTGAACTTGGGCAGGGCAAACACCGTTCTCCCGCTCTTTTTCCCGTCCACACGGGTCAGGTAATTGAAGGCACGTAGCGGACAGATGACCTGTTCCTGCATGGCGGTACGTTTCACTATCTTCTTGTCCACGATCTTGAAGGTCACGAAGTCCACATCGAAAGGCACGTGGGTGGAATTTCTTACCTCGGTATGGAAATAAAGCAGGTCACCGTGCGCATAGAGCCCTTTGAGCAGGTATTGCACGCCGAACCGCTTACAGCCGATGTGCTTCACTCTCCGCTTGTCCTGTCCGTGCACGGACTTCATGACCAGGCGCACCAGCCTGGGCGACTCGTTGCCCAGTTCCTGCAAATAGATCTCCATCGCGTTGTTGGGACGGTTCACCGCCTCCCCGTCATGGATGAAGTCGCACATCTCCACATTCAGCAGCAGCGGCTCGTCGGCATACTTGACATTAAACGTGTAAAAGTTACCGTCCTCGGTAATCACGCTCATGTTCGTCTCGTTACGGAAATGCTTCCTCGTGGCCTTCACCCGGATCACGTTCTCCGCGCCGTCCGCCTTGCCGGCTATCAGGTTGGGGGAACCGAGGTCCACGTACTTGACGGATGAGGGGAAAATCACATGCACCGTCTTGTCGTAGGTGATTTCCAGACCATGCGGAGGTATCATCCGGCTGAAGCCTATCTTGCGGCTCAGCCCTTCAAAATAATCTCCGCTACTCTGCTGCGCATGGGCAGCTAAAAAGCCCGTCAGAAGGGCAAACATCATCAGAATCTTCTTCATGTCCGATTGTTGTTGGTTGGTTGTTGAATAATTGTGTTTTCTCTTTTTCCACCCGGACCGGTTCTTACCGCTCCGGGGTATGGAGCAGCAGCCTGTGCCCGGCCTTCAGCGTGATTTTCACCGTCCGCATCCTCTTGGTGACGTACTGTGACACGCCCTGTATCACGCCTTTCCCCACATCCGAGGCTATCTGAGCACCGGCGTCCGTCGAGATGTTGATGCTGCTCCCCATCGAGGTTCCCATGTTGGCGGCTATCTCACGCACGGCATCGTATTCCAGCGAGTTCGGAACAAGTATTCCCTGCCCGCCGTCGGCGTCATACACTTCCAGCTCCACCGGGATGACCGCCCCTTTGTATTCCACCGTCTCGACGAGCACGTCCAGCCGTTCCCCCTGGATACGTGCGCTTCCGGTCAGCAGGGTGCCTTTGGGTATGAGGCGGTCGTCCACCGCCATGGGTTCCAGCAGCCGGAGACGCAAGGCCTGCCCGTCCGATACGGTCTGCGTCCCGTGCACGCAGGCGGCGATGGTGTTCCTGTCCGGGGAGAGCGTCTTGCCGATGGGGGTATGGAATCCCGTATTCCGCTCTCCGGAAATCCCCTCTTCGTCATTCATCGGCCGAGACAGGGAGGATACCACCTGCTGCCGCACCTGCTTCACCGGTCGGGCGGCGGTCCGTTCTTTCCGGTCGGCTGCCGGAGCGGCGGTCGTCTGCTTCCCGTTGTAACGGGCCGCCAGTTCGTATGACTTCTCCATCAGTGCCATCTTCTCTTCCAGTGACTGCCCGCCGCCGTCAGGGTGCTCCCCGGACTGCCTCTTTTCCAGATTCTCGATGCGCCGCAGCAGCTCCTTGTCCTGCGGATGGTCGCGCGGCTCATGGATGGTATGGAGCGAGCGGTTCATGTTGCGGTAGGCCTCCGTGGACGAACGCACCGGACTGCGGGGTGTCATGGCTTCCGGTTCCGGGGGAAGCTCCACGTTCACTCCGCCCTGCGCAACACGCAGGGTGTCGTTCCGCTTCTTGTTGAACAGTTCCGACATTTCCTGAAAGGTGTCCTTGCGCTTTCTCTCCTTTTTCGCCAGGGCATCCCGTTCGTAGGCGCTGACTTTGTTGCCCTCCATGCGGGTCTCTTCGGGCGATGGAATCTCCGTATTGAAGCCCAGGCCTTTTCCGGCTTCCTCCCTTTCCTTCTGTGTCGGGGCGTATATCAGCAGAATGGCCCCCGCGAACATCAGGAAAAAAAGCGGGTAGATGACAAACTTCGCACGCCGGCGTTTCTCTTCGGGTGTCAGCGGCTCGTCACCCGACAGTCCCAGCAGTTTCTTTATCTTCTGTATATCCGTTTTCATCGTAGCAGTTGTTTGGATGGATTGGTATTGTTCTCCGGTCGCAAGTCGAGCCGCCGGATATGTTCTATGCTCATCGTTCCGTCACTCTTTCCCGGACCGGAGAGCGCGGAGACAATCGTGTACAGGCAGGCGGCCAGGAACAGAAGGAAGGCGGTGATTGTCACCAGACTCCGTTGTCTTCTTGTCAGGCGGCGGCAGAACAGCCGTATCCGGCCGTCCGCCCGTCTCAGGCTGGCATATCCTCTTTTCATCGCTCCGTGCTCCTTATGTCCTTGTTCTCCAGGATGGTGAACTGCTCGATGATGAACCCGTTCGGATTGTCGTCCGAGCGCCCCGTGTTCTGGAGCGAGCAGGAGGTGACAAGGCTGCGCTCGGTCACGTTGCTCTCCCTGATGATCATCTGGCGGGCATACGTTGTTGCCTTGTAAGGATAAACGGCGAAATCGCACACCACGCTGTCCACATGCACCACCTGGTTGATGTTGCCCGAAATCAGCCGGTTGTAATAACCCTTCTCGGCAAAGTCCACATAATAGTGGTAGGCACTCTTGTCCGCCAGTTGCAGGGCGCGGTTGATGTTGTGCCCGATGGCATCCTTCTGGGGCGAGAGCGAGAAGAACAGCTCGTGAAAGCGCCTCACGTGCTCCCTCGCCTCGGCGGGACGGTTCTGTGAAAGGTCCTGCGAGAGGGCCATCATCAGCGACTTGCCGCCGTCCAGCACGTAGATTTTCTCACGCTGCCTCTCGGCGAAGCGGTACGAGCTCCACAGCGCATAGCCGGTGACGAGCGCACAGCAGCCGGTGAAGACCGCCAGCATCAGCCGGATGCGGCGGAAGCTGCTTTCAATGTTGGTCAATGACTTGAATTCCATGTATGAATCGTTTCTTTGGATTGATTGATTTTTTCTTTCTTCCGGCGGGATATGTATGGTGCTCTTGGCGACATACGTTAGTGACGGCTTGTTACATACGTTAGTAGCAGGTCGCTACATACGTTAGTAGTGCACGGTTACTAACGTTAGTCGTATCAGGCTGCATACGTTAGTAGCCGTATGCAGCATACGCATCCCTCAAACCGGTCTCTGTTATTTTCCTCTCAGCCGTCCTCCGATATTCCCCAGCACGGAACCGCCCACCCCGGCAGCAAAACTGCCCGCTTTCGTGGCGGTACGGTTCAGGTTACGGCTGAAATTTCCGGCACCGCCCGCCTGCACAATCCAGCCCGCCACCGTCGGGACGGTGAAGTACCCGATAATCCCTATCAGCATAAAAATTATGTACACGCTGTTGGAGTTGTCTATCGAGTAGTCGGGATTGCCCTGCAACTCCTGGATGTCATTCCGGAGCATCAGCACCTGGAGCTTGGCGAGCAGGGTGCTGAACAGGTCGCTCACCGGAAGCCACAGATAGACGGAGATATACCTTGTGAACCACTGCCCGAGCGTGGACTGGAAGCCGTCCCACACGCTGAAGGCGAACGCCACAGGGCCCAGTATGGAGAGCACGACCAGGAAAAAGGTCCGTACGGTGTCTATCAGCAGCGATGCCGCCGCGAATATCAGTTCCAGCAGGCTGCGGAACGCATCACGGATTTTTTTCTCCAGATTGTACATCCCCACTTCCACGTACATGCCCAGCCGCGAGGCGGCGTCCGTGGGTGACCAGCCCAGCTCGTCCAGCTGTCGGTCGAACTCCTCGTCGCTCACCAGGTGGGCGGTCTCGGGATTGCGCAGCATGGCTTCCCGTTCCAGCTCCTCCTTCTGGGCACGGTACTGTTCCATGTCCAGCGTCTGCCCCTCCAGCATCTTGTGCGTGCCCTGCACGATGGGGCTGAGCACACTGTTCAGCGTGCCGAGCACCAGTGTGGGAAAGAGCAGGATGCAGATGCCGATGGCAAAGGGACGGAGCAGCGGATACACGTCTACCGGCTCGGCGCGCGCCATCGACTGCCACACGCGGACGGCGACATAGAAGAGCGCCCCCAGTCCGGCAAGCCCCTTGCCCACGTCCATCATCTCCTCGCAAAGGGGCATCATTTCTCCATACAGGGTCTCCAGTATGGTATGCAGGTTGGCGAAATCTATCGACAAAAGTACCATAGGCTACCAGTATTTGGAGGTTTCATCCCCGTAGAGCCGCATCACGCGGTCCAGGTCGTTCTTCTTCCTGGCCCTGAGATAGCTCACGGCAATGTTCTTGTTCGTATAGTAGCTCACCAGGTTGCGGTAGCGGCGCATCTCGTAGTAGCAGCGGTCCACCACGTCCATACGGTCCTTGTCGGTCATGGAGAGCGTGCTCACGTTGATGACCTGCCTGAGGTCCTGCAACACGCCGTTGCTCTCCTCCAGCAGCCGGGCGTAACCGAAGGCGATGGCATCCAGCTCACGGGGCGAGAAGTTCCCGTCGTTCATCATCTTCCCGAAGTTGGTCACGTAGATGTCCGACACGTCGCCCACCATAAGGATGATGTCGCGCACCTTGCGGGCGTCCTGTATCAGGTTGTTCACCGCTTTGAGCTGGTCGTAATACCTCTTCGCCTGCTCGTAGATTTTCACCGTCTCGGCGAAACTCTCGGCCGTATTCACGGCGGTCTTGGAGGTGTGGGCGATGTTGTCCGACATGTTGATGATGCTTTGGGCAAGGTTGCCGGGGTCGGTCACCACCCATTGCGCGTCCGCAGCGGTACCGCACAAGGCGAACACGGTCCCTATCAGGAGTGACTTCGCTCTCATGGGCGTTCCTCCTTGCGTACATAGTCCCCGTTGGGGGAGAAAGTCAGTACGTCCGTCGCCTCGTTGTAGGACACATCGATGCGGTAGCCCGTGTTGATGAACAGGTTGCCGTTCTCCTCCACCAGCAGGTAGGTCTTCGGTTTCAGCACGCGTGTCTTGCCGCTGCGGGCGAATACCGTCACCTTGTAGGCTTCTCCTTCCTTATATACCAGCACGTCCGGCTTGCCTTCCACACTGGTCCACGAGCCGCAAAGCTTGTCACGGTCGGTACCGTTCTCCGAGCAGCTCTGCAATATCAGGGCGGCCATGCTTATCAGGCACACCGCCAGTTTCACAAAGGGTCTGTTTCTCATAATCGTTCTTGTTTGAAGGTTGATGTTTGTCTCTGTTCTTCCCGTCTCTTCTCCGCCATCCGTCTGACGGCAGCCTCCAGGTCTCCTCCGGATTCTTCCGCCAACCGCTGCACTTCCAGCTTCTCGGACTCTTCCGTCGAGAACGTGAAATACTCTTCCTCGCTCACTTCCGTGGCATACACCGCCGAATGGGTACCGCCCAGCCCGATCCACACCTCCCGGTAGGAACGTCCGGGATGGTTCGCCTGGTTGATGGAGAGAATCTGCCCCTTCTCCTTGTCGGTCAGGCCGAGCAGCCGCTGGATATGCTCGAACTTGTTCATGTATTTCCGCTGGTCCAGCAGTATCTTGCAGTCGGAGTTGTTGATAATGGCCTCCTTCACAATCGGGGACGAGATGATGTCGTCCACCTCCTGCGTCACCACCACCGCCTCGCCGAAATATTTCCGGACGGTCTTGAAAAGGTACTTGATATACTCACTCATGTTGGCGGACATCAGCGCTTTCCAGCATTCTTCTATCAGTATCATCTTACGGACACCTTTCAGCCTGCGCATCTTGGCGATGAAGGTTTCCATGATGATCAGCGTCACCACCGGAAGCAGCACCTTGTTACTGCCGATGTTGTCCAGCTCGAACACGATGAACCGCTTGTTTGTCAGGTCCAGCTCCTTGTCGGAGTTCAGCAGGAAGTCGTAGTCGCCTCCCCGGTAGAAAGGTTCCAGCACGTTCAGGAAGCCGTCAATGTCGAAATCCTTCTCACGTACCCTCTTCTCCTCAATCATCCGGCGGTAGTCAACCGACACGAACTCGTAGAATCCGTTGAAGTCCGGCCTGACGCTCCGGTCCCCCGATATTTTCCGGATATAGGCGTTCACCGCGCCCGACAGCGCCACCTCCTCCGCACGTGTGGGAGCCTCGTCCTCCCGTTTCCACAAGGTCAGTATCAGGGTCTTGATGCTCTCGCGCTTCTCCACGTCGAACTGTCCGGAGTCGGTGTAGAACGGGTTGAAGGATATCGGGTTGTCTTCCTCGTACGTGATGTATATCCCGTCCTCTCCCTGGGTACGGTCATGGATCATGCGGCACAGCCCCTGGTAGCTGTTTCCCGTGTCCACCAGCAGGATATGCGTGCCCTGCTCGTAATAGTTGCGCACCAGATGGTTGGTAAAAAAGGACTTGCCGCTTCCGCTTGGCCCCAGGATAAATTTGTTGCGGTTGGTGATGATGCCGCGCTTCATCGGAAGGTCGGAAATGTCCACATGCACCGGGATGCCGTTCTGCCGGTCCGCCATGCGGATACCGAACGGGCTGGGCGAGTTCCGGTAATTGGTCTCCCCGGCAAAGAGGCAGACCGCCTGCTCCAGAAAGGTGTAGAACGACTCTTCGGCGGGAAAGTCGCCCGCATTGCCGGGGATGCCCGCCCAGTAGAGCACCGGGGTATCGACGGTGTTGTACCTCGGCGTACATTCCATCATGGCGAGCTGGCTGCCCGTATCGTTCCTGATACGGCGGAACTCGTCCGCATCCTCGGCCCAGGCGATGACGTTGCAGTGGCACCTGACGGGCAGCAGCCCTTTGGCGTGCGCCTCATCCAGGTACATTTCCGTCCACTCCTGGTTCACCGCGTTGCTCCGGCTGTATTTCGACAGCGAGAGCATGTTGCGCGAGTTCTTCTCCATCATTTGCAGGATCTCCTGCGCGCTGTCGATGAACACATATTGCGAATAGATATGGTTGCACGACAGCAGCAGCCCCACGGGGGCGGCAAAGGACAGCCGGCAGTCGCTCCGGTCCGTGGACATACGCTCGTAACGCATGTCGGTGGAGAGCTTGCCCGGCAGGTCCTCCGCGTCCGAAAGGGTATGCAGGCAGAGCCGCTTGTCACCGATACGCATCCGCCCGGGCTTGAGGCAGATGTCCTGTAGCACGGCGGTCCCGTCCTCCAGCGAGAGGGAAAAATACTTCTCCACCAGTCCGGGATGTTCTTTGGTGCCGGTCACCTCGTCCGTATCCAGGCGGCGCAGCCTTACGTGCCCGGAATCGTTCATGATGCGCTCGAACTGTTCCACCGCCTCAAGGAAACGCTCCGCCGCCTCCTTGTCGGTTATCTCCCTGGGCAGCAGGAAGCCGCGGCAGAGGGTGCTGAAGTCACTCTGCCGACGGTTGCGCTCACGGGTGGTCTTCGTCAGGTACAGGTAGCATCTGTGGTTCAGGAAGGGCCTTTCGTTGAAGTGCCGCTCGTAGCTGCGTGCAAGGAAGCTCTGTTCCTCCCCGCCGGTTTTCGGGCGGTAGGTCTCCTTGACGAACCAGTCCTGCTTGCACACCACGCTGTGTTCGGGCAGTACCTTTATGGCTTTTATCCAGGAGGCGTGCATGGCCTCGTACTCGTCCGCCGTCACCGTATACAGTTCGGGAAGCTCCACCTCGAAAGCCACGGTCAGGTCTGCATCCTTGCTCACGATGCAGCCGTTCTCCACCGACAGCAGGGGGAACTTGCGTTCCAGCGTTTCCGCTTTCAATACATTTCTCATGGTTGTTTCTTCTTTCTTTTCGTGAATAATCTGAAAACTCTTTTGCGGTGAATCAGGTAGCGCGGGTGCCGTTTCCCGGCCAGCAGCTTCATCAGCCCGTGTTCACCGTAACGGGCGTTCAGCCGGAACGTCACCCATACCAGCAGACCGCCGGATACGATTCCGAAAGGAATGCATATCCACTGGTCCACGCCTGCCAGATAGAGGATGACCACCGCAAGGAGCACCACCGTCAGTCCGCCCGCGAAGACGAACAGGTATTGCGACTTGAGCCCCTTGAACTCGACGGAATTGCCCGCGCCTTTGTTTACCGGATACTCCATGCCTTTAGAGGAAGAAGGAACGCAGGATGGTGGCGGCCACGATCAGGAAGATACACGCGAAGAACCAACTGGCGGCGGTCTTCGAGGTGTCGGGGTCTCCGCTGGAGAACTTGCCGTAGGTCTTGATGCCGCCCACCAGTCCCAGCACGGCGCCGATGGCGTAGCACAACTTGGTGGCGGGGTCGAAATACGAGGTCATGAGGCTGGTCGCCTCGTTGATACCGGCAAGGCCCTGGCCCTGCGCGAAAGCGTGGGCAGCAATCACCGCGCACACCATGGAAAAAAGGATTCTTCTCTTCATTGTCGAATCGTTTGGGTAAGACATAAATTTGAATTCGACGGCGAAGATAAATGGGGTTAACAAGCTATGGTTCAGCGGTGTCATTAGATGGCGCTATATGTCATCAGATGTCTGTTAGACTAGTAGCAAACAATATATATCAACTATAATTTGAATAGTAATAAGCATAACATTTTTACCAAAGTAACCAACATTGAAAAGTTACTGACTCCTGCCATACATAATTTGTCCGACAGTGAGATAGTGTATTCAAAAGGTATGCGCCTGCTTACCAAGATGTCCGACAGGACACTCTTAAGACGCCGCAATGACGGTTCATTGCCTTTTCACTGTAACATAGGTATATTTATGCCGTCCAGTTCCTCGACCATGAACTTATTCTGCAAGAACTCAGTTTAGTGGTTATGGACTGATTCAAACTCTACTTCCTCCCCCGAAGGAATATACGTTTGTCGGAACCGTGAAATATTGCCATAATGAACTATACGCTTTAAATAGTTTTCTATTTGCAAATCACTCCACTTCAGAGTCCCATCAGCATTTCTTTCTTTTCGCAATGCTATAGCTAATAATGAAAATTCATTTTTGAGTGAAGTGTAGAATATTCCCTTGTCATCCGTGTTGATGCTAACCAACATTGAATGATTCCCCTCTTTTTCATCTATGGAATGGAAATGGAAGATTGGATGCTGATCGTATCTATTGAATCGACCTATCCGCAGATTGGATGTCGGATTGGTTTCAATCACTATTCCCTGCTTCTCTAAATTCCAAAGAATGGACTCTTGTACTTTGGCGACATCAGTAGCAAATGAAAGAGGAACTTGAATCACCGTCACTTTTTTTCCATTTCGATTGCAACATTCTGAATGATTATAATGCTTCCATAAATTAAATACTCTCTGTGGAGCAACAGCTGCAGAAGTTATTGGAGACCATTTGAAATAACAACCTCCAATATCCTTAGGCTCTTCAGAATTGTCTATCCAATCACCTCGCATATTCATGCTTTGTTGATAGTCGTTCATGTCAGATGAAATTGTCGAATAACCAAGCTCCGAAGATAATATGGAAAACTGACAATCAATCAGTAAGAGAGTCTCGGGGTTAAGGCTTATATTGTTGGATGCAGCTGTGTATTTAAGCCACACAAGATTGTCAAGCAGTGTTTGTTTTGGAATAATGATATAATGATGTCGTTCTTCATAAAAATCAAATGGATTTACTCCCAAAGCCAGTGCATGACCGATACGGCATCCTGCGGAATAATTCATGAAATGTATCGTTTCGTCCACTGCTCTCAGTCCATCCACAACATCATAGAAGTCCTCTCCGACATGGTAGGTAAAGTTGGTCAATCCGTGTAATTTTGCATAACGAAAAAAAGGGGCGAACACTTCAGGTGGACATCCGAGTTCCGAACCGGCTGCGTCAAGTCCTATCAAATGTGGACCATTACCCATAGAATACTCTCCAATTCTATTAATGATTTGGTTCATTTGTTTTTTTAGTGTTTTCCGTAAATCAGCATGTCGACATGTGAATTCATTCTTCTGTTTATCTACCCCCTTTATAAAATGAGCGATTAAGGTTATAGATGGATTGTCATTACGTTGAAGGAAATCGGAATCTCCAAATATGGCTTGCCTATAATTCATCTTACGCACGCTTCTTATGTTATTTGGGGTAACTCGCGCTTCAAGATTGAATCTCTTTTTGTCTCCGCAAGAAGTCTGCACAGCATATCTATAGGTAATCTCCCTAAAAGCTTTTTCCCATTTTTCTTCTTCTGTGTCCAAAGTCGAAACCTTTTCATGGTCATAATCTTGAAAATTCACAAAACCCCTGAGGTTATTGGTTTGTACAAATTCTCGACGCACTTTGCATTTAATTATCAGATAGAGAAGCATAAGATCCGCATTCTCTCTTGCCCCATGTTCGTTATCGAAAAAACTTTTAAACCATTGATAAAGGAAATTTCTCTCACCATGATGTACCAAATAAGGAGAAGAAGGGACATCGCTGATAAAATCCCGTGCATCAATAGCATAATCTATCTTTATTCCATTACTCGTTTCAAGGGCGTTCTCTAAAAATGTAGCAATGAGAGGATTTAGTGATTCCAATTTATTATAAATCGAATCTTCAGACTCAAGCATCTCTTCAACCATAACGCGGGTAATGGGACAAGCGTCCTCATTCTCGGTAACTGACGCCCATAGCATTGCTCGAACAGTAGCGGCAATCACCGCCCAACAAGGAAGTGGATAATGGTTGTTACTCGCTCTGCTTATGAGGTCGTAGTCTTTCTTTGCACTTGATATCCAAAAAGTTCCTTTGTCCTTTTTTCGTCCCGGCATGTTCATTAATCTCAGCCAATTGAATTCGAACACATCGGTGGCTGCATTGATATGCGAATGTGTGTCAGACAACTCTTCATCAAGAATCGCATTAAGTCTCAGATTGTCGTGTTCAAGTACCATCGGCCACAAAAAGCGTTTTCTTTTGATACGGCATAGCGTATCATACCGTGCAAGCAATGGAAGAACCAATATATCCTCACCCACCTTAAGCGAAAGAGTACGCCATCTCAACAATTCGTTGAATCGAACAGTAGGATTGTGCAGACCGGCAAGATTAAGCACATGCTTTGAGAATTCTGTCATCAATAATAAAATGCGATTAGTCAAAGAGGATGTTTCCGGACTAATACCAAATTCAGCATCCGTACACCATGTATCATTAATCACTTCAGAAAGCAACGAGATATCTGTTTGAGTAAATGAAACATCCTTTCGTTTTATGATGTCTATCAGTATCTCGTTGATATCTATAGAGTCATCTTTTGTGATGTAATTCCCCATCAATTCAATTGGGAAATCGTACAGTAAACCTTCAATTGTATTTCTGATTAGATCCATTTATCAAATTCGGTAAAAACTTATACTTTCTTTGGATTTTGATAGTTGAAAAGCTATTACTACTTCGTTGGCTCTCCGTTTGGTTCATTTTTATTCATGCCAACTTGCTGCATTTCTGTTTGTTGTAATATTTCAACCTGTTCAGGTCTGTTAGAAACCATTACATCTTCTTGTGTAAATTCTTTATTATATTTCTGTATAATAATCTCTTCAGCTTCTTCTTTGGTATAATTTGTACCATCCGGTTTGTCGGGTACCCATGACTTCAATTGATCGTCATCCATCTTACTAAAGTAGGGGATAGTCTTCAATTTTTCCCTAATAGTCATGGGGATTTGTGCCCTGCGGATTGTTTTTAGAATTTCTTCCAATGAAAGATTATCAGGAGATTTTAGCTCTATATTGAATATTGAATCGAAAATACTTTTACATTTACTCCAAATATCTGCCTCTTCATCAGGATTACCCCTTTCCTTCTTACCCAATATGTTAGACAACAGTTCACTGATAGGTTCAAGAAAATGAAAAGTAATTTCATCTTGTTCTCCATCAGACGATGTCTTTTGGGTTTTCATTCCACTATTTTGAATTTTATTGTAAAAGGTTACAAATTCCTGTTGTGCCCCCTCATGTGTGGTTTTACGTTGTGATACTATTATATCTCTCACTGAAGTGAGTACTTCTGCGTTTCGAATAATGCTATCAGATAGGAGTCTATGCATCTGTGTACGCTCATTATTGTCCTTATAATTTATATATTGTCGAGAAACTGAACTTTTTTCAGTAATTTTGTGAAGCAACGAACCAGGATGATTAAAGATGAAACGATAAAAGTCATCGTTGACATAATAAAACTTCTTGTATGTAAGTTCCAGGTTTATCATATTGCCAAAAATCGACATGATGTCAAAGAGGTAATAGCCGGTAGCAGGATAAAATGTTCTATAATGGCATGCTTCAACATTATGACGCAAGAAATCCAATGTTCTCACTAAACTGATCGAATCCTTTGTTTCTGCTTTCTTTTGCGGCACAGCACATTTCGTAGTAAGAATGAAAAACTCAGCTGTATTAAGTTGGGCGTTAAATTCTTTTACCTTCTTATTCTCTTCATCTGTCTTATTCTCTTTTTTCTCT
Source organism: Bacteroides muris (ex Afrizal et al. 2022) (assembly GCF_004793475.1). Classification (GTDB taxonomy): domain Bacteria; phylum Bacteroidota; class Bacteroidia; order Bacteroidales; family Bacteroidaceae; genus Bacteroides; species Bacteroides muris. Next base: position 16,483 of record NZ_SRYZ01000027.1, on the reverse strand, counting down.
AAATCCTCTATTTCTTTAAAACCGCCCCTTAACTCAGATAAAAAGCCGTTTAGTTCCTTACCACTGATAATTCTTATATCATAAGCGACTTCTTTTGAGGGTTTAGGAATAAAATCTCCCGGACAATAAGTGAAATAGCTGCCTCCTGTGAGAAGTTGCAATTTATTTGAGTGATCAAATCTCCTATCTATAATAGTGAGTCCTTTTTCTTCATCGTTAGTTTTAGGATAGACCATTCCTTCAAGTTCAGTAACTTGATCGTATGCTTCATAAAGTTTTATTGAATAGAGACTTTTAAGAAAAAAGAGAAGCGCATTATCGTTTTCACTCAAGACTTCACGCTCAAGTATAGAAAACAGATAAAAGAGGTCCCCCGCAGTAACATTATAACCAAAATTGTCAGTAGCACATATGCTTTTAAGCATTATGGTTTGTGGAGTGGTATCAACCTTAGAGGATTCTGATTTTGAAGCAGAAATATTAGCTTCAGTATCCTCTATTTGATAATCATCCTCTGTCTGTTCGTGATAATCTTTTTTCAATTGTTCCTCAAACCTTTTTGAGAGAATCGCGATTACTTCCTTGTTAAACGAAGTTCCGTAATCAAAAGTCACAAGACTATCAAGTTTGTTTTGAGTATCAATGTCAAATCGTTTTTTCCAAACTGTGAACAAATAGAGCTTGAACATATTCTTGTTTGTCTCCAAAGCATGCTTTTTTGTCAGTTCCCTTGAATCTGGAATTTCTTCCATTGCAGCGAGTAAAGCGATGAGGTTAAACAAGTCTCGAAGATTGTTCGGAACAATCGGAGATATGCTATCAGCCGGATTATAAAAAAGATAACGAGTCCTATTGTATATTAATTCAAGTACTCCCTTTTTCATACTCTCCATCGTCATGATACCACCATTGCTTGTTGGCAACTCCAATTTAACTTCAGCAAGGCTGTAGGCTTTAGGCATCTCCACACGACTGTTCACTGGAACCAACTTGTTGATATATTTTTTTGCCATTTCGGCTATCTCGTCAAAGTTGAATCCATTTGAATCTGAGGCTTTTCCTATATTAGGATTTTTTATTGTCGCCGCGAAAGCATTTTCCACCACATACTGTAACTGCTCTATTTTCAGACTGAGGAACACCACACATTGCGGTACGCACAGATACTTTCTGATTTGTTCACACATTCTGTATGCATAAGCGATATTCAGATCAATGTCATCTATGGGGACAATCAAAATGTCAGCCCCCATAAAGTTTAGATACTCTTTTACCAATTCGGCAATCTGATCACGTAATGTAATACCAGTGGCAAGTACAGCCAACCGATGTAAGTCGTTCATCGAGTCTATATCATCTTTTTGCAGAGTCAAAAGAGATGCATTCACTCTCGAAAAAGTTTCCAGCAGCTTGTTCTTTTTTCCATAATCAACCTTGCATTCTTCCTGCTTCCGACGATAGCTATTATATAACTTCCCGATAGTAATTTGAAGGATGTTGTGCGAGTCATCGAAAAAAGAAGGGTCAGTAACTTCTACGACTGAACATTTGGTATTAGCAAGATCCTTGCATCCTATTTTATCCACATACGAATATGCGTCAGATTTCTCTTTAACCTGTTCAATAATTCCTTGTGTCGTTGTCATACACGATGTTTTTCCTTCTCCTCGATCCCCGCAGAAAGCCACGCATTTAAGGGTTTCACTCTCTTTATCGCGAACAAAGGCATTCGTCAGTCTAAGAGCTTGCACATATTGGTCACGGAAAATAGAATCGTCAAATCCAGCATTTTCCTTTACAATTCCTCTTTCTTGGCCAAATTTATATCTCAGTATCGGCATAATTATGATAGTTTAAGTATTCCTGTATCAATTTCTTTTTAGTACATGACAAAAATTGAAATTATTATTTCTAAATATCCAAATCTCAAATAGTTTTTTCTAATTATTGATATCTAGCAATTTAAAAGAAAAGTTTGTCGACTTTTCTCCATAAGAACTACTAAAAGATCCAAGGACTTAGTCAAAGTTAACCAAATTCTTCCGATTATGCAAGAGCATTTCGGAAATACAATGAATCTGGCACGCATAAAGTTGATGACATACGTAATCAATACCTTTTGCATTGTCCAGACTGTCAGTCTTCATAAGTTGGTCGCAACCATACCTACAACCGTGAAACGGGATTCCAATATGCGAAGGTTTCAACTCTTTTTTGCAAAATACGCCCTCAATCTTTACCTTATAGCAAGGATGATTTTCAGGATGTTGACACGGTTGAAGGCTGTGGTGTTAGCTTTTCCTGCCGTTTCGAGCATCCATGTATAGCAGTCCTCAATGAACGTTTTTTCAAGTTCATCAATAGCTATATCTTCAATGTTCTTTTTGGTTTTCATGAAAAGCAAAAGGCTTTTGTAGTCAGCAACCAGTCCACAGTAGGTGCTTTCCGCTTTTCCTTTACCTATCTTTTCCTTATACGATTCAAGTTGTTCTTTGAAAAGTGCCATAAGCGTGTGATAGTCTTCACCAAAACCAACGTAACGGTTATAGACTTTCTTGGCTGTAACGAAACCATCATGGTCGCAAATATACTGATAGTGCTTGGCAATTTGCGCCTTGATATTATCAAGTTCCTAATTAAGAGTAGGGGCTTCTTCGGATTTACCTTTTGCCCAGTTGATTTTAACATCGCACAACGTAAAGGATACTTCTTTCTTACAACTGAAACCTGCCTGAGTTCCATTGATGGTGATATGCCCCATAACAGGTGCCTTATCGTTTTTACAAACTGCTTTTTCTGTGTAAAATAACACTTTTAATATACTTCTCATAACTCAACTTTTTTTGTTACAAATTTATTGAAAATCAGTACACTGTATTCATTTTAGGGGATTTTGGAGGTGAGTTACGATTTGGTAACGTAACTCCCTCCAAAATATGCTTTCCTTTGCTTTCTTTCCCCATCCTCGCTAAAAAATACAAAAATATATTTTATAACTATTTGATTTTTTAGTATGGTTGCGTTGTTTTTGTGTGCCTTTTTGAAACACTAAGTTTCACAATAATAGAACAACTGACTTTCAGGATATTGTGGATTAATAAAACGTATTAAAATGAACCTGATTTACGACACCTGATTCCGCAGGAAGAAAGTGATAAGAAATAAAATCAGACAGACCGCTTTTTTATTTCAGCCTGCAAAGTTCGTCCCGTGCCTGTCAGGATTGAGCAAGGCCGGGCCCTTGCGGGTTTCCGAAAAAATCTTCCGCGCTCCGCTTGCGGTATTTTCCCGGAAAGCCTTGCACAATCCGGCACGGAACGGTATAGCAGGCAGGAAATAAAATATCGGCTCACGAACCGGTGAAATGTTTAACAGAATAAAAAGATGATTATGGTCAAAACAAGAGTTGTAAATATCCGCAAGGAAACTTGTGACGTGTACATAGGCAGAGCAGGACATGGTAAGGATGGTTATTTCGGAAATCCGTTCAGGTTGGAAGTAACAATGGCAAGAGGCAGCACGCTTGACCGTTACAGGAAATATTTTTATCATCGTCTGGGTACGGATGACGAGTTCCGCAAACGGATCGGGAAATTGCAAGGCAAGACATTGGGATGTTTCTGCAAGCCGAATCCTTGCCACGGAGACATTATTAAAGAATATCTGGACCGGCTGGCTGAAAATGCAGATGAAGTAGTCATTGGAAAGATTCATTGGAAAGGATGTTCTTATCCCGTCAGAGAAATAGATACTGACAACCGTACATTCAGGGTATCAGTGGAGAGCCTGCGGGACGAAATGATAAACGATATACGTAACGGCATATATGAGACAATGGAAGCGTGCGAAGAGATTGACGGTTACTGTACCGATGAAGAATTGTGTACGCTATCGGATGTCGAATTGTATAAAATGTATTGTTAAAACAAATTGCAATAAAGGAATTATGAAAAAAAGAAGCAACTTCACACCAATGGAAAGATTCCATGAGATTCTTATCGGGCATGGTCTGGACGCGACGAACGTGGGGATTAACCATATCCGCATTTTCTTGGATGGTAAAAAACTCTTCGACTACTATCCTCTGAAAATGAAACTGTTCGATTACCACAACTGGCACCAACTAACTTATCCGTCTTTTCTCGAAGGTGTGGACAAATGGGAAACGGAACTTGACGGAATCATTAAAAAATTAATGGTATCACCGCAATAAGTATTCCGGTTACGAAGGAAAACAATAACACAACGCTCGTTTGGGACAACATTCCTGAATGAGCGTTTTTTCATTGGTCAAGTGTAATGAGAAGCCAGAAGTAGCACTCTAAGGGTTGATGCAACTGGTTCCATTATATAATAGAGATTGTTTTTTAGATATAGTTTATACTCTATTGTCAAAATACGGAAAACAAAGAAAAAAGCAAGACCTTGACGAAAAGGCTTTTTTGACATATAAAAGTTAAAAAATACTATCTTCACCCCATAGCAATCAACTGGTTATTAATCAACTCATAATAATACCCATGGCGGGCGCACAATTCGTCATGGGTACCCTCTTCGACAATCCTGCCTTTATGCAGAACGACTATCTTGTCGGCATGACGGATGGTGCTTAACCGGTGGGCCACTATCAGGACCGTCCTTCCTTTGCAGAAATCCAGCAGATTCCCGGTAATGATTCTTTCATTGTTGGCATCCAGCGAGTTGGTAGCCTCATCAAGAAACACGAACGAAGGGTCCTTATAGAGCGCACGGGCGATAAAGATACGCTGTTCCTGTCCCCGGCTCAGCCCCACGCCTTCAGCCCCCACCATCGTCTGGTATTTCAAGGGCAGTTTCTCTATGAACTCTTCCAGGTTGGCCTGACGGGCGGCGGTCCGGAGACGTGTACGGTCTATATGCTTGTCCTCCACTGCTATATTCCTTGCCAGAGATTCGGAAAACACATGGCTGTCTTGCAGCACTACGCCGCAGCTGTGCCTCCACGATGTCATATCATAATCCTGCAAGGGAGTGTCCCCCAGAAAGATATTTCCGCTTGTAGGAGCAAAATAGCCCAGCAACAGTTTGACAAGGGTGGTCTTTCCGCTTCCGCTTGCGCCCACGATGGCGGTGGTACGTTGCGCCGGAATGGTCAGCGTTATGTCATCCAGCACCTTGGCTTTGCCATGCAGGTTATATTTAAAATCCAGGTGTTCAATCCGGATATCCTTTCGGGAAATCTCCGGCTGTTCCGGTATCTCTTTCCCCGTTCTTTCCTCCGCCTTCCCATGAATCGCGCTGATACGCTCGATGCTTAGCCGCACATTCTGGAAATTATAGAGAAACTGCATCAGCTGTTCAATCGGGATGTTCAACTGCCCGATAATGAATTGCACGGCAAGCAGCATACCCAAAGTCATCTCCCCTTCAATGACAGAAACGGCGGCAATGACCGTCACAACCAGGTTCTTGGACTGGCTGATAAATATCCCGCCCGTCTGCTGGAACTGTTGCAGGCTCAAAGACCTCATCTGGATGTCAAGAAGCTCCTTTTGCAACGCCTCCCATTCCCCGGCGCGCCTTCCCTCGCCGCCTTGCAGCTTTATCTCCTGCATGAAAGTAAGGAGCTGGTATACCTTGTTGTTGCTGGCCGACTGTTTCTCGAAAATCATATAGTCAAACAACTTGCGTTTATGCAGGAAACACATGGTCCACAGGCCGTAGCCGATACTTCCCGCCAGAAAGACAAGGAACAGGAAGCTGTTATATGAAAACAGGACGCCCATGAATATGCACAAGACCATTACCGAGAACAAGACGGAGAGAACCTGTCCGGTAAGAAAATCCTGCACCCTGCGGTGATCGACGATACGCTGCAAAAGATCCCCGGTGGTCCTTGTCTCGAAGAATGAAATCGGCAGGCGGAACAGTTTGGCGAAGAAGTCGGTTATCAATGATATATTGACATGCATCCCCACAAACAGCAGAAGACGGTTGCGGACAAACTCCATGGCGGCAGAACCAAGCACAAGCACCAGCTGGCCGCCGAGAATCAGATAGACAAGCGGGATATTTTTATGACCGATACCTTTGTCGACCATCATTTGCGCAAGCAGCGGAAGCACCAGCTGTACGAGACTGCCGACAAGCAGGGTCAAGGCGACCGATGCAAATGCTTTTTTATAAGAAGCTATGTACCTCCATAAAAAACGGAAAGGGGACGGGACTTTTGGTTCCATGCCCGAAGAGAAGTCATAAAAAGCCTGTGTGGGTTCAAGCAACAAGGCGATTCCCTGTTCCCCGTCTCCCGCCCAACGCTTCAGGAAATCTTCTTTCCGGTATATGACCGTCCCTTTGGCCGGATCGGCAACATGATACTTATCCTTATGAATCCTGTACAGGACGACAAAGTGATTACGCTCCCAATGAAGGATACAGGGACACCATCCGGCCTGCAATTCGGACAGACCGACCGATACGGCGAATGTCCGGAATCCCAGGTCCTCCGCCATCTCGCGGATGGCCTGCAAGGAAACCCCGTCAATCATGCAGCCGCATTGCTCGGAAAGGAAGTCAAGGGCATATTCCTTTCCGTAATGCTTGCAGACCATACGGAGACACGCCGCACCGCACTGCATGGAGTCATGCTGGTAGGACACCCTGAACCTCATGGGGCGACGTCTTGTTGTTCCTTGACGTAGGCATGGAAAGCGCCGAGCGTTATGTCATTCGCCTGGAAATACATACGTTCCATCTGTTCCAGAATTTCCGGATAATACTCCTTGATATACAGCAAGTCCTCTATCTGTTTCTCCTGTGCGTGCCGCAAGCTCCTGCAAATGGAACGGTCAGGTTCCTGAACCGCACCGTTCTTGATAAGCGCGGCGGTGCAGAGGGTACAGAAGCGGCCGGCCCAGCAGGAACGGCAGGACGGGCTGTCTGTCTTCTCAAAAAAATCACGGTACATTTGCCGGACGGCGGTACGGTTGATGCCCGAGTTCACCTCACCGACAGGCATGGAGAAATCCGACCGTTCGCAGAGATGCAGGTTGCCGTATGTGTCAAGCAACAGATTGGTACGCCCGATATAGCATGAATTGAAATATCTGGCTTTGTGTGAGGGTGCGTCACCGACCTTGGTCAGAATGGCGTACACATACCGCAGCCACGCGCTGATCAGGGGGTCACGAAGAATATACTGGTACCGTTCCTCCGGAGAGAGGCCCTTTTCATAAAGTTCCTTGATCCGCTCCCGGATATTGAACTGCGCCAGTTGCTTGTCCGTCTTCTTGCTTTCACTGTAATCACTGAATTCCAGGTAGGAAAACTGGCGGACCCCGCCATAACAACCGTTCAGGCTACGCCCCTCAAAGTATCTGCCGACCTTGTCATGGTCATATTCGGGAGCCAGCACGGCCTGTATGTGTACATGGTTCAGCAGGTACTCTTCCGAAACCTCACGGATCATGTCAAGGGCACGCTCCACCACCGTTCCCGTACCCTGCCCGTTTTTGAACACACGATACTTGTCATTCTCCTCCGGCGGACCGTCGAAGCTGATGGCGAGGGTGAAATGATACCGTATAAAGAATTCCACCATCTCCCGTGTCAGCAGCGTGGCATTGGTCGTTATGTGGAATACGACCTTCTCCGCAGGTATATGATGTTCCTTCCAAGGAAGCGAGAGCACATATTTCACCAACGGTTCCAGCAGGGAAAAACGCAGAAGTGCCTCTCCGCCGTAGAAACTGACGGCGGGAGGATTCCGTTTCAGGAACAGCGTCCTGTGTTCCGGTTCCACCTTGCGGAAAATACGTGTGTATTCATGGAAATAATCCGAAATGGCTTTCCGCGCATCCTCCTCTTTCAAGTGATGGGAGGCGTGCATTTTTCCTTGTCCGCGTTGCTCGTTGATTGTATAGGGGCAATACCTGCAACGCAGATTGCAGGTATTGGTCATCTCCAGTGTCAGTTTTTTGGGAATGGCTTCCTCCTCCCATTGTTGCCATAACTGTTCCTCACCACGCATTCCGGAAGGTGTCCTCGCTTCCAGGGGACCCGGAAGCAGGATGCCGTTTCCGTTAAGACGGGCGATGAAAGCGGCGGCACCGGAAGGGAAGGAGGCCGGACAAGGCTCTCCTTCAGAAGTTCCATACGACGCCATGTATTCACAGACAAGGTTCTTCTCAGTCTCGGACAGCGACAGGAACATGTTCGCTCTGCCGTCATATAAATAACAGGACGCCCCGTCAACTGTGAACAATTTGACCAGGGGAAACTTATTCGCTTTTTGTTTTTCCATAGTGGCTAATCTGTTTACAAAGCATCGTACAATGCAGGAATCAATCCCAGTCTCTTGACCACCAGTTGAAATCTACACCGAAAGCGGAGTCATCGGTATAGCAACCGCAGTAGCATACACACTCTTCAGACCCGGCGGCTTTCCCGCCTTTCGTCTTTTCCAACTGTTCCGAAGTGACCGTCTTGTCTTTCAGGTCTTCCGGACGGATACCTAGTTTGGCAATCTGTTTTCCCATAGCCTTTAAAATTGGAGTTAGTTCATACTTGCAACATTTCACTCCTTTAAAATATTGCAATGCCGATATAGCTTACCGGTTATTCAAATCCCATAGCCGCGATACTGACATTCGTTTTTCCTGATAAATCACGGCTCTATAATTCATTTTTGAAATCTGTCTCAAATATACAGATTCCATTCAAAAACACAATATTTTTCTTAGAAAAAGATAGGATAAACGTAATGAATTATTTTTCATTAACATCTTAGCTTCTATATGATTCCGGAAAGGAATCCGTTACCAACCGAATAATCAAAATATATGGACATTTAAAGAGCCAGGTATGACAAAGGAACCGGGAACAGGCAACCATGATAGCGGTACAAGGCAGGTGCTTCCAAAGCCTCTTCCTTTCGTTTCGGACTGACTGCCGCCGGGTTCAGAGAAACTGTCTCCAGGCATGTTCCGGCCGTCCTTCGTTTTTCTTTCTTTTCACCGGCAATACATTTCCATCATTGCCGATATATTGGTCCATCAGCTCCTCAATCAGGCTTTTATTCTCCACCTGGGATGAAATCAGTTCAAACATGTCCGTTTCCCGGATGGCATGCAAGGTGACGGCAGCCCGGCGTTTTTTCTCCTCGTTCATTTGGGCGCCATCCAGATTAAGCAGCACATCGCCGGCATTGAGCAGGTCATCGGACGTGATTACCGGAGCGATACCTTCCGTGCCGGGAGCCTGTTCGTCCAGCCTTTCCTGTTCCTCTTTCAACAGTCTCATCTCTTCCAGGGGAAGCCCGCACTCCACCTCATTCTCCGGCACCGCCTCTTCCTCTCCGAGATAATCGTTCCCGGTTTCCAACGGCTGGCTCATGTAGGGGGCGGCAAACGTACCCGCGTTTTCGTCCAGATAGACAAATCGGGTAGCCCCCATCACATCACCCGGTCCTGTACCGCACGATGTTCCCTCTTCCTCCTTCTCCTTTTTCCCGGGGGGATAGAGTAGCCCGCAAATCTTACGGATCCGTTTTTTCTGATTCCATAACTTGTATAACAAGTAGCCGGCACAGCCGATCCTTACTGACAAATAAACTATTTCTTCCATTCCAAAGGGTTTTGATTTGCTTCCTGGTTATATATTTCATTGATAACATCCTGATATCTTTCCAGGTGGTCCGACAGGACACTGCCTAAAAACATGGGAACTGACATATCCGGTGCAATGACAGGCAATAATTTGGCAACAGTCCTGTACAAAGCATCGTGAATATAGGTCTGCCTTCTTGAACCGGACAGCCTCTCTTTCAGAAACCGTTGCCGGTATTCATCCGGGCCGGATGCCTCATCCGTGGATTTTCTTATCTGCTGTTTGGGAGAACCGGCGGAGTTCTTCTCCTGCTTCTCCTGGGAAGGGGCAGGCCGGCTTTTTGTTTCCGGAGCCTCAGCGGGAGAAGCCATTTTGTCCAATGCTGTTACATCCCCGGCCATCATACGTTTCAAAGCCTCCTCATCCACCTGGTAATCCGTTCTTCTTTTGGTAGCCATGATTGTTCTTATTGAAGTTTCAGTATGGTTTCTATCTCTGTTGCCAGCAAGTCCAGATTGCTGCCCCTCAATGCGGAAGGGGTTGGAGGGAACAAGGTGCTGCGAAAGAAAAATCCCTTCATCCCGAAGTCTTTATTGTAGCGCTCCGCACTGGGAATGACGGTTTCCATCGCCGGCAATTTCAGCGAGCGGAAAATTTCAGTGTAGCTGTTATACAGGTCTTTGGACACACGTTTGTCCATCCGGTTCCAGAACATATAGATGCCACGCAAGGGCACATCCTTATGACGGTGCATGTATTCCCGGATGGCAAGGACAAAAGCCATGCTGCTCCGCATAACCATTCTCTCCTGTGTGACGGGAGTGAATACATAGTCCATATTGATTACGGACCGGAAGACACCGGGCACATTCACAGTTCCGGGGAGGTCAAAAAGGACAAGGTCATAGTCCAGTCCCGATTTTTCAAGGAAACGGCCGGCAGTTTCCCGGGCTTCCTCCGGAGTGGAGTTCAGGATGCTGTAGGCTTTCCTCCCGCTTGTCCCGAACTGTTCCACCAGCTGGTTTTGCAGATGCACGCTCTTTTCAATGGTCCCCACTTCCCAGTCCCGCATGGTGCTGATACTGTGCTGCGGATAATCGCAATCCACCACAAGCACGTTATATCCCTTCAGGTAATGGAAGTAACTGGCGAGCAAGACGGTGAACGTGGATTTTCCCACACCGCCCTTCTGGTTGCTCAAAGCGACAAATAAAGGTTCCTTCTTCATAGGCTTGAATTTAGAGTGTATAATTTGGTTTCATATCTGTCCGGTTCTGTTTTTTCTGTTTCATTACATGACAATGCATCTGTCGGTATATGGCAATGACGCACTGCCTGCCCGCTTGCATGAATACATTGCGTATCCTATTGCACCAATGTATTGCCGGTTACCGGAGGGTATTGCCATATAAGATGCATTGCATTCATGTAATACGGAGTCCAATGCAACCCGTACTGTATTGCATTCATGCAATGTAACCCACCATGCAGGATCACCGTGCAACATGTATGGCAATGTACCTACAGGGATGATAGTGCATCCGTGCCATGTACCGCCTGTGGCAGGCAGGCAATACACCTTACAGGACAATGTTCCAATGTATGCCCTCATGCACTGTGCCAAAAGTAGCGGCTATTTTTGAGACTTCCGCCAAGATTTCCCCGGCCTGACACCAGATGTCGTCAGATGTCATCAAACGTCATATAAAACACTATTTACCAACCGGTTAACACCATCTAATTTTGCAAAATCAAAATCCGTCAATGGAGAGGAACATGCTTCATCGGACCACAGCACGCCGTGAACGTCGCGCAGCAATCCGACGAAGGAGGATTCTCTGTTCAAACGAACAGAGCAAGTTGTGTCCTTGTCCGACAAAAAGTCTTTTGTCCGACAAGGACCAACTTGCCCGCCCCCGGGCGGGGGAATCCGCTCCAAAGTCGCGGATTCTGGAAAAGAAAAAAAGTACAAACCAACAATCTCATGCATTATGGAGAAAACAACAGGGACAAGGACAGGCAGGAAACCCAAGAATGACCCGGCGGACCGCAAGTACAGCTTCCGCCTGAACGCCGAGGAGAACACCAGATTTGAAAGGCTGCTGGCGGATTCCGGAGCCAGGGACCGCACGCTGTTCATCAAGAAATCCATCTTCTCGGGGCAGATAAAGGTAGTGAGAATCGACAAGGCGACCATGGATTACTACATCAAGCTGACCGAATTCCACAAGCAGTTCCAGGCAATAGGAAACAACTACAACCAGGTGGTGCGTGCCTTGAAGAACAATTTCGGGGAGAAACGGGCGATGTCACTGCTCTACAGGCTGGAGAAGCTGAGCGTCGAGCTGATGCTTCTCTGCAAGAAAATCACGGCACTCACCCAGGAATACGAGCGGAAATGGTTGCAAAGATAAGTCATGGCGCCAGCCTGTACGGGGCACTGGCCTACAACCATAACAAGGTGGCGACCGGGGCGGCGGGGATTCTTTCGGGGAACCGCATGATTTCCGACCGGCTGGGATTGCCAAGCGAAGACATGCGCCTGGCATTGCTCTCTTTCGAGAACTACCTGCTGGCAAACCGCAACACGGAGAAGCCCGTCCTGCATATCTCGCTCTCCCCGGCACCGGAAGACAGGCTGACCGACGACCAACTGGCGGAACTTGCCGACCGGTATATGCGGAAGATGGGCTATGGAGACCAGCCTTATATCGCCTACAAACATGCCGACACCCACAATACCCACATCCATATCGTCAGCGTCTGCGTGGACGAGCAAGGGAAAAAGATCAGTGACTCCTACGAGCACCGCCGTTCCATGACCGCCTGCCGGGAGCTGGAAGCGGACTTCGGCCTGCGCAACGGTGCGGACACGGAGAAACGGAATCCGAAAGCGGAACTGAAAAAAGTGGATGCTTCCCTGGGGGATGTCCGCCATCAGATTGGCAACACCCTCAAGGCGGTGCTGGAGAGTTACCGTTTCCAGACCTTCGGGGAGTATAGCGCCCTGCTTTCCACCTTCAATATCGAGGCGAAACAGGTCAGGGGAGAATACCACGGCGTGCCTTACACCGGCATTGTCTATGCGGCCACGGATGATGCCGGCAAGGTGGTCAGCCCTCCGTTCAAAAGCTCCCGCTTTGGAAAACGCTTTGGCAACGAACAGCTGGAAAAACGGATGCTTCTCAACCTGAAGGCGCTCAAGGAAGGGAAATGGGCTCCCTCCATACAGGCGGACATTGCCCGCGCCTTGCAACAGGCTGACTCACGGCAACGGTTTGTGGAACTGCTCGGACAGAAACGTATCGGCGTGGTGTTCCGGGAGAATGAACAGGGACGCATCTACGGCGTCACCTTCATTGACCACGACCGCAGGGAGGTGTTCAACGGCTCACGCATGGGCAAGGAGTTTTCCGCAAACGTGTTCAACGACTATTTCAGGTGGCTGGACGGCATCCCTGAAAACGACCGGAACGGACATACGGCAGTGGAACTCTGGCAGCATCATCGGCACAAGGCGGGCCCGGAAAGCGCGCTCGAGCAGGCGGCGGGTATCCTCTCCCTGGAAACCAACCCAAGGGATTACGAGGAGGAGGCTTTCGCACGCCGTATGAAAAAGAGGAAGAAAGCCAGACGCAAGTCGCGCGGCATTTAAACGGAAGACAATTTTCAAAACCCATTTATCCCCATCCCTATGCAACAGGAAGACGATTTGAGGGCACTTGCCAAAATCATGGAATTTGGCAGGGCAGTGAGTATTTTTCTTTTGGTGGTGCACGTCTATGTGTACTGCTATCCGAGTATCACCGCATGGAACCTGAACCTGGAGGTGACAGACCGGATTCTGGTGAATTTCAACAACACGACCGGCATTTTCAACTGTATCCTCTGGACCAAGCTGCTGGCTGTGACCTTACTGGCAATATCCTGCCTGGGAACACATGGAGTCAAGGGTGAAAAAATCACCTGGCCCAAAATCTATGCGGCGCTGGTAGCCGGATGCGTGCTGTTCTTTCTGAACTGGTGGCTGCTTGACCTGTCCCTGCCGCACATGACAAGCACCATACTGTACGTCGTAACACTTACCGCAGGTTACCTCGGCCTGCTGATGGCGGGGTTGTGGATGAGCCGGCTTTACAGGCATAACCTGATGGGCGATGTGTTCAATATCGAAAACGAATCCTTCCGGCAGGAAACCCGGTTGTTGGAGAACGAATATTCCGTCAACCTGCCCACCAGTTTCCGCTTTCAGGGGAAACAGCATGACGGATGGATCAACGTGGTAAATCCCTTCCGTGCCACCATCGTGCTGGGAACGCCCGGATCGGGCAAGTCGTATGCCGTGGTAAACAACTACATACGCCAGATGATTTCCAAAGGATACAGTTGCTACATCTACGACTACAAGTTCGACGACCTCTCCACCATCGCTTACAACACGTTGTTGAACAACATGGACAAGTACAAGGTCAAGCCCCGGTTCTATGTCATCAATTTCGACGATCCGCGCAGGTCACACCGCTGCAATCCCATCAATCCGGAATTCATGACGGATATCTCCGACGCGTATGAGGCGAGTTACACGATAATGCTCAACCTCAATCGCACCTGGATTGAAAAGCAGGGCGATTTCTTCGTGGAGTCACCCATCATCCTGCTTGCTGCAATCATCTGGTACCTAAAGATTTACAAAAACGGCATTTATTGTTCCTTTCCGCACGCGGTGGAACTGCTCAACAAGCCTTATTCGGATTTGTTTACCATCCTGACCTCGTATCCGGAGTTGGAAAACTACCTTTCCCCCTTCATGGATGCCTGGAAAGGGGGCGCCCAGGACCAGCTCCAGGGCCAGATCGCTTCGGCAAAAATCCCCCTTACGCGCATGATTTCCCCACAGTTGTATTGGGTGATGACAGGTAACGATTTTTCGTTGGACATAAACAACCCGAAAGAACCCAAGCTGCTTTGCGTGGGCAACAATCCGGACAGGCAGAACATCTACTCGGCGGCGCTTGGACTATACAATTCCCGCATCGTCAAACTCATCAACAAGAAAGGGCAGCTTAAGAGCACTGTCATCATAGACGAGCTGCCGACCATCTATTTCCGTGGATTGGACAACCTCATCGCTACCGCCCGAAGCAACAAGGTGGCGGTCTGTCTCGGCTTTCAGGATTTCAGCCAGTTGAACCGCGATTACGGTGAAAAAGAGTCGAAAGTCATCCAAAACACGGTAGGCAATATTTTCAGCGGTCAGGTGGTTGGAGAAACCGCGAAGACGCTTTCCGAACGTTTCGGCAAAGTGCTCCAGCAGCGGCAGTCCGTTTCCATCAACCGCCAGGATGTATCCACTTCCATCAGCACACAGCTTGACTCGCTCATCCCGGCTTCCAAGATTGCCAACCTGTCCCAGGGCACATTTGTCGGAGCCGTTTCCGACAATTTTGGCGAAAAGATAGACCAAAAAATATTCCATGCTGAAATCATTGTGGACCATGCCAAAGTCAGCGCGGAGGAAAAGGCTTACCGGAAAATCCCTGTCATCAACGAGTTCAAGGACAAGGATGGAAACGATATCATGATGCAGCAGATACAGCGCAACTACGACCGGATTAAATTGGATGCCCAGGCAATCATCAACGAAGAGATGGACCGTATCAAAAGAGATCCGGAGTTATGCAAGCGATTGGGGTTGGATGATGAAAAATCATCAAAGAAGAAAGAATGATTCATCTTCCCTTAAATCTCCATGAAGTGTGTGGGAAACGATATAAAAGCTTCCCTCACACTATTATTGCTTTGTATGATAATGCCTATATGACAGGGGTTTGACAATACATTTCAGGATAGACAATCAAGTAGTCTTCCGTAAACAGGCTTTTATCAAAAAAGCAAAATTGAATAGCAGGACATACATCTATAAATGCCTTGTTCCGGTTGTTGAATCTGAACAGAGAAGATTGGATGTACGAGTTCGGCAAAGTACACAAAGGATTGACCCTGATAGCTTTGTAGAGAGTCGAGAACTGGGTAAATTGTTTCAGGTATGCAATAATTTCAGGAACGTAAACAGTTGACTTGTGCCAAATCCTGGGATATAGGGGATTCTACATTCACTCTGGATGTTGGATGGCTTCCGTAGATGCCGGCTACAATTTCATTGTGTAAGGCATTCTTTTCACATTCTTCAATAAATTGATTGATTTCAGGTCCATAAGCATACTTGCTGTGTATAGCTTCCCAATCTTTTTGTAATTGTTCTTCTGAGGTGTTGCTGAAATATTCCAAAAGTTCTTCTGATAAACGTTTCATCTCAATCATTTATTAAATATATACTATTGCAAATATAGTAATTTATTCTATTGGTATGGCTAAAGTCATCACTTTTAATACCAATAGCAACAATCAATTCACTATCATAATAATATTTAAGACAAAGTTCGTAAGCAATATTACTATTACACGCAGCATCGTTAGTTCTTTCATCTACTTCCCAAACTCCACAACAACCTCCACAACCTCTCCACGTTCCCTCCGCACATCCAACACCCGTGCAGGAATCCCATGTCCGAAGCAGCATTGGATAAACTCCATCCCGATAAACACTCCCATATCTGAGTTTCCGGCATTATGTTTGTCCTTATTGCTAAACGTGACGGTTCCTTTCATCTCCTCATTCCTTCGTTTACGGTATTGCATCTCCTTTTGGAACATCATAGTAACTTCGCCTCTGACGATTTGCACCTGTTGCCCTCCGGTTTGTAAGAATTTCAAATAACTCTCCAGCAGATCTTCTGGACATCCGCTATGAGACAACACGTTTTTTACGCTATGTATCTGAATTAATAGTCCGTTAAAAATTCACCATATCGGCTAAGCGGCTTCTGCCACTATGCCA
>NZ_SRYZ01000026.1 GCF_004793475.1 Bacteroides muris (ex Afrizal et al. 2022) | reverse complement strand
AAAGTCCGGGCTTTGCGCATAAAAAAAGGTTGTGCCAGCATTTTGACACAACCTCATTTTATTTTGTATTTCAATCCTTCTCCGGTTACTCGGCCTTGCTTTCCTCTTTCGTTTCTGCTGCAGGAGTTCCTTCAAAATCCGTCATACCGCTTGCCACCAGCAGATTATACCAAGCAATCAGTTTCTTGATGTCGGACGGATATACGCGGTCGCGGTCGAAGGTAGGCAACACCTCTGCCAGGTAAGCACGCAAGTCGTCGGCAGTAGCTTTCTTCAAATCCATCGCTACGGCAGCACCGTTTTCCTTTTTCTTCATGGAAAGAAACACTTCCTTCAAAGGAACATCTTCCGTATCTGTATACATGGCGATATCGCCCAAAGAAGTAATCTTCTCATTACCATAGGCAGGGAAACGCTTCTTGTCTGCAAGCGACTCTACAATCAACATATTTTTTCCCTGGGAAACAAGCTTATATAATCCCGGTTTACCGGAAATAGTCAAAATTGTCTTCAACATAATATATTCTGTTTTGATGATTAGTAGTTATTTTTTTGGGGGGCAAAGATAATGTAAGCCGAAGACAATACAAAATAAGCGTGCTTATTTTTATCATGAAGGAGATACCTATTTTCGTAACAGATAGTGCATTTTTTCAGAGAAAGAACCGATTAGCTCTAAAACTTGCGGAATCAATGGAGTTTCACCATCATTTACAATGACGAAATCTGCATATTTACGCTTTTCTTCGTCGTCCATCTGGCTACGGACACGCTTTTCTATCAACTCACGCGAGGAAGCATCCCGCCGGACGGCGCGTGAAATGCGCACCTCTTCGGGTGCATAGACCATGACAATGGCATCCACTTCACCCGTAAAACCCGCTTCAACCAGGATGGCCGATTCTATGCCGACAATAGCAGAAGCAGCGTGGCATTGTGCCCACCGCCTGAAATCCTCCTTTACACGAGGATGAACGATACCGTTGATTTCTTTGGCATGCTCCGGACTGCTGAAAAGATAAGACGCCAACAAAGGCTTGTTCAGCGTGCCACCGGCATAAACTTCCGCACCAAGCAAGGCAGATAACTCCTCACGGATAAATAAATCGGATGCCATCAGCCTTTTCGTCTCCAAGTCCGAGATATAGACGGGAACACCCAGTACTTCCAGCAGCCGGGATACCATACTTTTTCCGCTACCGATACCACCGGTTATACCTATTTTAATCGCCATAATCAGGAGAAACTTGCTCTATCAGGAAATCCACCTGTGCCGGATTGAAGCGCACCTGACTCACCCCTTTCGGCAGATTCTTAATCTTTACCGTATACTTGTCAGACCCCAGACGAAGCAGTTCCTCATAAGATACGTAAATATGAAAATCATCAGCGTTAATCTGCCTGAAATGACTCAGACCGACCTGAAACGTAACCTGTACCTTGGAAGGGAAAGCACGTAGCACCTTGTCGGCAGGAAAGTTAACGCCACGCAACGGCACCTCCACTGTCTTTTCCGTATAAATATCCACCGGAAGCATCATCTCGATGGAAGAAGGCACAAACTTCACACCTTTCTGAATACGCAGAGAGACTTGCTGCCTCAAGGTATCCGATATATCTTCCAGCTTCACCGGTTGCGTACAAGCAACAGTAATCGTATCCAACACGCCTTGCGGTGCATACACCAATACGGAATCGGGACTGAATATCGTATCCGAAAGGTAATACTCACGCCCAGCACTCAATGTGCCGCGCAACTTCACCGGAACCAGTTTGGAAGCTCCCGTCGAGTAGATGTACTCCAATGTGTCCGGCTTCATGGAAAGCAAGCGGGTAGAGGCATTCAACTGGTTCAGCACTTTCTTTTCAAACTGCG
Organism: Bacteroides muris (ex Afrizal et al. 2022); assembly: GCF_004793475.1. Taxonomy (GTDB): domain Bacteria; phylum Bacteroidota; class Bacteroidia; order Bacteroidales; family Bacteroidaceae; genus Bacteroides; species Bacteroides muris. Next base: position 54,846 of record NZ_SRYZ01000026.1, on the reverse strand, counting down.
GGGGATATATCCTTACTTGATTATCCACGCCCTTATAATCGGCATAATCGAGAATCACGGGATAAAAGCTCTTTCCCAACATGTAGTTGAGCAGTACCGTTCCCTTATCTTTTACCTTGATGCGGAGTTCTGAAGCAGGTTCAGAGGTAATCACCACATTATTAGGCACTCCCTTCAGTCGCACCGGTATGGAAAAGTCCGCCTCATAGTCGTTGTTCAAGGTCTGCAAGAGCCAGAAGCCACCGGCTACAAAGAAGAAAAACAAAAAAATGAAGAACTCTCTGCTTTTATCGCTAAGCAGAAAGTCCTTCACTTCTCTTGATATCCTCAGATATGTACGTTGTATGTTCCTACGTTCAAACATAGGCTCACATTCCATTATTTAGATGCCTGACTGCTGTTCGCATCAGCAGCTGCAGCAAAAATAGAATTCTTGTCTATACGAATCTTAACGTTAGAAGCGATTTCAAGCACCACGTCATTGTCGTTGATTTCCTTGATAACACCATGGATACCACCGGCTGTGATTACTTTCTGATTCACTTGAAGCGATTTACGGAAGTTTGCTATTTCCTTTTGCTTCTTGTTTTGAGGACGAATCATAAAGAAATACATTATAACGAACATGGCTATCAGCATAATCCACATCATGCTACCATTAGCAGCTGGGCCTGCAACGGGAGCTTGCAGGAAAAATACAGTCATTAAGTTCATAAATACTCAGTTTTGGTTTCTATTATTAAACAAAGGTATTAGTTTTTCGTCAACTTACCTTCTTTTTTCAATTGATTAACTATTCCGTCCAATGTACCGTTTACAAAACTACCGCTTTTGGCCGTGCTGTAAACTTTGGCAATATCCACATATTCGTTTAACGAAACACTCACCGGAATGTTCGGGAAACTTAATATTTCGGCCAAGGCACTCTGCATGATTACAACATCCATAAAGGCTACACGGTCCAAGTCCCAATTACGGGTATTCTCGCTGATAAGGTGACGGTAATAGTCACAGTTCAAAATAGTACGGCGGAACAAACGGCGTGCAAATTCCTGGTCTTCCTCATCCTTGAACTCTGGCAGAAGCTCCTGGTTGGCACCATTCTTCTCTTCGAAACGCTTGACAGTTTTCAGCACGAAAGTATCCACAATCTCCTTGTCGTCATTCCAGTAGAGACTCTGGTCTTCGAGCACATTGTCCAAAGCTTCGTTGTTGAAGACAAAAGTCTTATACAGCTTTCTCCACAATTCACGGTCGCATTCGTAAGAATCGTCCGAAGAAGCCATATATTCCTTATATATATCAGATTCCACAATTTTCTCATACAATCCCTTAACGAAATCCTCATCATTGGCCCATGTACGTTTTTGGTTGGCGATGAATTCCGTCAACTGTTTGTTCACTTCCAACTGGGCTATGAACTTGTTTTCCACAAATTTCATGTTGGGATACAACTCCTCGGCAGTAGGAGCCAGCTTAGCTTTTGCCGCATCAATACGTTTTTGTGCGTAGTTCGTCAAAGCTATCATCAGCATCAGCAGGTAGTTGTAGAGGTCGTATGCCTTTGAAAGGCTAAAGAACAATTCTTTCTCCGCTGAGTCTAAATTTTTACTGCCATTCTGATAATAAGCATATACAATCTGTATAATCTTAAGACGAATAAGAACTCTGTTGATCATAATTCTAAAGTAAATACTAGTGTTTTAACAAGGTGCAAAAGTAGACAATTTTAATGAGTTTACATAAATAAATCACATTTTTTAATGCAGATATTGAATATCCGGCCTTTTTCTTTTGACAGTTTAAAAAAAATCGTCAATTTTGAGCCCGATAAAGAGCTAAAAGCTACGAGATACAAGTTTTAAGGTGATAATATCAAATTTGAGACCTATTATAATATGGAAGACTTTAAGAAGAAAAACGCACCGGACATGAACGACAAGGAGATCGTATTCTCCCAATCCATCAAAGCAGGTAAGCGCATCTACTATTTAGACGTCAAGAAAAACAGAAAAGACGAAATGTTTCTCGCCATTACGGAAAGCAAAAAAATTGTGATGGGCGAGGGAGACGACTCGCAAGTAAGTTTCGAAAAGCACAAAATCTTTCTATACAAAGAAGATTTTGAAAAGTTCATGAACGGACTCCAGCAGGCCATCGGCTTTATCCAGGAACAGCAGGGTTGCTACACAAGACATGCCGCTGACGACGAGATAGAAGCTCCCGAAACGTCCAAAGAAGAAGTGCCGCAAGAAGAAAAAACCTATCCTCTGGACGAAGAAATCAAAATAGACATTGAATTTTAAGTTATAAACTTTTGAAAATTCAAAAAGAAGCTGTAATTTTGCACCGCTTTTTTGCAACATCGTGTGGCAAGCCACATCGTGTGATGGTGAATTAAGCAAAAATAATACTTAATTTAGAGTAACACAATTAAAAAATGAGATCAATTGAAGTAAAAGGAACTGCAAGAACAATTGCAGAACGTTCTTCGGAACAAGCAAGAGCTTTGAAAGCTATCCGTAAAAACAACGGTGTACCTTGTGTACTTTATGGTGCAGGTGAAAATGTTCACTTTACTGTACCTGCAGAAGGTCTGCGTAACTTGGTTTACACTCCGCACATCTACGTAGTAGACTTGGTGATTGATGGCAAAAAAGTAAATGCCATTATGAAAGATATCCAATTCCACCCCGTAAAGGACACTATCCTGCACGTTGACTTTTATCAAATCGACGAGGCTAAGCCCATTGTCATGGAAGTTCCAGTGCAGATGGAAGGTTTGGCAGAAGGTGTTAAGGCCGGTGGTAAGCTGGTACTCCAGATGCGCAAGCTGAAAGTAAAAGCTTTGTATAACGTAATTCCTGAAAGACTGACTATTAACGTTGCTCACTTGGGACTTGGTAAGACTGTCAAAGTTGGCGAATTGCAATACGAAGGATTGGAATTGCTGAATGCCAAAGAGGCTGTTGTATGCGCCGTTAAGCTGACTCGTGCTGCAAGAGGTGCCGCCGCTGCTGCAGGTAACTAATCGATTCTTTCCAAAAAAGACTAAATATTCGGGAACGCGGATTAACGCAGCCAACGCAGATTTCATACTGATTTCCGCGGAAAGTTGCGATAGTCCGCGTTCTTTTTTTACTGCTCATTTCCCTCTTAAGGAAGAAAGATAATTGACTTGAATCACTGATAATGAAATATTTAATTGTAGGATTGGGCAATATCGGCCCCGAATATCATGAGACCCGCCACAACATCGGATTCATGGTAGCAGATACTCTAGCCAAAGCAGCAGGTGCCACTTTTACCGACGGACGTTATGGCTTCACCGCAACACTGTCAGTCAAAGGACGCCAACTGTTACTGCTGAAGCCTTCTACCTTTATGAACCTCAGCGGCAACGCCGTACGCTACTGGATGCAAAAGGAAAACATTCCATTGGAGAATGTATTGATAGTAGTAGATGACCTTGCACTACCTTTCGGCACACTGCGCCTAAAAAGTAAGGGAAGCGATGCGGGACATAACGGCCTTAAACATATTGCAGCAACTCTGGGAACCCAGAATTATGCACGCCTGCGTTTCGGCATCGGCAATGACTTTCCCCGTGGCGGACAGATTGACTATGTGTTGGGACATTTTACCGATGAAGATTGGAAAACAATGGACGAGAGACTGGAAACAGCCGGAGAAATCATCAAAAGTTTCTGCTTGGCGGGCATAGATATCACCATGAATCAATATAACAAGAAATGAACGAAGCCAGAATTGACAAATGGATGTGGGCCGTACGCATCTTCAAGACGCGTACCATAGCCGCCGAAGCTTGCAAAAAAGGACGCATCAGCATCAATGGCGCACTGGCAAAGGCTGCCCGTACAGTGAAACCGGGAGACATCATCCAGGTGCGCAAGCCCCCCGTCACCTACTCTTTCAAAGTACTGCAACCCATCGAAAAGCGTGTCGGCGCAAAATTAGTGGCCGAAATGATGGAGAATGCAACGACTCCGGAACAATATGAACTGCTGGAGATGAGCCGTGTCAGCGGTTTTGTCAACCGCGCCAAAGGTACTGGACGGCCAACGAAAAAAGACCGCCGGAGTCTGGAAGAATTTACGGAGCCGGAATTTCTGGATGATTTCGACTTTGAATTCGATTTTGAGGAAGAGTAAAATAAGAGAAAGATTATGAGCGAGAGAATAATAAAATGGGGATTCATCGGTTGCGGAGAAGTGACCAAATACAAAAGTGGACCGGCATTTCAGAAAATAGAAAACTCTGAAGTAGTAGCCGTCATGAGCCGAAATGGCGACAAGGCCAAGACCTATGCCAAAGAAAGAGGAATTCCCAAATGGTATGACGATGCCCAGGAGCTGATTGATGACGATGAGGTGAACGCTGTGTACATTGCCACTCCTCCTTCTTCACATGCTACGTACGCCATCATGTCCATGAAGGCAGGAAAACCAGTCTACATAGAGAAGCCGATGGCCGTTACCTACGAAGAATGCTGCCGCATCAACCGCATTTCCAAAGAAACGGGTGTTCCATGTTTTGTTGCATATTACCGCCGCTATCTGCCCTACTTCCTAAAGGTAAAGTCACTGGTCGAGGAGGGGCACATTGGCAACGTCATCAACATTCAAATCCGTTTTGCCCAGCCTCCCCGCGACCTCGACCATAACAAGGAAAACCTACCGTGGCGTGTGCAACCGGACATTGCCGGTGGAGGATACTTTTATGATCTTGCACCCCACCAGATAGATTTGTTACAGGAAATCTTCGGATGCATCCTCGAAGCCAGCGGATACAAGAGCAACCGTGGCGGACTATATCCTGCCGAGGACACCCTAAGCGCATGTTTCCAGTTTGACAACGGACTGGTGGGCAGCGGTTCTTGGTGTTTTGTCGCCCACGAATCTGCCCGCGAAGATCGTATAGAAATCATTGGAGACAAAGGCATGATTTGTTTCTCCGTGTTTACTTATGCCCCCATTGCGCTACACACAGAAAGAGGACGTGAAGAAATCATTGTCGAAAATCCCACCTACGTCCAACAACCGCTTATTCAAGCAGTGGTAGACCACCTACTGGGCAAGTCAATCTGCAACTGTGACGGCGAAAGCGCTACTCTTACCAACTGGGTAATGGACAAAATATTGAACAAACTCTGATTAGTGTTCATGAGGCACACCTTACCCCATGTCGAAACCTTCACATTTCAGGCCAACCAGTTTGTACACATCGGCACTCTCGCCTACAATCCATACCACATCCCCCTCTACAAAAGGTTCATGCGGGTCGGGAGCATGCAAGGTCTCCCCTCCCCGTTCCACACCGGCAATCAAGCAGTGATATTTCTCCCGTATTCCTGCCTCTTTCAAGGTCTTGTTCAAGAAAGGAGATTGCCCGTCCACATAGAACTGGCGTAGAATCATTTCACTCTTCTCTATCACATCCGCATTCATGGCAGATACTTTATCCATCTCTAGACCGAAGGTGTTCAATTCCTCATCCGTAGCAATAACCTGTATCTTGTCCTGCGGGAAAAGACGGACAGACGCCCCGGGAATATTAATCCGTTTCTTGCCCCGAAGAATGGAGACCACATGGATGCCGTATTTCTTTCCAAAATTCAGCTCTGCCAATGTCCTGCCTGCCCATTCCGACTCACCGGAAATCTCAAAATCCGTCAAGTGCAGGTCGCGTGAAAGCAGACGCCCCGCATACTCCGGTTTCTTCTCTCCCATATACTCGGCACGCATGTCGCGGTACCGCAGATTCTGGAAGAATGTCCTCTCTATCATGATAGACTGCTTCTTCAACTGACGGGAGAGTATCATCAAAGTCACCAATAACACCGCCACTCCAAATACCAACCCCACAGACATCTTGAATAAACCAGCTATAACGAACATGACAAACGAGACACCCAGCAGTAAACGCAGTACAATGGTAGCCACCAACGGTGCCCGATTCCCACGGTTATCCCTCCATAAAGTCATGAACTCTTCCGAGTGATTCTTTTTAAGCATGATAGCACGCAGAAACGGAGCTATACACAGAATGATGATAAAGGCAGCCAGCAAAGAGCCCCATCCACCAGGCAGACCCTCATGTACAAAAGGCACCAAAAAACGGAATGCCAAAGCTATCACCGCCACACAAATGATGGAATATACAACCGTAATCCTGACCAATGCAAAAATCAACTTCCTCCACAGACTTTCATGATTCATGGTCTGAGAACCAGAAGCATAGCGGGTCAAGAACTTTCTCCATTTTTCCGGTAAATGCGTATCCACAAGATTGGAAGCTGGATCTGCCAAACGAATCATATAAGGAGTTAGGAAAGTAGTGATGACAGACACCGCCACCACGATAGGATACAAGAAATGACTGGTGACGCGCAACGATACACCCAGGGAAGCTATGATAAAGGCAAACTCACCTATTTGCGTCAGACTGAAACCGCACTGCATGGCCGTCTTCAGCGGTTGCCCTGCCAGCAACATACCCAATGTACCGAAGAGGGATTGCCCGAGAATGACCGCCAAAGTAATCACGATAATAGGTCCAGCATACTCTGTAATCATAGCCGGATCTACCATCATGCCGACAGATACGAAGAAGATGGCACCGAACAAGTCCTTGACCGGCTTCACCAACCGCTCTATGCTCTCCGCCTCTACTGTTTCGGCAAGAATGGAGCCCATAATAAATGCGCCGAAAGCAGCCGAGAACCCCGTACGCGCAGCCATCACCACCACACCGAAACAGAGTCCGAGAGATACAATCAGCAAGGTTTCCTCGCTCATCAGCTTCCGGCACCGCTTCAGCAATCCGGGAATGAGATAAATACCCACCACGAACCAAAGTATCAAAAAGAACAGCAATTTGGCAATACTCTCCAACATCTCCATACCCTCGAAGTTATGACTGACTGCCATCGTGGAGAGCATCACCATCAATACGATGGCAAGAATATCCTCTAGAATAAGCACACTGAGCACCAATCCCGTGAACTGCTTCTTGCGCATCCCTAAATCATCAAACGCCTTATAGATAATGGTGGTGGACGACATGGCAATCATACCACCCAAAAAGATACAGTCCATCCGTTTCCAGCCAAAACCGGTACCTACAGCCACACCCAACAATATCATACAAAAGATGATAGTACACGCAGCAATAATCGCTGCCCCTCCCACTTTCACAATCTTCTTGAAACTGAATTCCAATCCCAGTGCAAACAGCAGGAAAATAACACCTATATCCGCCCAAGTCTGTATATTAGCCGTGTCAATCACCGACGGTGTATAGGCCATGTGAGGGCTGGCAAGGAATCCTGCAACTACATATCCTAATACCAGCGGTTGCTTCAACTTCTTAAAAAGCAGGGTCATAATCCCCGCACAAATCAATATCAGAGCTAAATCAGCTATGAGGGGAGCCAAGTGTGACATAATTCTTCGTCTGTATACCTTTTCGTCGGCAAAGATACGGAAAAGTTTAATAAGATGTAGAAGATGGAGGAACAGTTCATCCTCTATTTCCTTTTTACAGCACTCCTTTCGAGCTTGGCAGTTCAAAGTGATAAATATCCCTCTTCACCGCCATCTTCAATGCACGTGCCAGCGCCTTGAAAATACCCTCTATCTTATGATGTTCGTTCTGTCCTTCGGCTTTTACATTAAGATTCATCCGGGCAGCATCACTCAAGGATTTGAAGAAGTGCAGGAACATTTCTGTAGGCATGTCTCCTACCTTCTCGCGCTTGAACTCGGCATCCCATACCAGCCACGGGCGTCCACCAAAGTCAAGACACACCTGGCAAAGGCAGTCGTCCATAGGAAGGGCATAACCATAGCGTTCAATGCCCCGCTTACTGCCTAAGGCTTGGTATAGACACTCACCCAGAGCAAGGGCAGTATCTTCAATGGTGTGATGCTCGTCCACTTCGAGGTCACCTTTCACACGGATAGTAAGGTCTATGCCACCGTGCTTGCCTATCTGTTCCAACATGTGGTCAAAGAATCCCAGTCCGGTCGCGATGTCGCAATGCCCATCGCCATCCAGATTCAAGGATACGTATATATCTGTCTCCTTGGTAGCGCGACGTACTTCCGCTGTACGCTCACCGGCAAAGAGGAATTCGGCCACCTTATCCCAATCCTTGGTGGAGAGGGCACAGTAATCTTCAAGCCCGTCACAAGCAGCACCATCACCTTCGGAAACGGGTTTCAATGATGCCGTGTCATCTTGCAGAAGAATGGCGCGGCAGCCTAAATTCTTTGCCAGTTCCACATCCGTAGATCGGTCGCCGATGACGAAGCTGTGGGACAAATCGTAGTCCGGGTTATCGAGATACTTGGTAAGCATTCCGGTACGCGGCTTGCGGGTCGGTGCATTGTCGTCAGGCATGCTTCGATCTATGCAGATATCGTCGAAGGTGATGCCTTCGCCTTCCAATGTCTTCATCATCAGGTTGTGTGCCGGCCAAAAGGTCTCTTCCGGAAAGGAAACTGTACCGAGCCCGTCTTGATTGGTCACCATCACAAAATCAAAATCCAGCTTGCTGCGGATAAAACCAAGATTACGCATCACTTTCGGATAAAACTCCAACTTTTCCAGAGAGTCTAACTGATAATCAATCGGCGGCTCAATGACTAATGTTCCGTCACGGTCTATAAAAAGAACTTTTTTCTTCATAAATGATAAATGCTCAAATCGTAAATGCTTTCAGCGCTTCAATCAACTTTTCATTCTCACCTCTCGTTCCTACTGTCACCCGCAGGCAATTTCCACAGAGTGAAACAGAATTACGGTTGCGGACAATAATGCCCTTGCCTACCAAATAATTGTAAATTTTCACAGCATCCGTTACACGGGCCAAGAAAAAATTGGCATGGGAGGGGAACATCTTCACCGTACATGGCAATACGGCAAACTCCGCTTCCAAGATTTCCCGTTCTTCCTTCAACGTCTTCACCCAACGTTCTATTTCATAATAACGGTAAAGCATTTCCATCGCCTGCTTCTGCGTCAACTGGTTCACGTTATAGGGATACTTTATTTTATTGAGGATGCCGATAATCTCCGGTGAAGCAAATGCCATACCCAGACGGATGGCAGCACATCCCCATGCTTTGGAGAAGGTTTGCAGCACAATGAGGTTTGGATAATTGACCAATTCTTCGAGCAAGGAAGGTGCCTCGGAGAAGTCATTGTATGCCTCATCCAGTATCACCAGCCCGTCAAACTGACGGATTAGCGTTTCAATCTCGCTACGGAGCAAATCATTTCCGGTGGGATTGTTGGGGGAGCAGATAAAAATCAGTTTGGTATGCTCATCCACAGCTGTCAGAAGCTTGTCGGCAGAGAACTGGAAATCCTCATCAAGCAGCACCTTACGATACTCCACATCATTGACATCTGCACAGACTTGATACATGCCATAGGTAGGGTCTATAGCTACTACATTGTCCACACGGGGTTCACAAAAAGCACGAAACACCAAATCGATAGCTTCGTCACTGCCATTCCCCAAGAAGATGGAATCGGGACTCACCTTTTTAATTTTAGACAATTCTGTCTTTAGTTCCCGCTGCATAGGATCGGGATAACGGTTGTGCGGCATATTATAAGGATTCTCGTTTGCATCAAGAAAAACGGATGCTGCAACACCATTATATTCGTCACGTGCTGAAGAATAAGGCTTCAGACGCCAGATATTCGGACGGGTAAGTTCTTGTAATGTTTTCACTTTATTAGTTGATAATGGATAATTAACGATTGATAATTGACGATTGATAATAGATAATGACAACAATAATTATCCATTATCAACTATCAATTAAAGAAGTCTCACACTCACGGCATTCTTATGCGCATCCAGCTGTTCATTGGCAGCCATCAACTCAATAGCAGGACCGATGCTATTCAGCCCTTCCGGCTTTATCTCCTGGAAGGTTATCTTGCGGATAAAGCTGTCGAGGCTGACACCGCTGTATGCTTTGGCATAGCCGTTTGTCGGCAAGGTGTGGTTTGTGCCCGAAGCATAATCTCCCGCACTCTCCGGAGTGAGGGAACCCAAGAATACGGAACCGGCATTCACAATACGTTCTGCCAAGGAAAGGTAATCTTTGGTTTCTATGATAAGATGCTCGGGAGCATATGCGTTGGTCAGTTCGATGGCTTCTTTCATACTGTCCACAACAATCAGTTTGCTGTTGGCAAGAGACTTTTCGGCAATCTCTTTACGTGGCAGTAAGGCTAGTTGGCGTTCTACTTCCACCTTTACAGCTTGTTGCAATTCGACAGAGGTAGTGATTAATACAGCCTGGCTGTCCACTCCGTGCTCCGCCTGGCTCAATAAGTCGGCAGCAACAAAAACCGGATTAGCAGTTTCGTCAGCCAATACTTCTACTTCCGAAGGTCCTGCCGGCATATCTATCGCCACATCACGCAAGCTCACAAGCTGTTTGGCAGCCGTAACATACTGATTTCCCGGACCGAATATCTTGTAAACCTTAGGTACACTCTCCGTTCCGTATGCCATAGCGGCAATGGCTTGTATGCCGCCAGCCTTGAAAATCCGGTTGACACCTGCCACTTTTGCGGCAAACAGCACAGCGGGATGTACCTTTCCGTCACGTCCCGGAGGGGTGCAGAGAACAATCTCCTTGCATCCGGCAATCTTGGCAGGAACAGCTAGCATCAGTACCGTAGAGAACAGCGGAGCAGTTCCTCCGGGAATATACAATCCCACTTTTTCTATGGCAACCGCTTTCTGCCAGCAGGTCACTCCCGGTTGGGTCTGCACCTTCTTGCCCTCAAAACGTTGTGCGGCGTGGAAAGTCTCGATGTTCTGCTTTGCCAAGCGAATGGCCGCTTTCAAGTCTTCACTCACCAGGTTTTCCGCTTCCTGCTGTTCCTCTTCCAACACTGCCAGCGAGGCCAGTACCACTTTATCAAATTTTTCTTCATAATCCAGTACAGCACGGTCTCCCTCTGCCTTCACACGGTCAATAACGCTCCGTACCGTATCAAACAGATTCTCCGTATTCATCACCGGACGTTTCAGGATCTCTTGCCACTGGGATTTATCGGGATTACTAATCAATATCATAATGACATGTTTTTAAAGATTTATGCATAAACCATGATATTATTGGAGGTGTGTCAAAACTCTCTGAAGACTTTCTATTAGGCGCGGATTTCACGGATTCATTTTACCGATTCCGCGCTATTTCGCGTAATTCGTACCTAATGTCGTAACATAAAGAAAGCGTTTATATACTTTTGACACATCCTCGAGGCTTTAAATTATCATTTTCTCAATCGGCAGCACCAGAATGCCTTCCGCCCCCAATGCCTTCAACTTTCCGATAATCTCCCAGAAACACTTCTCGTCGAGTACGGTATGTACCGAGCACCAGCCTTCTTGTGCCAAAGGCATCACCGTGGGGCTCTTCATGCCCGGAAGTACAGAGACAATCTCATCCAGTTTCTCTTTCGGGGCATTCATCAGCACATACTTCTTATCTTCGGCTGTCTTCACAGCATCCATACGGAACAACAGTTCCCTCAATATCTCTTGCTTTTCCTCGCTCAGGTTCCTGTTACCAATCAGCAGGGCTTCGGACTTCATCACAACCTCCACTTCCTTCAGGCGGTTGCTCACCAGCGTAGAACCGGAACTTACAATATCGAAAATGGCATCTGCCAGACCGATGCCCGGCGCCACTTCTACCGACCCCGTAATGACGTGTATCTCCGCATTCACCCCATTCTCTTTCAAAAAGCCGGAAAGGATACCCGGATAAGATGTCGCAATCTTCTTTCCGTGAAACCACTTCACCCCCGGATACTCAATATCCTTCGGCATGGCGAGAGACAAACGACACTTACTAAATCCCAGACGCTTGATTATCTCTGCATCCTCATTCTTCTCAACAAATTCATTCTCACCCACAATTCCTATATCAGCCACTCCGGTAGCCACAGACTGCGGAATGTCGTCATCCCTCAGGAACAACACTTCAAGAGGAAAATTTGATGACTGCACCAACAACGAACGCTTCATGGCACTCAACTTAATATCCGATTCTCCCAAAAAAGACATGGTCTCGTCATACAGACGACCCTTAGCTTGTACTGCAATTCTTAACATAAGGTTATTTACTATTTACTATTTTGAATGAGATGACAGAAAACAAAACGAGGCTTACCAATATTCGGCAAGCCTCGTCTGTTATGTCATCTGTTGTACATATACACTCATACGCCCACCGAGTTATTCGTTAGGATGATGATGGTGATGATGTGCAACGATATTCTTCATATTTTTTGGATTTTAATGCGACAAAAGTAAACTAAAAGTTTGAAACTCCAAAAAAATTATCACAAAAAGTTTATTTTTTCTTTCAAATTCATCTTAGTTCACCACAGATTACACTGATTTGCACAGATTATTTTTATTCCAATCTATGCAAATCTGTGTAATATGTGGTGAATCAATCAAATCAACGGCAATATTTCCTCCTGCTCCACTTCGCAGCTATGAAAATGCATTTCCGCTTCCGCTTTCTCCTTCGGAAAGGTGAAGTAGGTGCATGTAGCTTCCGTACAAAGTTCTCCCATGCTATTGTACAGATGCGCTTCTATAATGGCAATATTCCGTTTCTGCTCCCGAAGCGAAGCCCGCAATACCACGTGCGCGTCGTTGGTTGATATGGATTTGCGGAATCGGGTCTCCATTTTCGATGTTACCCCACCGGTCTGCAACTTGCGGAACACTACCCAGCCACAGATTTCATCCAGCAATACGGATTGGATGCCTCCATGCAACGTATTCAGCCATCCTTGATACTCCGGACGCGGCTTCCAGATACTCACCACCTCGTCGCCGTCCTCATAAAACTCCATTCTCACACCTGCTTCATTGTCGGGAGAGCAACCGAAACAGTTGTACCCCTCCATATCTTTCCACGGATTGATAATCTTCTTCATATAGTATTCTCCTTTATCTGGTTCTGACTCATAAATTCGCTTAATAAAACGTTCAATATTAGTCATTCCGATTGAAAACTACAAATTATTAATACCTTTTTCAGAGAAAAATTAGCGAGATACTGTTTAAAACCGGTTATTTTATTTAGCTTTGTATAGATGAGAGAGAACAACAAGATGCAAAGAGGAGGCTTTTTCTGCTTATGGATATTATTTACATTCTCATTGTTTGCACAAAACAAGGAGAACAATCCTATTGCGTACGACAGCGTCGTGCATAAGAACACCTTCGGAAAATCACTGAAGAAATTCCTCAATTTCAGCGACTTCGACACCACCTATATCAGCCCCAACCAATACAATTACGCCCTGATGCTCGACCATTTCACCAATTACGAATACTACTCCGTAGGTAATGACGACCAGCGGCTCCGTTTCTCGCCCAACCCGCACAACAAGACAGGCGCTTACTTCGGATGGCGTTGGATATTCCTGGGATGGGCTGTCGATACTGACAGGCTCCACTCTCAGAAGCTATAAGCACACTCCACTCCTACTATATTCTTCCGCTTATCCTGCTCCCACTGCCTGCAATAAAAGAGGTCCGCCTCCCAGCGCTCAGACAAAGGCAACGTGATTCCCCCGCGATAACGCATCCGCTTTACTCCAAAATGCTCTGTCCTATTCAAACCATTATACATTTCGACCGAAGCATACGGCTCCAACTTACACTTCGGAATGTCATATGCCACCTTCGCACACGAGCGCATGCGGAACTCGTCCTCATATCCATCGAACGTATGCTGAAAGCGCTCACGCAAGGACAGTTTTACCCTTTGCACACGAGCAGACAAGGTTCCGTCTACATGGTAGCGATGCCGAAACTTCCATCCATCCGTTCCCCGGTTACGATAATGTGTCTCATATCCTGCTCCGAACTTCAAGAAGGACAGCGGCTTGTAGCTTCCTCCCACCTGCAATCCCCATCGGTCTGTTTTCCCAAAATCATCCTTCGTGCGCCACTCCAGAGCAGCGGAAACAGCAAATGCCGGCTTCAACTTATATTCGAAACCGAGATTCGTCCAAGTAGTAAAATCTTTTTTCTGTGCATGCAGGAGAAAAGACGAAACAAACAGCAGAAAAACCGACAAAACAAATACCTTTATGTGCACAAAGAGGTTCTTTCCCATATCTCTGATAATTGGATTATAATGCTGTCGAAGTTTGTTCAATTATACAAAATCTTCTGTTTGCATTCAAATTAACGACTATGGACAAAGATAGATTTTTCTTTTCTCATACACCAAAAAGCGCATATTAAATTTCAATGAAGAATTTAATATACGCTTACTTTTCAGATATAAATCAAGGAAGAAAAAACACGTTACTCGCTTCAAACAGAAAACGTTATTCTATCTATTCCTATAGCCGTCCCAGATGATGTTTTGTGTCCCAATGTACGGCACGATAGGCATTAGTGCCCCACTAAAATCGGGACAAGTTAGTAATTAATTAAATAATCTTGGCATAGGAGAATTGATTTCCTTCAAATACTTCTCCACCTTTCCGAAGAAGGAGGTAAGATGCGAACCGTCTACAAAAGCATGGTTGACGTAGATGGAAAGCGGCAATACCAGACGTCCTTCGCGAGTCACAACTTTTCCGGCAGTCATCAGAGGATAACTGCAACCATTACCGACTTCGGCAATCGTGTAACTAATGGAGGTGAAATACATTTTTGGAACCGCACTCAGATGGACTACATCGTAATCACCCTGACTTGCCAGCACTTTTTCAGCTCCATACGGGTCACCGTCTTCAGGTATATTCGTTATCAGAGCAAAGGCCGCGGCATAAAAACGCTCAAAATCCTCGTGATAGGGAATGCGCACAGTATAGAAGGTCTTTCCAGGAACGGCTATCGGAGAGATGATGTCCACACGGTCGTGAAAAACCACCCGGCCTTCCTTGTCTGTACGGTAACGCAGCTCATCAACTTCATTGGCCGAACGCAACACTGCGTAAAGATAATAAAGGAAAAAGGAATGCTTCATCGCTCGGGCAGAAGCACTGGCTTCTGTGCAATCAATCTCAGTGGTGACAGAATACCAAGAGTTTGCAAATCCACGGAAAAAGCCATAATTGTCCCGGCGTTCCCAAGCATCAATGTCTATAATGTGTTTCATACAAAAAGGGAATTTAGTGAAAAAAGGATGCCTTTTTACAAGCATCCTTTTCCGATTCTATTTATTTCTCTTTTTTATAATTCTCCAACCCGGTCTGAAGGAATTCAATGTATGCAGGAATATCCTCATTGTAGGAATAGGACTTGTTGACCGGCTTGCCTTCGTTGTCAATCAGCACATAGAAGGGCTGTGCATTGGCGCCGAACTTGACACGCTGCAGATAGCTCCATTTGTCGCCTACGGTGCGCAGCGTGCGTTCCGTGCCGTTCTCCACAATCTTCACGGGAGAAGGAAGCGGGGTCTTGTTGTCCACGTAGAGCGTGATAAGCACATAGTCGTTATTAATAATGTCGCTCACCTTCGGGTTGGTCCATACGGCAAGCTCCATCTTACGGCAGTTCACGCAGCCGTAGCCGGTGAAATCGAGCATCACGGGCTTGCCATGCTGGCGGGCATACTCCATACCGAGGTCGTAATCATCAAACTTGGCATGTACCTCATTATTGTAAAGATTGAAATCCTGCGTCTGCATGGGCGGCGCAAAAGCACTGACTGCCTTCAACGGAGCTCCCCACAAACCGGGAATCATATACACCGCAAATGCCAGTGAGGCCAACGCCATGAAGAAACGGGGTACGCTGACCTTCGTATCATCATCATCGTGCGGGAACTTGATTTTGCCCAACAAGTAGAAACCAAGCAGCGCAAAAAGTACAATCCACAAGGCAAGGAACGTTTCACGGTCGAGGATACGCCAACCGTAAGCCAAATCGGCTACTGAAAGGAACTTCAGGGCAAAGGCCAGCTCCAGGAAGCCGAGCGTCACCTTGATGATGTTCATCCATCCGCCGGATTTGGGCATGGACTTCAACCAAGACGGGAATAAAGCAAACAGCGTGAAAGGCAATGCCAAAGCTATGGCAAAGCCCAGCATGCCGATGGCGGGAGCCACCACGCTGCCCGTCGTGGAAACCTGTACCAGCAAGAATCCGATAATAGGTCCCGTGCAGGAGAAAGATACCAGCGACAAGGTAAACGCCATCAAGAAGATACTGAGCAAACCACTTGTCGCCTCGGCCTTGCTGTCTACAGCCGTACTCCACTTGGAGGGCAACGTTATCTCGAACGCTCCGAAGAAAGAAGCCGCAAATACAACCAGCATCAAACAGAAAAGAATATTGAATACTGCATTCGTAGAGAGTGCGTTCAGTGCGCTGGCTCCGAAAATCAGCGTAATGGCCAGTCCGAGTGTCACATAAATCACTACGATGGAAGCACCATACGTCCATGCATCACGAATACCCTTCTTCTTATCCTTACTACGCTTCAGGAAGAAGCTGACAGTCATCGGGATAATGGGCCATACACAAGGAGTGAAGAGCGCCAGCAGTCCACCGACAAATCCGGTAATAAAGATATAAATCCAGGACATATCTTCCTGCGAAGTAGTTTCGCCCAAAGATTGCAGTTCATTGACGACCGGCTTCCAGAGGTCTACCTTGTCCGTCACATTAATCTCTGTCGGACCGTCCACACTGGCGATGGCAACCCCAGAAGCTGCATCGGTGTCAGCTTCCTGCTTTGCTGGCTGCTCTTCGACTTTCGTTTCAGCCCCAGCAACGACAGCTTCTTTTGCAGCCCCTTCTGCCTTACCAAAGAATTGGAAAGGCACTTGTGTGGGCGGCAGACAATTTTCATCGTTGCAGGCACCATATTCCAGATACCCTTCCAGCTGATAGGCACCACCCGTCAATTTCAGTTTCTGCACAAATTGGGCTGTATTCTCAAAATAACGCACCTTCATTTCGAACAGCTTGTCGAAAGTAGAAATTTCCTTGCCCATGGGCTTTAGTTTACCCACTACTTCCGCTCCGGAAATTTTCTCCACATTGAAAGTCGCCGAGATAGGCCCTCCATCGCCCAAGTCGGTGGAATAGACATGCCAGCCCTTGTCAATAGCAGCCGTAAAAACGACCTCCGCTTCATCGGCAGCCAAGATCTTCAGTTCGGAATTGAACTTGACGGGGTCTTGTATCTGTGCCTGCACCACCACAGCGAAGAGCAACAGAAATAAAGGGAACAGTAATTTTTTCATGTTCTCTGATTTTAATTTTCGATTATCTCATAATCCACACAGGCACGGCTCTCTTTCACAGCAGCGATGAGCTTACCGGCAGCCACATGATCGGGATGGGTAGCATAGTATTTCACATCATCCAACGTATCAAACTCACTGTAAAGAGCGATGCTCCAAGTTTCGGCAGGATTGACGTTCAATCCGACTTCAATCTTGCGGATAACGGATATTTTAGCAGGAAGCGCTTCAATAGCCGACTTGAAACTGTTCATGGCAGCTAACTTCTCGTCAGCAGGTGCCTCATCTTTTAACTTAAATAATACAATGTGCTTTACCATAACTTTGCTATTTAAATGATTTATCCTTATATTTGTCAGCCTAAGCAGCTGTCTTAACAACTGCAAAAATACTGGTTTTGTTTCAAATATACACTTAAACGGATGTTAATAATAGGAATTGCAGGTGGAACCGGCTCGGGAAAAACCACCGTCGTACGTAAAATTATCGAAAGCCTACCGGCTGGTGAAGTGGTATTATTGCCACAAGACTCTTACTACAAGGACAGTAGCCATGTGCCCGTGGAAGAACGGCAGAACATTAACTTTGATCACCCCGACGCTTTTGAGTGGAGCCTTCTTTCCAGGCATGCCGCCATGCTGCGCGAAGGAAAAAGTATAGAACAGCCCACCTATTCATACCTGACATGTACACGCCAGCCCGAAACCATCCATATCGAACCTCGGGAAGTCATCATCATCGAGGGTATCCTTGCCTTGTGCGACAAGAAACTACGAAACATGATGGATTTAAAGATATTTGTAGACGCTGACCCCGACGAACGACTGATTCGTGTAATCCAGCGCGATGTGGTGGAACGCGGACGTACAGCCGAAGCCGTCATGGAGCGCTATACTCGCATACTGAAACCCATGCACCAGCAATTCATAGAGCCGTGCAAACGATACGCCGACCTCATTGTACCGGAAGGCGGAAACAACCAAGTGGCTATTGATATATTGACCATGTATATCAAGAAGCATTTGGGGAATTAATTTATAACGGAGAGTTGATAACGGATAATTAAGAACGCACTAAACCTATGAAATATGAACAACCTATTTTCTCTCGCCAAGCATACATTATCCATTATCAATAATCCGTTATCAATGATTCTACTGGTGTCGTTGTGTTGCATGGCAGGATGCCGAGGAGGACATCCTGCCGAAAAAGAAGAAGCGGATGACCTGCAACAGATAAAGGACAGCGGAGAACTGGTTGTATTGACACTGTACAGTTCCACTTCCTACTTCATCTACCGTGGCCAAGACATGGGATTTCAGTACGAACTCAGCGAACAATTTGCCAAGAGCCTAGGAGTGAAGCTGAGAATAGAGGTGGCCCGGAATGTACACGAGCTCATAGAGAAGTTGTTGGCAGGCAAAGGAGATCTCATTGCCTACAACCTGCCCATCACCAAAGAGTGGAAAGATAGCCTGCTTTATTGCGGTGAGGAAGTCATCACCCACCAAGTCATCGTGCAACGTAACGGCGGACGTACCAAACCACTGAAGGACGTGACGGAACTTATCGGGAAAGATGTGTATGTGAAGCCCGGAAAATATTATGAACGGCTAGTCAATCTGGACGAGGAACTCGGAGGAGGTATCCACATTCATAAAGTGACCAACGACAGTATCAGTGCAGAAGACCTCATCACTCAAGTGGCGCAAGGGAAAATCTCCTACACTGTAGCAGACAATGACGTGGCACAGCTCAATACCACTTATTATTCCAATCTGAATATCAAGCTTTCCATCAGCTTTGACCAGCGTGCCTCATGGGCAGTCAGGAAAGACTGTCCGCAATTAGCAGCAGCCGCCAACAAATGGCATGAGGTGAATATGACTTCGCCTGCCTACACGGCAAGCATGAAACGATATTTTGAAATCGGCAAGGCCGTTCCCCACTCCCCCATCCTCTCCCTGCGAGAAGGGAAAATCTCCCTTTACGACGATTTGTTCAAGAAATATGCTCCCGAGATAAATTGGGACTGGCGTCTGCTGGCATCCTTGGCATATACAGAATCCAACTTCGACTCTACCGCAGTATCTTGGGCAGGTGCCAAAGGACTTATGCAGCTGATGCCCGCCACAGCCAGAGCCATGGGGGTGCCCGAAGGAAAGGAACAGAATCCTGAAGAGAATATAAAGGCTGCCGTGAAATACATAGGCGCCACAGCCAAAAGTTTTTCCAAGATACCCCAAGAAGAACGTATCAACTTTGTGCTGGCATCTTATAATTCCGGAATCGGCCATGTGCTGGATGCCATGGCACTGGCCGAAAAATACGGCAAAAACAAATATGTCTGGCGTGATAATGTAGAAAACTTCATTCTGCTAAAAAGCAACGAGGAATACTTCACAGACCCCGTCTGCAAAAACGGTTATTTCCGTGGCATCGAAACTTATAATTTTGTAAGGGATATTACCTCACGATTTGAACAATACAAGAAGAAAATAAGGATTAGGGATTAATGAATTGCGCATAATATTAGGAATATATACCGCAGGTTAATCCTTAATCCTTCATTTTTTATTCTTAAAACAGCCTCAGTTTATTTTTTCTCGCCTCTTCCAGAGAAACTGTTTGCAGTTGTGTTCCCCAGTTCTTCTCGCACAACTGCCGATACTTCTCATGCAGTTCTTCTTCCAGCTCCTCCTTTGTCTTAGGATTCATCAGTTTGGCTGCTACTGTAGCATTTTGCGAAGCGTCCTTCAGATGGATTACGGGAGCATGATAGACCGGAGCAATCTTCAGAGCAGTGTGAAGCGGTGAAGTCGTGGCACCACCTATCAACAGAGGAATGTCCAGACCTGCCTTTTCCAGCTCAATGGCTACATGCACCATTTCATCCAGCGAAGGAGTTATCAGACCACTCAATCCTATCATGTCTACCTTTTCCTCTATGGCATGCCGCACAATGGTTTCGGCAGACACCATGACGCCAAGGTCCACTATATCGTACCCGTTGCAGGCCATTACTACCGAGACTATATTTTTGCCAATGTCGTGCACATCACCTTTTACCGTAGCCAACAGCACCTTCCCGGCAGCAGTTGTACCCTCTTCTTTCTCCGACTCGATTACGGGCTGGAGGATGGCAACCGCTTTCTTCATGGTGCGTGCCGTCTTCACTACTTGCGGCAGGAACATCTTGCCTGCCCCAAACAAGTCGCCAACATGATTCATGCCCGCCATCAACGGACCTTCAATGATAGAAACAGCTTTGGGATACAGTTTCAACGCTTCGGCAAGGTCTTCTACCAGATAATCGCCAATACCCTTTGTCAAGGCATACTTCAACCGCTCTTCCACAGAGGTCCCCTCTCTCCAGGCAAGTTGGGAATGAGCGGCAGCCTGCCGCTCTCCTCCGGAAGTTTTTGCCGCCTCTGCTTCCGCTTTCAAGCGCTCGGCAGTTTCTATCAGGCGCTCGGCAGCATCGGGACGACGGTTCAAGACCACATCCTCTATGCGTTCCAATATATCAGCGGGAATATCGGTGTAAAGAACAGAAGTAGCCGGATTGACGATACCCATATCCATGCCCTCGCGGATGGCATAGTAAAGGAATACGGCATGCATTGCCTCGCGAATGTAATTATTGCCGCGGAAAGAGAAGGAAAGGTTACTCACTCCCCCACTGACATGCGCACCGGGCAGATTTTTGCGTATCCATCCGGTGGCACGGATAAAGTCCACCGCATAGTTATTGTGCTCGTCCATACCCGTGGCAACAGCCAGTACATTCGGGTCGAAAATTATATCATGGGGATTGAATCCTATCTTGTCCACCAAAAGACGGTATGCCCGTTCACAAACCTCAATCTTACGTTCGTACGTGTCTGCCTGCCCTTTTTCATCAAAAGCCATCACCACAGTTGCCGCACCATATTGCTTGATGGTACGCGCATGCTCCAGGAATTTATCTTCCCCCTCCTTCAAGGAGATGGAGTTGACGATGGACTTGCCTTGCAAGCATTTCAATCCGGCCACAATCACTTCCCACTTAGAGGAGTCTATCATGACGGGAACACGGGCAATCTCCGGTTCCGAAGCTATCAGATGGAGGAAAGTCGTCATCTCCACTTGAGCATCCAGCAGTCCGTCGTCCATATTTATATCGATGACCTGCGCACCGTCCTCCACCTGCTGGCGGGCAATGCTGAGCGCCTCGTCATATTTCTTTTCATTAATCAGACGCAAGAATTTGCGCGAACCCGCCACATTGCAACGTTCACCCACATTCACGAAGTTATTTTCCGGTTTCACTTCCAGAAGTTCAAGCCCGGAAAGCCAAAGATTTTCCGGTCTGGGAACCGGCTGATGGGGCGTTGCACCGACAATCAGTGAGGAGTACTCGGCAATGTAGGCATCTGTCGTTCCGCAACAACCACCGATAATATTCACCAGTCCTTCGTGAATGTATTCTTTCACTTCCAGTGCCATGTCGGCAGGTGTCTGGTCGTATTCTCCCAGACTGTTAGGCAGTCCGGCATTGGGATAAGCACTGATATAATAGGGTGCACGGACGGCAAGTTGCTCCAAGAAAGGCTTCAGTTGGCGGGCTCCGAAAGAGCAGTTCAGCCCAATGGAAAAAATATCGGCATGCTGCACGGAGGCGAGAAAAGCATCCAAAGTTTGTCCCGACAAAGTACGCCCTCCAATATCAGAAACAGTCACAGAAAGCATCAAGGGTACATGAACTCCTACAGTTTCCATTGCCTGACCGGCGGCAAAAATAGCAGCCTTCGCATTCAGCGTATCAAAAATAGTTTCTATCAACAAGGCATCCACACCACCTTCGAGTAATGCTTCTATCTGCTCACGGTAGGCATCGGCAAGTTCATCGTAGCTCAAGGCGCGGAAAGCCGGATTGTTCACATCAGGACTCATGGAACAGGTCTTGTTCGTCGGTCCTACGGAGCCTGCCACAAAGCGGGGTTTGTGGGGAGTAAGAGAGGTAAACTCATCTGCCACTTCACGGGCCAGACGAGCTGCGGCAAGATTCATCTCACGCACATAGTCCTGCACATGATAGTCGGCCATACTGATGCGGGTGGAACTGAATGTATTTGTTTCGATAATATCCGCACCTGCCGCCAGATACTTGCGGTGAATATCTTGTATCACATCAGGGCGTGTCAGACAAAGCAGGTCATTGTTACCTTTCATCTGTCCGGAAATCTGCGAGAAGCGTTCGCCCCGAAAATCTTCCTCTGTCAAGTTGTACTGCTGTATCATGGTGCCCATTGCACCATCCAGAATAAGGATGCGCTCACGCACCAAACTACCAAGTTTACTCATATTATCTTTTAAACATACGCGCCATATCGCGTTTGTCATCTTTTTCCTTCAGTGATTCGCGCTTATCATATTGCTTCTTACCTTTGGCTAGTGCCACCACAAGTTTGGCCAACCCCTTTTCATTGATAAACAAGCGCACGGGAACAATGGTGAAACCCGGGTCTTTCGTGCCGCGCATCAGTTTCTCCAGTTCCTTCTTATTCAACAAAAGCTTGCGCTCCCTGCGTGCATTGTGATTGTTGTACGAACCATAGAAGTATTCGGCCACGTGCATGTTCTTCACCCACAATTCACCGTTTGCAAAGTAACAGAACGTATCAACTAAGCTTGCTTTGCCCAAGCGGATGGACTTGATTTCTGTGCCCGTAAGCACAATGCCGGCCGTATAGGTGTCCGTCAGCTCGTAGTCGAACGTAGCACGCTTATTCTTTATATTTACAGGAGCTTGTTTCATTACATTTATCAGTTTAGCACTACCGTCAGCTTATTGAATATCCATTCAATCACTACCGGACAAACTATTAAGAAAATTGAAGAAAGAATAGTGAAACGCAAACGGTCTTTTTCTTCTACCTGCATCACCTTTTTGCTTCCTTCCCACACTACATACACGATATAGAATTGGAGCAACAGAGCCATAATGCCAAAGTCCGGCAATATGCCGATGACAATTTTCAGCATGAACACTACTACCAATGCATAACCTGCAAACTGTTGCGCCAAAGGAATATCACTGTCCAGCATAAACATGCGGACACGCAACCCATTGATGAGATAGGCTGCCAAAAAATATCCTCCAAACAAGGATACAGCCACCGCACAGCATTGTGTCATGGCATATTGAAAACTTTGCGGTCCGTCCCATCCCATCTTCATCAAAGAGCCGATGAAAACGGACAACCCGCATAAACCAATCATAGGATAGACAAAAGCAGTAAAAACTTTTCGCCTATCCTCTAAACTAATTTCCTCCCAAGCACGAGCCGGAGAGGAAATCAGTAGTATTGCTATATGAAATAATTCTTTGTAGTTCAAATCTTATTTATCTGCTTCTTTCTTTGTTACTGTATATGTCTTCTCTTCTGTCTGAGAATCATCCAGCTTCATTGAATATTGATTTACGTTCGCTACAATCTTAACAACAGGAGGATTTTCAAAAAAGCCGGTTTCTCTTTTATAACGACTAATCACACTTCTCAAATCGTATGCCTTATAGAACAATCCCAATCCATAATAGCCACCTGTATTTGCAGTCAAATTCCAAGAAGTACTGTTAGCGGATTCAGAATCTTTATTTGAATTATGAGCCAAATACAATGTCAGTTCAGGGCCATTGTCCTCATTCGGATAATACATCAACGACAAGAAATGTTTCTTGTTATTAATATAATAATTCATCGGAACAACAATCGTATAATCATCATAGAAGAATTGCGGTTCATATTTCATACCACTTGCATCATATCCCACTGAAATAATGGCAGCATTGTTAGAGTGTGCAAGAGAGTCGTTTGCAGACACACCCTTTTCTTCTACGATTTCCACCGGATTATCCAAAGATTCGATAGAATACAACTCAACACCTTTGATATCTTTGGAATCTTTAGGTATATCCACTT
This sequence comes from Bacteroides muris (ex Afrizal et al. 2022), assembly GCF_004793475.1. Lineage (GTDB taxonomy): Bacteria > Bacteroidota > Bacteroidia > Bacteroidales > Bacteroidaceae > Bacteroides > Bacteroides muris. The sequence goes on along the minus strand of NZ_SRYZ01000026.1, from coordinate 30,586 downwards.
GGGTAGGATCCCAACGATAGGCTATATTCACCACTTTATCACTCAATTCTGATATTTTGAGGCCATTAGCCTCTAAAACAGAAATAGAAGCCGGTGTTGGGGTAATAGTTATGCCGCCCTCGCCTTTAAAAGATGTATAGCCCATATAACTCTGAACTTTAACCATACCACCTCCGTAACTGTTAGGATCACTTTCAGAATTCAGACACGAAGTTAAAGAAACGCCCATTAATAAGCTAAAGGCAACCATTAAGAACTTAAATTGTTTCATTTTCTTATAAAATTAGAGTTTGCAAATTTAAATAAAAGAATTGAGTAATATAATACTCTCCTCGTTTTTTCATTGTTTTTAAGATTAAATGAAAGATTAATCTAAATACTGCATGCCACAGTAATATTTAACATTTATATCAGTTAATCCACACTACACAATCTTGGCAAACAGTTCCAAATGTTCATCCACATAGCCGGCAACCAAAGCTGTATATTCCTCTTCTTTCTCCAAGAATTCATCTTCCAGTTCATCGAAAGCCTCATATTGCTCGTACATTGCCATAAACTCCTCGTCTGTGCGTTCACGCTCCAAGTCGTCACGATGGCTATCGTATATTTTCCTGGCAGCATAAACCAACTTACTCAAATCGCCCACTCCCCACAAACGCATCACTTTGGCAAACGGATTGTCGAAAATATAACCGCCATAACCATTTTGAATCAGTTGGCAGAAGCCTCCCTCCATCACTTCATCACGGAATATCTGATAGGCCAACAAAGAATGCTGTTCACCGGTAAGCAAAGACATCGTCCCTGCAGTCATTTCTCCGCCTATTTCTTTCTTATAAGCATCAGTGAATACGCCGATAAACGCATCCATCCCTTCGCCGGCAGCCTGGCGCAATGCCACATCTGTAACTTCTATCATAGTTTGTTTTTTATTTATTATGCCACAAAGGTAAGACTTTGCAACCATAGTCAAACACGGACTCCTCTTTATTTTCTTCGTCTTGCCAACCAGTTGGCAAGATTTTGCCTTACCATTGGCAAAACTGTGCCACCGTGTTGGCAAAACTGTGCCATAGGCATGGCAAAAAATCACCAAGACGCAAGCAAGGAATTTTAAAAAGACTCTTCCTGATTAACAAGCACATACCTTATTGATTCACAAGCCCTATCAGAGACGAAAAAACAGTCAACTGCAAACTCTACTTTACATTCCGCAGAAATTCAACTTCTCATTACTTCTTTTTAATAAAAAAGTCAAATTGAACAGTTGGCAGAAACGGGGAAAACAACTAACTTTGCACCCGACTAATAAAAGAGGACTACGTTTTTTTTAATTATATCACTTAAAAAAGAGCTAATTATGACTTATTCACACGAAGTGGAACACATGTGTGTTGTGAAGAAAGGTCCTAACCACGGACCGGCTCCTATTCCCGAAGAAGGTAAATGGGTAAAAGCGAAAGAAATTGTTGACATCTCTGGTCTGACACACGGTATTGGCTGGTGTGCTCCTCAGCAAGGTGCATGTAAATTAACCCTCAATGTAAAGGAAGGCGTTATTCAGGAAGCTTTGGTTGAGACTATCGGTTGCTCCGGTATGACTCACTCTGCTGCCATGGCATCAGAAATCCTCCCGGGAAAGACTATCCTTGAAGCATTGAACACTGACCTCGTTTGCGACGCCATCAATACAGCTATGCGCGAGCTCTTCCTGCAAATCGTTTACGGTCGCACTCAGTCAGCTTTCTCTGAAGGCGGTTTGATGATTGGTGCCGGCTTGGAAGACCTGGGTAAAGGTCTGCGTAGCCAGGTAGGTACACTGTACGGAACTTTGGCTAAGGGTTCTCGTTATCTGGAAATGGCAGAAGGTTACATCAAGACTATCGCTTTGGACAAGAACGACGAAATCTGCGGTTACGAATTTGTTCATCTGGGCAAGTTCATGGATGAAATCAAGAAAGGTACAGACGCCAATGAAGCATTGAAGAAAGTTACCGGTACATACGGCCGCTTCACTGAAGAGCAAGGTGCAGTTAAACACATTGACCCACGTCACGAATAATATAAGGAGGAAAGACATATGATTAGAGAAGTAAAATTTGAAAGCCAAGACCGTCGTATCAAGCAGATTCTTGCTGCATTGAACGCAAACGGTATCAAAGACATCGAAGAAGCCAATGCTATCTGCGAAGCTCATGGTCTCGATCCTTATAAGACTTGTGAAGAAACTCAGCCCATCTGTTTCGAAAATGCAAAATGGGCATACGTTGTAGGTTGCGCCATCGCCATCAAGAAGGGCTGCAAGAACGCTGCTGAGGCTGCTGAAGCTATCGGTATCGGTCTGCAGGCATTCTGCATCCCGGGTTCTGTAGCCGACGACCGCAAGGTTGGTATCGGTCATGGTAACTTGGCAGCCATGTTGCTGCGCGAAGAAACCAAGTGTTTCGCTTTCTTAGCAGGTCACGAGTCATTCGCTGCTGCCGAAGGTGCAATTAAGATTGCTGCTAAAGCTGACAAAGTACGTAAAGAACCCCTGCGTTGCATCCTGAACGGTCTCGGCAAGGACGCTGCACAGATTATCTCTCGTATCAACGGCTTTACATACGTTCAGACTCAATTCGACTACTATACAGGCGAACTGAACGTTGTTCGTGAAATCGCATACAGCGACGGTCCTCGTGCCAAAGTAAAATGCTACGGTGCAGACGATGTTCGCGAAGGCGTGGCTATCATGTGGAAAGAAGGCGTGGATGTATCCATCACTGGTAACTCTACGAACCCGACCCGCTTCCAACATCCGGTTGCAGGTACTTACAAGAAAGAACGTGTATTGGCTGGCAAGCCGTACTTCTCAGTAGCATCCGGTGGTGGTACTGGCCGTACTCTGCACCCGGACAACATGGCTGCCGGACCGGCTTCTTACGGTATGACAGACACTATGGGTCGTATGCACTCTGACGCTCAGTTCGCTGGTTCATCCTCAGTTCCTGCTCACGTGGAAATGATGGGATTCCTGGGTATCGGTAACAACCCGATGGTAGGATGTACAGTGGCTTGTGCTGTGGACGTTGCTACTGCTTTGAGCAAGTAATATTGAAATTATTTATATGGAGAGTACTTTTTTAAGTACTCTCCTATTTTTTATTAAAAACTTTTGGAAAAGCGTTTCCATTCCATTACTTATTAAAAGATATTTGAGCTTTTAGCTCTTATTCTCTCAATCTGAAAACCGCCAATTTGAAGTTCACGAGAATAAGTAGATGAAGGTTCACGTCCTGTTTGGGCGTGAACTGTTCGTGCTTATTTGTGAACAAGGTGCTTGGCGGTGCCTCAGATTGAAATAAGTCACGAATGGTTCCGCCTTTTTTATTTCTGTATGATACACATTGGAAAACTGATAGAGGAAGAGCTTCACCGCCAAGAACGCTCTGTGAGCTGGTTCGCCAAAAAACTCTGCTGCGAACGGACAAATGTGTATTCCATCTTCAAGCGTACCAGTATCGACACCGCCCTACTGCTGTGCATTTCCATCGTGCTGCAACACAATTTCTTTCAACACTACCTCACCGAATTAGACCGGAAACAGGTCAATTAAGTCTCGGCTTAATCAAGAAAAGCGTGATTTTTCTTCAACACATTCGTGAATTATACTATCATTCCAAAATGATATGCAAACATCTGCCGCCCTATCTTTACAGAAAAAACAAATGAGAATTATCATATACATTCTGTTTTCATTATTCTTTTCCGCAAAACTATGTGGAGAAAATTTCAGAATCGATAAATATCGATGTTCCAACAAATTATACACTCACATTATCAATCACATATTTCGCAGCCATAATAATAATAAAGAAATATCATTATCCGATGAAGGTAATATCATATATGTATCATATGCCAACAAAAAGAATATCTCATTCCACAAATCAGTTGAAAAGGACGATGTTTTCCTCAAAAAGAAAGGAAAATACATTGCCAACCTATTTATAAAGAAGAATCAATATGACACTATAGTTGAGGCTTATTTCATTGTCATTAGAAAAAACAAACAGATAGCAAAGATATCACTTACTCGTATATAAGTTATGCAACGATATATCTATATAATACTATTACTCATACAAACATCTGCCAGTTTTACACAAAACATAGCCACAGATGATTACATCGGCTTTTATCAGGATTTTCTCAGCAGTCAAAAAAACAGCAGATGCGCTATGTATCCCTCCTGCTCTCAATACGGAAAAATGGCCTTTAAGAATTTCACTTTTCCCAAAGCCATAACCCTGACTTGTGACCGAATTATAAGATGCAGCCACGATGCACGTTACTATGACATTACTTACCAATCGGGAAACAGAAGTCTCATAGATTATCCGCAAGACAATTTTCCTACACAAATAATCCATAATCGTTATCAAGCGCCTCATACAGATATCTTAAAATGGAGAAGCGACAGAGACAGCAATATACTTTTTATCAACCAATTAATCAACAAAGAGGAGTATTATCCTGCACTATTGGAAATAGAACGACTACTTTTTTCCAACCAAGGAGACCATCAGCTGTATAAACTAAAGCTTCTATGCCACAGAGGACTGAAAGAATACGAAGAAGGCATTTTTGAATACGAAGTTACATTTCCTGACACTATCAAGAAAAACACTGAGCTTCAAATGCAGGCAGCTATCTTATATTATTGCACAAATAATTTCAGCAATGCTATAAACTTGACAGAGAAAATAAGACGTGATACAGTTTCATTTCCCGATGTTCAAAAAGCAAATGCATTATACGGTATTCTTTCCGCACAAAACGAAGAATACGAAAACTCTTTGAGTTGCTTCAATCAAAATGCAGGGACTTCATCATTCAATCAGCAAAGCATTGATATTATCAAACAAATGATGAAACAGAAAAAGAAGAATCCTACAATGGCCCGAATGCTATCAATAATTCCCGGAGCAGGATACTTATATACCAAGCATAAAGGAAGTGCACTGACAGCTTTCTTAGTCAACTCCTTATTAGGTTACGCTACCTATACCAGCATAAAAAAGCAAAACTATGGAGTAGCAGGAGTTTGCGGTTTCTTATCATTGTCATTCTATATAGGAAATATAAACGGAGCAGGCAGAAGCGCCATTCGATACAATTCAAAAAAGAAGAACGAACAAATCAGAAAATTAGAAAGGATAAACAACATTTTTTATTAACTAAATCATTTTTATTATGTTTACAAAATTAACAAAAAAGGTTTATTTCAAACCTGCAGTGTTATTAATGGCCATTGCAATGTTGACAATGTCATTTACAATGCCTGGCGAAGTGGTCATATTAAGAGCCGGAACCAGCATTCCATTAGAGTTGGTATCAACATTATACAGCAGCAATGTCAAAAGCGGACAAATGGTAGATTTCAGAGTATTGAGTGATGTCAAGGCTAATGGAAAAATCGTCATTTCAGCAGGTTCTATTGCACAAGGACAGATTACAAGAGCCAAAAAGAGAGGTTTACTGGGTTCTGAAGGAGAACTGGAAATAGCTATCAAAAGCGTAAAAGCTGTTGACGGAACTACTGTTTATTTGTCAGGAAACAACTTATATGATGAAGGTAGCAATAAACTCGCGTTATCTATTGTTCTGACGATTTGCTGTCTGTTCGGTTTTCTCATCAAAGGTGGCAAAGCAGAAATTCCCGCTGGTGCACAAGTACAAGGAACAGTAATTTCAAATGTAGAAATCAATCTATAAGAAAGTTTCTCCAACCTAATCATTCTCAATAGGACTTCGCTTCATCGCATCGCATTCTTGATGAAGTGAAGCCCTATTCTACTTTAGAAGAAAAAAGGAAACAGCAGGAACGCCTGAACCAAGAAAAAGCTATAAGAGAGGGCAGATTAAATTACAACACATAAAGTTCTTTGGCAATGTGCCTTACCAGATGACAGGCCTCGCTTGTAACAGCCAAGAGTTCTGTGCAGTTCTCACACAAATAAGACTGCGACCTTAACCCCATCAGGAATTCCTCTCACCCATAATCGCCACCTTTATCACCCCCTCCAGCCTATTCTCAAAAATACGGTAGGCTTCGTCAATTTCCTTCAACGGGAAACGATGCGTGACAAGCGGCGTGGTATCTATCTGTCCCACCGCTATCAGGCGCAGTATCTCGGCACAATCGCACCCATCCACACCACCGGTCTTGAAGACAAGATTCTTGCCATACATCTCCGGCAAAGGCAATAACTGAGGCTTGTCATAAAGCGCCACAATGGTGACAATGGCATTGGGACGGGCACACTCCCATGCCAGACGGAAAGTATCTTCCGTGCCGGCAACTTCAAGTACGACATCCGCCCCACCATGGTCGCTATGCTTCCTCACAAAGTCTTTGCAGTTTTCCGGCCCAATGACCAGCACCTCCGGATAATGCTCGCGGACAAAACGGATTCTTTCGGCCGACTGCTCGCAGACAATAATGCGACGGGGCTTCTTCAGCATGGAACAAAGCAGGGTACAAATACCCGTCGGCCCGGCACCGATGATGAGTACAGTGTCTTCCTCGGTTATTTCGGAGATACGGGCAGCCCAGAAGCCGGTGGCCAACACATCGCCTACCAAGAGTGCCTGCTCGTCGCTTACCGTATCGGGAATACGGTTCAGTCCCTGGTCGGCATAGGGCACACGTACATATTCCGCCTGACCGCCATCAATACGGCACCCCAAAGCCCAACCGCCATTGGCGTCGGTACAGTTGTTCACATATCCGTGACGGCAAAAGAAACATTTACCGCAAAAAGTCTCCACATTCACAGTCACACGGTCACCGGGCTTTACCGACTCAACTTCGGCACCCACCTGCTCTACGATGCCCACCATTTCGTGTCCTACCGTAATTCCGGGTACAGCACGCGGTACGCTTCCATGCTTTATATGCAAGTCACTGGTGCATATGCTACCCAGTGTCACCCGCACAATAGCATCGCGCGCATCTTCCAATACCGGTATCGGTTTCTCAAGCAATCCGAACTTTCCGTGTTCAATATAAGTATATGCCAACATAATATATGCTTTTTTGAGTTATCACTTCAAACGCGAAGTTGCCAGAAAGCAACGGCCGCCGCGGCCGCCACGTTCAGCGAATCTACCCCGTGCGACATAGGGATGCGAACCACATAGTCGGCTCCTGCAATCGCTTCGTGCGAAAGACCATCTCCCTCAGTACCCATCATAATAGCCAACCGGGACTCGGCCTTTAAAACGGGATTGTCTATGGAAATGGAATTGTCCGTAAGCGCCATGGCCGCCGTGCGGAAGCCCAACTCACCAAGCACACCGGGAGGACCGTCCATCCACGTCCATGGCACAAGAAAGACCGTCCCCATAGATACCCGGACTGCACGACGGTTCAGAGGGTCGCAGGAATTCCGAGTCAACAGCACGGCATCCATGCCAAGAGCCGCCGCCGAACGGAAGATGGCTCCGATATTAGTGGTATCCACCACCCCGTCGATAACCACAATACGCCGGGCTCCCCGGCAGACTTCCTCCATACTCCTCGGAGCAGGGCGGCGCATGGCACAAAGAACGCCCCGTGTCAAGACGTAACCGGTCAGTTCGGCAAGCAATTCCCTGTCGCTTGTGTAGACGGGTATATCGCCACAGCGCTCAATGATTTCGGCAGCATCCCCATAGATGTGCTTGTGCTCACACAAAAGAGCCAAAGGCTCATAACCGACGTCCAAAGCCACTTTGATAACTTTGGGACTTTCTGCAATGAACAGTCCCTTGTCCGGTTCGATACGGTTGCGCAACTGGGCTTCGGTAAGAGTGCTGAACACTTCCACACCGGGATGAGTTAATGATGATATTTCGATAACAGCCATATATTATATTACATGCGGAGAATATTTTTATCGCTCTCCACGGACAAACATATTCTCATAGTTGGATTCTCCTCGGCAACCCTCATGTTCCACCAATCCTGACAATGCTTCGGAGAACATTTGCACAAATTTATTTCCAAAATCAGATTTCACATTGCCGGTATCAAAAACCGCATCCAATGGCCGCCCTTTGTATTCAATCCTTACGTTAGGCGTATTGGAGGATAAGAACATGTTAGTTTTTTCGTTTGTTATCTGATATGGAAAGATAAACGACAATCTACAAGCGACCTTCATCATGTGCAACAAACTATGAATAACTACTTAACATAAACAATTCATGGTACCGGATTCATTTCCCCATCTAAGAACTGAATTTGTATGCAAAAATACGAAATATCTGCGATATAACGTTTATAGAACACTTAATAAACAAGATAAAATCCTGGCAAATGATTAACTGCAAACCATGCTTCATATTCAGAAGAATATGTTTACTTTTGCAAAAGCTTTCCTATACCTCCCACAGCATGCAATTACTGCATACGTTGCAAACAAGAAAAGAAAAGCATATCAAACGTAAAGAAAAGAAATCCCGTTAAGATGAAAGAAAAAGAACTTGAATTTTCCGATGTCCCCAATAATTTCCTTTGGTGCATCGACCGGCAATGTCCCAAGTCCGGAACCTGCCTCAGGCAAGTGGCAGAAAGGCTTGCCCCCACAGACCTTGTACAATATAGCATCGTCAGTCCCAAGCATATAGCTAGTCTGGGAGGAGAATGTCCCTACTACTGTTCCAACACAAAAGTACAATATGCCAAAGGATTTCTCGGCATATTGGAAAACCTCACGGCCAAGCAGGTACGCCTCTTCGCCCAGCGACTTATAAGCAACTCCAGCCGCCGAACCTACTACCGGGTCCGTAGCGGAGAACGCGCCTTATCCCCCGCAGAGCAAGAATCCATACTGAATGTCCTCAAAGAATGCGGAATAACCGCCCCAATGAAATTCGATTCCTACTACTACGACTATTTATGGACGTAAAAACACACCCATAATCCACACTATAGATTGCAAGCTGTGCCACCATACTGGCACAGTTGTGCCTTGCCTATGGCACAAGTTTGCCAATGGGATGGCACAGTTGTGCTATAAGCAAGGCACAAAACGCTGTGACTTACCGTCAACTCTATATTCCTTTGATTGTCTTCATCAGTTGTTCTCCCAGTCCGATGGTATATCCTTGCGATACGAAGACCACCCGATTGAAAGTATCGGCTATGATGAATATCGGCAGGCTCTCTTTATGCTTCAACTTCATGCTTTCTGCAATCTGCGCAGCGATACCGTCCGTATCTATACCATAAATAATGGTAGAAGGCAAATCGGGGAATGACTCGCAGGCGAACTTGCCGGCTTTGGCTTCATCAGGAAACAGCAACACCATCTTACGCCCCCACTTCTCCAAATCGGCCTTGAACGAAGCTATGTCGCGCAACGCATGATTGGTAGGCTCCTGATTGACACCCAGAATACCTACGACAAAATAACCGCGCCCGCAAGCCTGCAACAGGCTTTGCTGGATTACGGAACCGTCATCTGACAACGGAGTGAAGAGAGACTCTGAATTAAAGTTTCCGATAACCTGCACTTCATCCCTGCTCTCGCGCATCACCAGCTCGATGTCCGTTGTCTTATCCGGCAAAATGCAAAAAGAAGAGATTCGGGAAAGTACCGCACCGCTGGCAAGGCGCGTACCGGTCACCAAAACATAATCACCGGCATCCAAAGGCGTCCCTTCTTTCAGCAGGTTGCTCCACGTAATACCACCGCCCATATCTGTATCGCCTTCGTCATAGGAAAGCAACTGCAAATTTCCCTGCGGAATCTGTCTGGAAAGAGTGAAATGAGAATAGTATTTCGGGTTGTCTAACGAGCGGATAGGGTTATAGGAAGCCACCAGCCTACCCCTTTGTCCCAATTTCTCTTCCTGGAACTGTACATCCAAGTCCACGTCCACCGCACCATCATCCCCTATCAACTGCACCTTGCCGGTCACTTCGTTGATACGGGCTGGGATTGCCATGCTACGTGCCATAGATACGAAGAAGATGTCACGGCTATGGGCATCAGCCACACGAGCTTTCCAAACACCTTCCGGAGAGATAGGAGCTCCGCCCAGATTACACTCTTTGTCTACACGGATATTCCGGGCAACCCATGCCACCAGTTTCATCGGCTCTGCCCTGTATGCCTCAGCCTCTTCCTTTGAAACGGCCTTCTTGAAAAAGCCCTTGTAGGGAGTCAGCATTTCGTTGCTTACACGCGGATTGCGCACATATCTGCGGAAATAGTCGGGGTTCTTGCACATGTCGGATTGCATGTGGTCCATTAGCACTTCCAGCGTAACGTCACGAAGGTCTTTTGCCGAAATCCGTTGCAGCAGGTCCAGTCCTCCCCTCTTTGACTTTTCAGAACGCAACCGTGCCATGAAGTCAGCAATAACCTGGTGGTTCCCTCTGGAAGCTATCAGAATCCGGGAAACGGCATCCTCGTCGAGCTTGTACTGCCGTGCAAAGTAGCGTGCCGCCTCATCCGTCATAAACGTAGCCATGTAAGCATGGCGGATAGAATCTTCATGAGCCATGCGGCAGTCGTTCGCAGCACGTTGTTCGAGGGTGACTTCCGGCATTTCGGCACTTTCGGGAGGAGGCACCAGCTCAAAATCGGCAGTAAAAGTATCACCGGCAGCTTTGTCCAGCGTCACGGTCAGTTCATTATCCTTACCGAAAGAAAGCTTGGAAAAACCGAATTTTCCGTCTTTGGAAGCCCATATCATCATGTCACCCTTACCGGCTGTCAGGAACACCTTTCCTTCCGCATCCGTCTGCTTCCGAGCCACGGTATAGAACTCTGCATAATTGTAGAGTTTGAACTCCACACAAGCATCAGACACCGGATTGCCTTGCCCATCCGTTACCGTAACGATGGCCTTGGCCGTCGGTGCATAGTTACCGATTACATTGATTTCCGTATAATTGGAAGTGACTGACATTACTTCTTCTGCTCCTTCATAACGTCCAAAAACTTTGGTATGCATCAACATGCCACGGCTGGCCGGAGCATTGAACCAACCAAGATTGAGTACCGGTTCCGGTTCACAAGCACCCAAAAAATACCATTTCCCATCTGCCCATGCCTCTACCCACGCATGATTGTCGTCCGTATGGGCCCAACGGGGCGTATAGACCTGACGGGCAGGAATGCCTACCGAACGCAGGGCGGCAACCAACAAAGTGGATTCTTCCCCACAACGTCCGTACGCTGTGCGTACCGTTGCCAACGGCGAACTGGTACGGGCGTCAGAAGGAGTATAGACAGCCTTTTCATGACACCAATGGTTCACCTCCAAAATGGCATCGTAAAGGGAAAGGGATTTCACACGATTTTTCAGCTCATCGTAAAATATTACCCGCGCGCTGTCCAGTTGCTCGTTGTTCACCCGCACCGGAAGTACAAAATGACGAAACAAATCCTCAGGAATAACTTCTCCCCAAGGCATCTCATCTGCAGCCTTTTGGGAGGCGCGCACGTTCATCAAATGAAATTCTCCGGGATAATCGGTAATATCTGCCAGAGGCATATAGGCATAAAGGAACTCCAAAGCTTCACGCTCGTACGGCGTCAAGTCCGTATCGAATATGGCAAACAAATCGCCTTGCGGCAATCTCTCTTTTTTTTGATTGAAGTCCTGTTCCACACGTTGGTGGTAAGAAGCGTCTGTAATGAAAGAACGTCCGCCACAAGAGGTCAGTAAACATACCAGTCCAAGAAATTCTAGAAGTCGTGCAACTCGTTTCATAATACTTATTATTGAGGTTGAGCCACAAAAATAAGGATAATATTTCAATTTTTACTTCAGATGTATCACTAAAATCGTATCCCCGGAGAAAGTGAAGCTGCATTTGTCATAAGACGGCGGGCCCATAACACCTCGGACATCATTGTTGAATCCGTACTTCTCTGTAGGAATGCCCAAAACGGCAGTATCCAGTTTCCCATTTCCGTTCTCGTCCTGAAAAAGCGAAATGGCATACGTACCCGCAGGTAACCCCTGGCAGGGAATGGAGAGCGGCGTATCTTTCACATCTATCCGAAAGGCGGTCAAAGGTTTCTTCATGAATGTTTCTTCCGAATTGTAGATGGCGACATAGAGATGCCCTTCCACCTTTTCAATGTCACACACTTCAATAGTCAGATTCTAGGCAAAGAGCAGCTGGGCGGCACTTTGCATTACAAATACTAAAAAAATAATCATCACTTTCATCTTTGTTCATTTTAAAAAGGTCATTGTCTAAAAATTGGATACATCGTAGGCGGTCTTCTTACCTAAAGTCACATACACTCCTACATAGAAAAAATGGTCGCTGGAAGCAAGACAACTTTCGTATCGGCATCTGTTTCTTCCAACGCCAGATGGTCATAAATAATAAAGTTCAGCTTTACAGAAACGCCCTTCATTGTCGTACTGAACGCCCCAATTGTACTGCATACATACTTCCGACATCAACTGCGACCGACGCACCAGACAGTAGTTCTCGGGCAACTGTGTGTATCGCCCAACAATTCCCGACAGCATCATGTTTCCCCCAATACATGCGATTGTTATCATCCGTCCCGGACAACAGATAATGATTCCTATAATTGCGGATAAGAGTTTACGAAACTTGCGTAACATCTTTGTCATATATAGATTGCAAAATATAGTATTTCTGGAGAAAATAAAGGATGAACAACCACTTTTTATGTTATAAAACATATTTTTTCGCAAACATTTCGTATCTTTGCAACGTTATAAGATAAAAGAAAAGATGTAAAACCCGCTTTCCGAAACGCGGAGAGCACAAAAAGATGAGAATTATGAAAAAGAATGCAAATGAAATTTTTATGTTACAGTACCAAATCAAACGCTATCAAGCAATGGGTAATGGAACAATGTGCCAAACACTGAACGGTAAACTACAAAAACTGCTTGCAAAGCAGTCCTTGTAACCATGTAAAAAATACCTTTAAATACAATGAATGAAGGGGGTGTATCAAAACCCTCTTTTTAACAAAATCACCCTTGCTACAGATATCTGTGACAGGGGTGATTTTCATATTTTTGGTGTTTTGACACCCCCTTTTCTTTACAGGAAGTAAAGCCCCAGAACACTCTCCGGCTCCAGCATTTGAATCATTCAAGCCTCTACAATATCCTTCCCAAAAGGAGTCAATGCCAATCCGGCCAGTTTAAAATGCTGCAAGCCAAACGGAATACCGATAATAGTAATGCACAGCAACAGCCCAAACCCCAAATGAGAAAGACTGATCCAAATGCCACCCAAAAATATCCAAAGAATATTCATCAGCACATAAAGACAACCACCGGAGCGCTCACCACTACGCACCTCCTTGCCGAAAGGCCACAAAGCAAGTGCAGCCATCTTCAGGGTTTGCATGCCGAAAGGAATGCCGATGATGGTTATCATCATCAACAAACTAGCTATGAGATACTCCACTGCCGTGAGAATACCTCCAAACAATAGCCATAAAATATTCATAAAACAGCCCATACGCCCTATCTGTTTAAGGAGTTATTCTAACTCCAGATTAATTCTCCTACTAATAGACAATGTAATGCAAATATACGATTATTTCTTCCAATGATTCACCTCCCAGTCACTAAACTCGAAACTAAGCTGTTCCCAGACACCTTTTTCCTCACTCTCTTCACGGGGATTGGAAACGGAAATCCCTATCAAACGAATGGGACGGTGCTCATAATCAACTTCCTGCAACAACTGTTTGGATAAAGGCAAAATGACATCAATAGACATCAGCCCTCTTCCTTGAGTAATGCTACGAGTTATCTGACTGAAATCATGAAACTTTATCTTCAGCGTCAACGTATTCCCATGAAAACCGATATGTTCCAGCCTGTTCACCAACTCTACAACAATATGGTACAACTCTATAATGACGGATGAACGCTTACTGATGTCCTTCTCTAAAGTATGTTCACACCCCACAGACTTGCGAATGCGGACAGCCTCTACCGGACGGGAATCGATGCCACGGGCAAAATCATAATAGATTGTCCCCACTTTGCCAAACTCGCGCGTCAGCATCTCCAAAGACTGCATGCGCAGCTGCTCCCCATTGTGAATCCCCAAAGAGTGCATCTTCTTTGCCGTTACCGGTCCCACTCCCCAAAAGCTTTCAATGGGCAGCCGGGCAACAAAGTCCAATGCCTGAGCAGGATGGATGGTACAAAGCCCGTCCGGCTTGCGGTAGTCCGAGGCTATCTTGGCAAGAAACTTATTATAGGATATGCCGGCTGAAGCCACCAGATTCAATCTCTCCCGCACCTTCTGCTTTATCTCCTTCGCAATGTCCACAGCCAACGGAATGCACGGCTTGTTCTCCGTCACATCCAGAAAAGCTTCGTCCAGCGAGATGGGCTCGATGATATCCGTATATTCATGGAAAATTTCGTGTATCTGACAGGAAACGGATTTGTAGACTTCCATCCGTCCCGGAATAAAGATTAGTTGGGGACACAGCCGCTTTGCCTTCAGCGACGACATGGCAGAACGCACCCCGAAACGACGTGCCTCGTAACTGGCTGCCGCCACCACTCCCCGCTCCTCTGCGTAACCCACAGCTATGGGCTTGCCCCGCAGTACAGGATTATCGCGCTGTTCTACAGAGGCGTAGAACGCATCCATATCAATATGTATGATTTTACGCTCGTTCATCATCTTCCAACTCCCGGTGCAAATATACACCATTTTCTTGTGCAAAGTATCTGCCGATAAACATAAATGAATTCAGGTTTCAAAAAGAAATCTGCAAAAATCCATGCAACCGAGTAATCCAAGCCAACAGCCGGATAGCTAAAAGCCAAGACATTCAGCAGACTGACCATTTTCATTTTGCAACCAAGTTGCATCCCCTTTACGCTACCTTTGCAACAGAAAATTAAAACAGGAGGAAACAAAATGAGTTGCAAATGCTGCTGCACACATGAACATACAGTAATACAAGAAAAAAGAAACAGTCTGCTGAAAGATTATTGGAGAATCATCCTTTCCGCTCTATTACTTTTCGGAGGTATCATCCTGAATGCTACTGACGCTACCTTCTTCAAGGGAGAATATGTATCTTTGATATGGTACCTACTCGCCTACTTCCCCGTAGGCCTCCCAGTAATGAGGGAAGCCTGGGAAAGCATCCTGCAAAAGGACGTGTTCAGCGAATTCACCCTTATGTCCATCGCCACCCTCGGCGCCTTCTATATAGGCGAATATCCCGAAGGCGTTGCCGTCATGCTCTTCTACTCCTTGGGAGAGCTCTTTCAGGACAAAGCCGTAGACAAAGCCAAGCGTAACATCAGCGCCCTGCTCGACGTACGTCCCGAAACGGCAACGGTCATCAGAAACGGCAGTACGCTTGTCGAAGCTCCCCAACGCGTACAGGTAGGCGAAACCATCGAAGTAAAAGCCGGAGAGCGCGTCCCCCTAGACGGAACGATGCTGGACGAAGTTGCCGCCTTCAACACCTCCGCACTGACGGGAGAAAGTGTTCCCCGCAACATCCGCCAGGACGAAGAAGTGCTTGCCGGAATGATTGCGACCGACAAGGTCGTACGCATCCAAGTCGCCAGACCCTTCGAGAAAAGTGCTCTTTCCCGCATATTGGAACTGGTGCAGAATGCTGCCGAGCGCAAAGCACCGGCAGAACTTTTCATTCGTAAGTTTGCCCGTATCTACACACCCGCCGTCACCGGACTGGCGACGTTAATTGTACTGTTCCCCTTCTTCTATTCGCTGGCAAATACACAATTCTCGTTCATCCTCAATGACTGGCTATATAGGGCATTGGTCTTTCTAGTTATCTCCTGCCCGTGCGCCCTCGTCGTAAGTATTCCGTTAGGCTACTTCGGAGGAATCGGCGCCGCCTCCCGCCTTGGCGTACTCTTCAAAGGCGGCAACTACCTCGATGCCATCACCCAAGTCAACACGGTGGTATTCGACAAGACGGGTACGCTGACCAAAGGCACCTTCGATGTACAATCCTGCCAGACACAACCGGGAATTACGGAAGAGAAGTTGATACAGCTTGCCGCCTCGGCAGAGCGAAACAGTACGCACCCCGTAGCCAAAGCCATCGCAAGCTATGCCAAACAAAGAAATATAGAGCTGATTGCCACAACGGACGTTATGGAAATTGCCGGCCACGGACTGCAAACCATTATGGATGGAACGCGCGTCCTGGTAGGCAACACACGCCTGCTGACTAAATTCGGGATAGAATATCCTGATGAATTGTCATCAATTGTCGATACGATTGTGGTCTGCGCCATCGGAACAAAATATGTCGGTTATCTGTTATTATCAGATACATTAAAAGAAGACGCCGTCAACGCTGTCAAAGAATTAAAAGCTTTAAATATCAATAATATTCAGATATTATCGGGAGACAAACAAGCCATTGTTACTAACTTTGCAGAAAAGCTAGGCATCACCCAGGCATACGGAGACCTGCTGCCGGACGGAAAAGTGAAGCACATCGAAGCACTTCGCAACAACCCTGCCAACCGGATAGCCTTTGTGGGCGACGGCATCAATGATGCCCCAGTTCTTGCTCTTAGCCATGTGGGCATTGCCATGGGCGGACTTGGCAGCGATGCCGCCATCGAAACCGCCGATGTAGTGATACAGACAGACCAGCCTTCGAGAGTGGCCACCGCCATTCGTGCAGGCAAGCAAACCCGCCGGATTGTCTGGCAGAACATCTCGCTGGCTTTCGGAGTGAAGCTGCTTGTCCTCATCCTCGGTGCCGGTGGAATCGCCACACTTTGGGAAGCTGTCTTTGCCGACGTAGGCGTCGCCCTCATTGCGATAGTGAACGCCATACGCATACAGAAACTTATTAAATAGAAAAAATGGAAGAAAAGAAATATTTGGACCTATTGGCAAAAAGAGAAATACAACCCACCGCTATCCGCATCCTGATATTGCGCACCATGATGCAGGCAGGCTGTTCCGTCTCATTGCTCGACCTTGAAACCATGCTGGATACGGTAGACAAATCCACCATCTTCCGTACCCTTACCCTATTCCTCTCCCATCATCTGATACACAGTATAGATGACGGGACGGGCTCCTTCAAGTATGCCGTGTGCAGCGACAGTTGCTCTTGCGCCGTAAGCGACCTGCACACCCATTTCCATTGCGAGAAATGCAACAAAACCTTCTGCTTCACCAACAGCCCCACTCCGGTGGTGAAACTGCCTCAAGGATTTACGCTGAACAGCATCAACTATGTACTGAAAGGCATTTGTCCGGACTGTGCAGCAGAAGCCAACCGGAATGCTTAGTTAAAAACAAAAATCCATGCAGTCATTCGTGTTCTTCTCTATCTTTAAAAGGTATGCCTGCGCTATATTCCCGACCCAATATCAGTATAATATATATCAAAACCCGTTGGCGGAATTAAATTAGCACATATTTGACTCTGCCAATGGGGCTTCCATTTTTACAGTTAATATATTGCAGGATTGTAAGTGCGCTAATCTTCCCGACAATCCGGGTAAACAATCCGTCTGTATCTTTCGCATAATTCCTTATAATCATAAACCGGTCACACAACTGCGAAAATAGGATTTCAATTCTTTTTCTAGCTTTTGCAAAAACCGGATTACTATAGTCCACCTTCACATCCTTCAGATAATGAATGTCATGTACACTTGCCTTGGTGAGGTCAAAGGAATGGATGACTCCACTTAATCCACAGAATGCATGGAATTTATATCCGCAATAATACGCTCCTTATGACGCACAGTATCCTACCCCGGTGCTTTCTCAAAATCCTTCTTCCCCATACCGCAACGCTTGGAACGGAAAAAACGACATACCTCTATCGGCTTCGAGTCAATGCAGAAACAATTTTCGCCTCCATCCATTTCCGCGGCCATTCTTTCCCGGATTGTATTGCAGAGGGATGAAGTGATTTTACGTCTGTCATTGTATCGTGTATTGTCTGCGGGATATAAGATTGGGAATTTCAATCTTATATTCTTGTAACTGTGCAAACAACAATGACTCACTGTCAATACCAACAGCTTCTGACGCCATATTCAATGCCACTATTTCAATGTCTGAGAATCTGGAAACTACTCCTCTTCTTGGCACATTCCCTGATTCACTGACTTAATTAACGGCTACTTGCTTGCATATGTTCAGAAATTTTGCGAATATTGCATATAGGTTGTGCATACGATATTTGTCTATTAAAAGTTTGGTCACCTTTAATTTACCAAATATCAACAATATGCACAATTTTTTATACATAAATCTTTTATCAATTTAATTCCGCCAACGGGTTATTTTTGCACAATTGATAGTATTCACCCAATCTCAACTGCATGCAACCTTTTAATGAAAAACAACTTTTAGAGGCTATCAGTAAAGGAAACGAAAAGGCTTTTGAAATTTTCTTCCTGCACTATTACCCACAAGTCAAAGGATTTATCACCGGATTATTACAATCACCGGAAGAAGCGGAAGATATATCGCAGGATATATTTCTAATGCTATGGGGCAACCGCTCATCCCTCAATACAATCAACAACTTCAAATCTTATCTTTTCCGTGTCTGCAAAAATGCGGCATACCGGCATATCGAACGTGCGTTACTATTCAAAAACTACCAGCAAAAACAAGCCGAAAAGGTTGTTTCCACACCGGAAAACAACGAAACTGACGACAAGATACAACTTAGGGAACTCGAACTACTGGTAGCAATGGTTGTGGAAAAAATGCCTCCGCAACGGAAGAAAATATATAAGATGAGCCGGGAATCAGGAATGAGCAGCGATGAAATAGCCCAAACGTTAGGCATCAATAAACGGACTGTCGAGAACCATCTTTCACAAGCCCTCACAGACATACGGAAAGTGCTATTTATTGCCTTTATTCTATTTTTCTAAAAAAAATATGAATTCAGACCGTGCGTAGTTGACCAGTTACGTATCTTATATAAGAAACCATCACCATAAAAACATTAATATGTCGAATACCTATAAAATAATTAAAAATTTTATTTCCGACAAGTTCAGTCCCGAACTTAAGGAAAAGATGTGGAGATGGCTCATTGACTCCGCAGAACAGGACGAGAAGGAAGAAGCAATGATGCAGGTATGGGAAGAACAAGAATTCAAAACCGATGCAAGCACCATATGCTCTTATCAGAATTTCCGCAAGAAGTTGCCGCATTCACAAAAAACAGCCATTTCTTATACGTTGCGCAAATGGGGACAAGTAGCGGCAGCATTACTCATCCCCCTGCTGTCCATATGGATAGCTTACTTGTATATACAACCCGACGAAAAACCTGTAGAATTGGTAGAATACTTTGTGCCTAAGGGAGAACAGAGGCAAATCACTTTGCCCGACGGTTCCATAGCGCATCTCAATTCAGGGACATTGTTAATATATCCACAGAAATTTGCTAATGACATGCGTTCCGTATATCTGATGGGAGAAGCAAATTTCGATGTAAAGAAAGATAGCCAACATCCATTCATTGTCAAGACCAGCCATCTGAAAGTTAAAGTTTTGGGAACCAAGTTCAACGTACACGCCTATCCGGAAGATAAAAAAACAATCGCTACTCTTGAATCAGGCTCAATTGTTGTTCAGAAATCGAACGATGAGGACATCATTACTCTGTCACCCGATGAGCAACTCGAATATGAGAATCCAACCGGAGAATTCAATAAAAAAATCATTGACGCTTCCTTATACTCCGGTTAGACCAAAGGTGAATTAAACTTTGCCGGAATGACTCTCAAAGACATTTTCACTACAATAGAAAGAATATATAATATACATATCATCGTTCCTCCACATCTAGCCACTACGGATGTATATACGATTAAATTCAAACATAAAGTTCCTATCAAAGATATCATGAATATTGTAACAAAAACGATAGGAAGCATCGATTATAAAGTAGAGGACGAGAACGTGCTTTTAATTTATTCACCTCAAAACAAGAAAGGAGGCAGATAGGCAAAAAAAAGGAAGCCGGTACTTCGCGGATACCAACTCCCCTAAATCAATCAAAATTACTTGATTCAATTTGTAGCATACACTTAAATTAGTATTAATGATTAACTCACAAAAGTATGAAACTTTATAAGTTATCGGGTAAGAATTACCCCGTAAAAATTCATAAAATTTATATATTGTTATTTGCTTTATGTTTTTATAACACAGCCTTCGGGCAAAAACAGCAAATAACGGTATCTATGAAAAACCAATCTCTATTAAAAGTATTTGAAAGTATTGAAGCCCAGACAGATTTAAGTATTGCTTATAATCAGACGAAACTGGACGTCAAACAAAAGGTAACCGTCAATTTCACCAAAGAAACAGTTTCTTCTGTTCTGGACTCGATATTAAAAGGAACCGGATTCACTTACAGACCGGAAGGGAAACATATCATCATAGTCCCTGTTCCGACAAAAGCGGAAATGCCTTCCAATAATACAACTCAACAGAATATAAAAATAAGGGGGATCGTCACAGATATGCAAGGCGAGCCTTTGATTGGTGCCAACGTTCTTGTAGAGGGTAGCAAGCAAGCTACTATTACCAACTTCAACGGAGAATTCTCATTGGAAGTTCCGGCAAATGGTAAACTCCGAATCACTTATATCGGATACACCACACAAGAAGTTCCTGTGAAAAACCAGACATCCTTCAACATACAGTTGCAGGAAGACACACAAATAATGGAGGAAGTTGTAGTTATCGGATTCGGTACACAGAAAAAAGTGAATATGACCGGAGCCGTAGGAGCCGTAAACGTTAAGGAATCCTTAGGTGACCGTCCTATAACCAATGTATCGGCAGCTTTGCAAGGTGTTGTGCCTGGTTTGAAAATTGAATCGGCCACAGGTGCTCCCGGCGATAATATGACATATAATATCCGTGGAACAACTTCCATCAACGGAGGTGAGCCCTTGGTGCTGGTCAACAACGTACCGATGGATATCAATATGATTGACCCACAAGATATTGAAACCGTATCTATCCTGAAAGATGCCGCTTCGGCAGCTATCTATGGAGCGCGTGCCGCTTTCGGTGTTATCTTGATAACGACAAAACAAGGTAAAAAAGATATGGCTCCCAAATTCAACTATAATAACAACTTCTCCTTCTCGAAAGCATTGGAGTTGCCGCAAAAAGCCAGTCCATTGGAGTCGGTATTGGCCTACAAGGAGATGGGATGGGCGAATGACACGTATGTGGACGGAAAAAACATCACCCAGTGGGAATCATACATACGCGACTACCAAAGCGACCCTTCCAAATATCCTAACGGTTATATATTTGACGACAAAGGCAATTTGTTTTTAATGCGGGAAAACGATATGTTTGCCGACATGATGGAAGAATTCGGCTTCATGCAGAACCACAGTTTCTCCGTATCGGGAGGTAGCGAACGCACCAATTACCGCTTAAGTTTAGGATATACCGGTGAAGACGGAATTTTGATAACAGACAAAGACAAGTTTGACCGTATCAATATGTCCAGCTTCCTCAGCGTGGATGTCAACAAATGGCTTACCACTCAGTTGGATATCAGATATGCCAACTCTACTCAAAATAAAGTAGAGCAAGGCGGCCGCAACGGTGTGTGGGGAAGTGCGATGGCTTTGCCATCTTACCATAACATCCTGCCGTATGAACAAGACGGTGTAGTATATCCGGCCGAAACATCGGCTACTTATGTACGTTATGGCGAACCGAGAGTTATCAAGAAAAACGACCTGCGCACATTGGGCCGTGTTATCATATCTCCGTTAAAAGGATTGAAAATAACGGGTGAATATACATTTAACCGCACTACCGAATACAACCGGATGTATATCAACAAATACCGATACATCGGTTTCAACTTTACGGGAGTCCTGAACAATGTGGAAAACTCTAGTTATGCCCTGACACAAGGAACCACCAACTACAATGCCATCAACGTATTTGCCAATTACGACTTCTCCATAGGCAAACACGACATTGCCATCATGGGAGGATATAACCAGGAAGAGAGCCACAAGGAGTCCCAATGGTCGCAACGTACGGACGTATTGTTGGAAAATCTGCCTTCTCTTTCAGGCTCGACCGGTACGGCTTCTGTCAGCGATAGCTTTGACGAATATGCCATCAGAGGTTTGTTCTACCGTGTCAATTATGCATATGCCGGCAAATATATGCTGGAAACCAACGGACGTTACGACGGAACTTCCCGTTTCCCGAAGAAGAACCGTTTCGGATTCTTCCCATCTTTCTCAGCCGGATGGAGAATCTCTGAAGAACCATTTATGGAAAAAACAAGAGACATTCTTTCCAACCTGAAACTGCGCGCTTCGTGGGGTTCTATCGGAAACCAAATTATCCTGAAGCCTAACAATACCCCCGACAATTATCCGTACATTCCTTCCATGGCGCCTTATCTCACAGAATGGTTAGTAGACGGACAGAAAGCCACTACATTGGCAGTTCCTGTAATGGTAAGCAACAATTTCTCATGGGAGAAAGTATATACACTGGACTTCGGTGTCGACTTCGGATTCTTCAATAACCGCCTGAACGGTACTTTCGACTGGTATCGCCGCGACACCAAAGGAATGTTGGCTCCCGGTATGGACTTTCCGTGGGTAATCGGTGCTACTGCCGCCAAACAGAATGCCGCCGACCTGAAAACCTATGGTTGGGAATTGGAATTGAACTGGAGAGACCGCATCAACAAAGACTGGAGTTACCGGATTGGCTTCAACCTATACGACTCACAAAGCGAGATTACGAAGTACAACAACGAAACCAACCTGTTGGGTGACAACATTTATCGTAAAGGTATGAAAATGGGAGAAATATGGGGATACGTCACCGACCGTTTCTACACCGTAGACGACTTCAACGAAGACGGAACATTGAAAGCCGGTATTCCTAAACCGCAAGGAGCCGGAAAAGTGTATCCAGGAGATATCCTATACAAAAACTTCGACGATGATACAGAAACCATCTGGAGTGGACGGGGAACGGCAGACAACCCAGGTGACCAACGCATCATCGGTAACTCAACACCGCGCTTCCACTACGGTATCACCGCAGGAATAAGCTGGAAAGGATTTGACTTGTCTATTTTCCTACGCGGTGTGGGCAAACGCGATTACTGGCGTACCGACCAGATTGCATGGCCTACCGGAAACTGGGGTAGCTTGTTTAAAGAAACGCTCGACTTCTGGACACCCGAAAACACGAACGCACACTTTCCGCGCGTATATGCCAACGATGCAGTAAATACCTCCTACAACCGTTGGAAACAAACCAAGTATCTGGCAGATGCATCTTACTTGAAATTACAGAATATCACACTTTCGTACACGCTGCCCAAAACGTGGTCGCAACGCATCTATTTTGATGAAATGAAAGTATTCTTCAGTGGAGAAAATCTCTATACTTGGGACCACTTGCCCGAAGGATTGGAAACCGATATGTTGCAAAAAGGCATTTGGGAATATCCGTTTATGAGAAAATTCTCTCTTGGTATCAATGTTACATTCTAATAACCCATGCATTATGAGAAAATATTTATATCTGATATGTACGGTTTTATTAACCGGCTGTCTTAATAATGATTTCCTGGAAAGGTATCCTTTGGGAGACCCGACCGCCGAAACAGCTTTTAAAACATACGACAACTTCAAGGCTTACGCCTGGGGACTGTACGAAACCTTGCCTTCATTGGGATACGGTTCGGAAAACTCTACGGACGACATCTCGTACAACCAGACAAGAGGTTCGAGCGAAAGTAACTGGATTCGGAAGTTAGTGACTATTCCCGACACAAAAGACAATACTGTATGGAGTTACTACAGCTATATCCGCCGTGTGAACTTAATGCTCGACCGCATCGAAGGCAGCGATATGACGGATACGGAGAAAAAACACTGGCGTTCTGTGGGATATTTCTTCCGCAGTTACCGCTACTTCTCTCTCCTGTCGGCCTATGGCGGTGTGCCCTGGATTGACCACGTATTGAGCGATGATGAGACGGAATTAATCGAAGGCCCGAGAGCATCGAGAGATGAAATAGCCGAACATATCCTGAACGATTTGAAAGATGCCGAAAGGGATATCAATGTAGACGGCGAAGGGGCAAATACCATCAACAAAGCCTGCGTGCAAGCACTGTTGTCGCGTTTCTGTCTGTTTGAAGGTACATGGCGTAAATACCACGGTTTGGGTAATGCTGAAACCTACCTGCGAGAATGCAAGCGGGTATCTGCCGAACTGATAGAGAAGTATCCCAACGTAGCCGACTGCTATGACGACTTATTCTGCTCACTGGAACTGAAAGACGTTCCAGGTGTAATTTTATACAGAGAGTACTCGAACACCGTCGGTGTGGTACACGCTGTAAGTATCGGCGGAACCACTGCCACATCGTTCTACAATCCTACCCGTGATTTGGTAGACAGCTATCTTTGCTCGGATGGTAAGCCACGCTGGACAAGCGTTCTGTTTAAAGGCGATGAAGACCTGTACGATGAATTCAGCAACCGCGACCACCGTCTATGGCTGCACGTCACTCCGCCTTACACCGTAGACCGTAGCAAATCGAACGACGCATGGGACAACAAATGGGAATTTACCGACAATCCTAAAGACAGAAGTTTCATCGACAGCCTCAGCACGCGTATAGGAATAGGATACGGCACTTCCAAAGAGCGGCAGAAAACGTTACCGTTCCGTCAAGGATATATCGGCGGTATCTTAGGAGCCTCGCCACACTTCGACTTCTTCTTGAACAACCAGCCGTGGTATAAATCAGCTTTCGGATACAACAACTGGAAATACTATTGCTGCTACTTAGACATGGGTAGCCAACGAAATGAGGAGACGGATATGCCTATCTTCCGCATCGAAGAAGTGATGCTGAACTATGCGGAAGCCATGTGCGAATTGGGCGAATTCGACCAGACCGTAGCCAACCTTACCATCAACAAGTTGCGCCCACGTGCTAATGTAGCACCGATGATTGTTACGAATATCAATGCTTCTTTCGACCCGAAGCGTGACAAAGGAAACTCCGATTATTCGGGCGACTACGAAGTAAATCCCCTGTTGTGGGAGATTCGCCGTGAGCGACGCATCGAGCTCTTCTCCGAAGGTTTCCGTTTCGACGACCTGAGAAGATGGAAGAAATGCCACTATGCACTGAAAAAGAAACTCGGACAATTTGTACGTTCATCCGACTTCCCCGGCGTCAGTGTCACCATCGACGGTGGAGGTAGTGAAGGGTATCTTGAGTTCCATCCCCAACAGACTCATCTGTGGCCCGACTATTATTACCTCAACCCCATCCCACGCAACGAACGAGTGTTAAACCCTCAACTCGAACAAAACCCCGGTTGGGAAAGTGAGAATTAATAAATAGACCTTAATCAATTAAAACTGTCCAAAGTGTTTGCCACTTTGGACAGTTTATTCTTAACTTTACCTACAAATAACCATTATCAAGATAACCTGTATGAAACACCGATTATCCATTCTTCTCCTGCTTGTATCCTATGCAGCCATCACATGCGGTCAAATCGTCTTTCCCTCTCCCAACCAAGTGGAAATGAAAAAAGGCAAACTCACCTTACGAAAGAACATTCCCATGTACACTGCGGACACCACCGCATTTTACGTAAGCCTTTTGCGTAGCGAAGTGCTCCGCAACTCTTCCGTCAAATGGCAGTCCAACGCATCGACCGCTCACATCTGCTGGATGAACGACCCGTCGCTTCCGCCCGAAGGATATAAGATAAGCATCAATCCGAAACAGATGACCATAACCGCCTCCGGCGAAAGAGGATTCATCTACGCCGTGCAGACTTTGCGTCAATGGGTTTCGGGCCCGGCCGGGAAACTTACCTTTGCCTGTGCCGACATCACCGACTCCCCCAGTATGCAATGGCGCTGTTTTATGCTGGATTCCGGACGCCAGTACCAACGGGTATCCACCATCAAAAAGTACATCGACATGGCTTCCCTGCTTAAAATGAACTATTTCCACTGGCACCTGACGGAAGGGTTGGGATGGCGGATAGAAATCAAGCGGTATCCGCGCCTTGCCCAAATAGGAGGTTCGGTAGGAAAGGCAGAAGAACAACACGGATTCTACACACAGGAAGAGATACGTGAAGTAATCAGCTATGCCAGCCAGCGCAATATCACCATCGTGCCCGAGATAGATATGCCGGGACACGCGGAAGCTGCTCTTTCCGCCCATTCGGAGTTGGGCTGCTTCGGGCTGCCCGTCGAAGTGCCTCAACATGGATTCACCCAAAACATATTCTGTGCCGGAAAAGATGAGGTGCTGACTTTCCTGAAAAACGTATTGGACGAAGTATGTGAACTATTCCCCTCCCCCTACATCCATTTGGGAGGAGACGAAGCACCGAAGGGGAATTGGAACAAATGTGAAGACTGCCAAAAGAGAATAGCAGCGTTGAATCTGAAAGACAGTCACGACCTCCAACTATGGTTCTCTGCACAGATGGCAAACCACTTGAAGCAAAAGGGACGCAAAGCCATCTTCTGGGGAGATGTCGTATATCAGGACGGATATCCGCTGCCCGACAATACAGTCATCCAATGGTGGAACTACCGTGGACATAAAGACTTAGCGCTCCGCAATGCACTCAAACACAACTATCCGGTCATTTGCAGCTCCAACTACTATACGTATCTCAACTTCCCGCTCACTCCGTGGCGGGGATATGCAAAAGAACGCACGTTCGACTTGAAAGACTTGTATTTGAACAATCCTTCAAACAAGGCCTGCAATGAAAAGAATCCTTTGATTCTCGGCATGAGCTGCGCATTATGGACAGACGACGTAGTGACGGAACGCATGATAGACCAACGCCTGTTTCCCCGCATCATCGGACTGGCAGAACAGATGTGGTATCAGGGAGAGCCACTGGACTTTACCCGTTTCTATGAGCACGTGCTTCAAAAGAAAGAATGGTTCGAACAGCAAGGATATGAATTCGGGCCGGCTTTAAAAAGCGAAGTGCCGCAAGATTACAAATGGGATTAAAAAAAGAATATCATGAATAAAAGGAACTTATTTATCGGTGTTTCCGCCCTATGCGGCAGTTATCTACAAGGGCAGACTTTACATACACAACCCAACATTATTTATATTTTAATGGACGATCTGGGATATGGGGATATTGGGTGTTTCGGACAACAAAGAATAGAAACACCCAACATCGACCGTTTATGCAAAGAAGGCATCAAACTGACACAGCATTATTCCGGTTCGCCTGTATCAGCTCCGGCACGTTGCGTATTAATGACGGGCATGCACTCTGGACACTCACAAATCCGTTTCAATAATGAAATGACCGAACGCGGAGCCGTCAACAACTATGATTCCGTATATGTGCATAAAGAACTGGAAGGACAGTTCCCCTTGCAAGCCAACACGATGACTATCGGACGAATGATGCAACAGGCAGGGTATGCTACCGGATGTTTCGGAAAATGGGGACTTGGTTATCCGGGATCCGAAGGAACGCCCGGCAAGCAGGGCTTCAATCAGTTTTATGGATATAACTGCCAGCGCCAGGCACATACGTATTATCCACCATTTTTATATAAGAATGAAGAACGTATCTATTTATCCAACAAGGTGACCGACCCGCACCGAAGTCCCTTAGACAAAAATGCTGACCCGAATGATCCGGCCAGTTATGCCAAATATACGCAAAAAGAATATGCTAACGACTTAATCTTCGATGAACTTCTAAAATTCGTCAGTACCAATCAATCCACTCCTTTCTTCCTGATGTGGACTACTCCCCTACCACATGTATCCCTACAGGCTCCTGAACGTTGGGTGAAGTATTATGTAGAAAAGTTCGGTGACGAAGAACCCTATACAGGCAAAGCGGGTTATCTGCCCTGCCGTTATCCACATGCCACCTATGCAGCAATGATCAGCTATTTTGATGAACAAATAGGCGGATTGATAGAAAAATTGAAAAAAGAAAATCTATATGAGAATACACTTATTGTTTTCACTTCCGACAACGGAGCCACATTCAACGGTGGAAGTGATTCGCCCTGGTTCAACAGTGGCGGTCTTTTCAAGTCGGAATATGGATGGGGCAAATGTTTCCTGCATGAGGGTGGAATCCGGGTTCCGGCAATCATGACATGGCCGGGACATATCAAACCTGGTACGGAAAGTGATCATATTTGTGCTTTCCAGGATGTAATGCCTACCTTGGCTGAGATAGCAGGGATTTCTTGTCCACCGACAGACGGTATCAGTTTCCTCCCTACATTACTCGGTAAAAAAGAAGAGCAAAAGCAACACGAATACTTATATTGGGAATATCCCAATCCCAGAATCGGAAACAAAGCAATCCGCATGGGAAAATGGAAGGGAATCATTACGAATACACGGAAAGGCAATACACAGATGCAACTCTATAATCTAGAGAATGACATCAGGGAAGAACATGATGTAGCTGCACAGCATCCCGATATCGTGAAGCATCTCGAACAATTAATGAAAGAGGCTACCAAGTAAATCGGTTTTGACTCTTTTTATTACAGATATTATTTGCTACATAAAAGGAGATGATGGTTAGTACCGTGTAACATTTAAAGCATTTTTAATATCATTGGCTTTAACATAAAAAGAGCATTTGTTACCACTCGCATCTAACATAGAGCCTTTATGAATACCCACTGTGTATCGTGTATCTGTTGAGCTTACATACGAATAAACAATGCCACCACTATCTCCACCTGCTGAATTATATCTCGTTCCTGTCATTGGATAAAATTCTATAGCTTCATCTTTATCTTTAATTCTTGCAGTTGTCGTATAAATTTCCCCCCAAGTACGCTGAGTCGTCTGACCTATTTTATTAACAGTAAAGCCGACACCATATTCTTTAATGTCAGGACTTATTTCACCACTAGCTGTACTTCCTGGGTATTTATATAATTGGTTAGAACCCTCATAATCTGAATTTGTTATCTCAATAAAAGAAGCATCCACAGTCCCTTTATACATCCACGCTGTAATTTTACCTATCGTTTGACCATTAACTGTAAATGTTTTACCAAGAGCATTCGAATGTCCACATGTTACCAATCCTATCTTGCCATCTTTTTTAGCTCTATAACCTATTGATATATTTCCAAAAGGTGCCCCTGCTAAAAAAGGATAATTTGCGGCTCTTGTTTCAATTGCACAAGAAGGTTTATACTCAATTTCTTCGCTATTAGAATTACCAAATGGAATTACAGGTAATTCATATTTAACAGATGCTTCAACAAAAATTATCGTTTCCGAATTTGAAACATTTTCTCTAAATGCCTGTTTCGCATTTTCAGAAAAGTCTGTTAGTTCCACTATTATCCTATTCTGCTTATCATCTATATAAAATACCAAAAAGTTATTATAAATTTCTCGATTGTCCGAAAGTTTGTACTCTGTAAGTACATCAAGAACATTAAGCAACTCATTATATGAGTATTTACATGGTTTTGTAACAGCACCTTTTGGTACGAAATTCAAATTTTTCGTTTCCTGTCCTTCAACAATTAAAACAACAAACTCTCCATTGCTATCAAGATAACTTCCTCCATAGTTATCCGGGTATGATGCATTCAAACTTCTTGTTTTCACAAGTGAAGACTGCAAGTCTTCATAAAGTTGATACGCATCTTCTTCAATCATCGCATCTTTTGTAACGTTGTGAGCATCCACATCTAATTTGGACATTTTTTCTTCATTTGAGCAAGAAAATAAAATTCCTCCACACAAAAATAGCAAAAAGAACTTTTTCATAAGGATTTTATTTTAGTTAATAATGAACCTAATTATTCTGTCTCCTTGCCATTAGTGGACCTGGAGGAGTCTCTGAATGATATTATCTGATTTTCAAAAGAGTTACAAAACACTAATAATCAACACTATAATAAAAAGATATCTACTATATAAATTCAATTAATATCATATACTCTTAGAAATCGGGGGAGTAGTTAAAGGGGGTTACTCCCCCCGATTAGTCTTCGTATCTTC
Source organism: Bacteroides muris (ex Afrizal et al. 2022) (assembly GCF_004793475.1). GTDB lineage: Bacteria > Bacteroidota > Bacteroidia > Bacteroidales > Bacteroidaceae > Bacteroides > Bacteroides muris. The sequence continues at coordinate 473 of NZ_SRYZ01000026.1, read as the reverse complement.
GCTCTTGGAATTAGGCAAGCAAACCCATGGAAAAGTAGTTTGTACTATCAGTCATATGCATGTAGTGTCAGCCCATTTCCCTTTTAAAATCTTCTCTTTAGATTCGCGGTAAAATTAAATAAAACGTATGAAAAAGACAAATTTTAGCACAAGAGCCTATGTAATGAAGAACGGGCAGGTAATGATTCGGGTAAGATGGAACAGCAAGAAGAATGAAGTCGGTTTCTCGGTTGGTTATACTATTGATCCTTTAAAATGGGATAGTGACAAACAACTGGTGAAAAGTAATACGACCCATAAAATCGGTGAGAAGATTGTCTATGCCCGTGAGATTAACAATGCCACACCATTTCCTCTCTTTTCAAGTCCGAAACGGGCCTTGAATTCTTCATAACCATAAAAATTATAGAATAACATAATTTAAGTTTCGCAAGTTCAGCTTGCTAGTTTTAATTTGTAAATATCGCATATAT
>NZ_SRYZ01000025.1 GCF_004793475.1 Bacteroides muris (ex Afrizal et al. 2022) | reverse complement strand
ACAAGATTTTGAAGGTAGTGATAGCTGTTGCTTCCGCCGTATTGGGAGCTTTAGGCGCCAATGCAATGAATATATAAATGTAGATTTATATAGAATAGTAGGGGAAAGGCGGTGAAGAAAAAGCACTTCATCGCCTTTTTGTTATTTTCTTCATTTATAATTCCCTGCCAACCAAAAAATCTTATTACCTTTGCGGGTCACTTTTGGAAACAATAAAAATATAATGATATGAATATCTCTTATAATTGGTTGAAAGAGTATGTCGATTTCGATTTGACACCGGATGAAGTCGCTGCTGCCTTGACGTCCATCGGACTGGAAACGGGAAGTGTGGAAGAGGTGCAAACCATTAAAGGCGGACTGGAAGGACTGGTCATCGGCGAAGTGCTGACATGCGAAGCTCATCCTAACTCAGACCATATGCACGTCACTACGGTGAACCTGGGACAAGGTGAACCCGTGCAGATTGTATGCGGCGCTCCGAATGTAGCTGCCGGACAGAAGGTGGTAGTGGCCACGTTGGGTACAAAACTGTATGACGGTGACGAATGCTTTACCATCAAGAAATCAAAACTTCGTGGCGTGGAATCTGTCGGCATGATTTGTGCTGAGGATGAAATCGGTATCGGTACGGACCATGCAGGCATCATCGTACTGCCGGAAACAGCTGTTCCGGGTACGCTTGCCAAGGATTATTATAACATCAAGAGCGATTACGTGCTGGAAGTGGACATTACTCCCAACCGCGCCGATGCTTGCTCGCATTATGGGGTGGCACGTGACTTGTATGCCTACTTGATACAGAACGGTAAGCCGGCTACTTTGAAGAAACCTACGGTAGACGCTTTTGCGGTAGAAAATCACGACTTGGATATTAAAGTAACTGTAGAGAACAGCGAAGCATGTCCCCGATATGCCGGCGTTACGGTGAAAGGGGTTACAGTAAAAGAAAGCCCCGAATGGTTGCAGAACAAGTTGCGTATTATCGGCCTGCGTCCTATCAATAATGTGGTGGATATTACCAACTATATCGTCCATGCTTTCGGCCAGCCGCTGCACTGCTTCGATGCGGATAAGATTAAAGGCAGCGAGGTGATTGTAAAGACAATGCCGGAAGGTACACCGTTTGTAACTCTTGACGGTGTGGAACGCAAATTGAACGAACGCGACTTGATGATTTGCAACAAGGAAGAGGCGATGTGCATTGCCGGTGTGTTCGGCGGTCTGGATTCCGGTTCTACGGAAACCACCAAGGATGTGTTCCTTGAAAGCGCCTACTTCCATCCCACATGGGTGCGCAAGACAGCCCGTCGCCATGCGTTGAACACAGATGCTTCTTTCCGTTTTGAAAGAGGTATTGACCCGAATGCCACTATTTACTGCCTGAAGCTGGCTGCTTTGATGGTAAAGGAACTTGCCGGAGGTACCATTTCTTCTGACATAAAAGATGTGTGCGCCGCTCCTGCCAAGGATTTCCGTGTGGAACTTGCTTATGAGAAAGTAAACTCATTGATTGGTAAAGTTATTCCGGTGGATACTGTCAAGAGCATCGTGACAAGTCTGGAAATGAAAATTGTAGACGAGACAGCCGAAGGACTTACACTGGATGTTCCTCCTTACCGTGTGGACGTGCAGCGCGATTGCGATGTAATAGAGGATATCCTGCGTATCTACGGATATAATAATGTAGAGATTCCGACTGCCTTGAAGTCTTGTCTGACTACCAAGGGGGAATATGATAAATCCAACAAATTGCAGAACCTGGTTGCCGAGCAGCTGGTGGGCTGTGGCTTCAATGAGATTCTGAATAACTCATTGACCCGTGCCGCTTACTATGACAACTTGGAGTCTTATCCGTCAAAGAATCTGGTAATGTTGCTGAATCCGTTGAGTGCAGACTTGAATGCCATGCGTCAGACACTGCTTTTCGGTGGATTGGAAAGCATCTCGCACAACGCCAACCGTAAGAATGCAGACCTGAAATTCTTTGAATTCGGTAATTGTTATCACTTCAACGAGGAGAAGAAGAATCCGGAAAAGGTGCTTGCCGCTTATTCCGAAGACTATCATCTTGGTTTGTGGGTGACTGGCAAGAGGGTGACCAACTCATGGGCTCATCCGGATGAGAACAGCTCGGTATATGAGCTGAAGGCATACGTTGAGAATGTCTTTGCCAGATTGGGGCTGCACATGCATGATTTGGTTGTCGGGAATCTGACTGATGACATCTATGCTGCCGGTTTATCCGTACAGACAAGGGGGGGGAAGCGGTTGGCTACTTTCGGTATTGTAACAAAGAAGTTACTGAAGGCATTCGATATTGACAACGAGGTTTACTACGCTGATTTCAACTGGAAAGAATTGTTGAAGGCCATCCGCAATGTGAAGGTGAGCTATACGGAAATCTCCAAGTTCCCTGCCGTGAAACGCGACTTGGCGTTACTGCTCGACAAGAAAGTGCAGTTTGCGGAAATTGAGAAGATTGCCTACGAGACGGAGAAAAAGCTGCTGAAGGAGGTTTCTCTCTTCGATGTTTATGAGGGTAAGAATCTGGAAGCCGGTAAGAAGAGTTATGCTGTGAGCTTCCTGCTGCAAGATGAGAATGCAACATTGAACGACAAGCAGATTGACAAGATTATGTCCAAACTGGTGAAGAACCTGGAGGACAGGTTGAATGCCAAGCTGCGTTGATTCATTATTCAGAATTTATAATTCATAATTTAAAATACAGTTCCAATGGGAAGAGCATTTGAATATAGAAAAGCTGCCAAATTGAAAAGATGGGGTCACATGGCAAAGACCTTTACAAGACTGGGTAAACAAATTGCTATTGCGGTGAAGGCCGGTGGTCCGGAGCCGGAAAACAACCCGACACTGCGTTCGGTAATCGCTACTTGTAAGCGTGAAAACATGCCGAAGGATAATATTGAACGTGCTATCAAGAATGCGATGGGTAAGGACCAGAGCGACTATAAGGGTATGACCTATGAAGGATACGGTCCTCACGGTGTGGCTGTTTTTGTGGATACGCTGACCGATAACACTACCCGTACGGTAGCCGATGTGCGTTCCGTATTCAACAAGTTCGGCGGTAACTTGGGAACAATGGGTTCACTGGCTTTCTTGTTTGACCATAAGTGTGTATTCACTTTCAAGAAGAAAGACGGCATCGATATGGAAGAACTTATCCTTGACTTGATTGACTATGATGTAGAGGAAGACTTCGAGGAAGATGAAGAAGAAGGCACTATCACTATCTATGGTGACCCGAAGAGCTATGCGGCTATTCAGAAGCATTTGGAAGAATGCGGCTTCGAAGATGTCGGTGGTGAGTTCACTTACATTCCCAATGATATGAAGGATGTAACTTCCGAGCAACGCGAAACTATCGATAAAATGGTGGAACGTCTTGAAGAGTTTGATGATGTGCAGACGGTTTATACCAATATGAAACCGGAAGAAAACGAAGAGTAATGACATATACATACAAGACTCAAGGTACATGTAGCAGTAACATCGAGCTGGATGTGGAAGATGGTATTGTGAAAGAGGTTACTTTTTGGGGTGGATGTAATGGAAACCTGCAAGGACTTTCACGTTTGGTGAAAGATATGCCGGTAGATGCGGTGATTGCCCGTTTGGAAGGAATTCGCTGCGGGAAACGTTCCACTTCCTGCCCCGACCAATTGTGCAAGGCATTGCACGAGATGGGGTATTGAGCCTCCTGCTTGAAAGAATGGACGAGAGCCTCTGACATTGAAAAATGCCAGGGGCTTTTTTTGAACCTAACATGGGTGTATTTGTTATTATTTGAGTATTTTTACGTTCTTAATTAGGCAGACATGATGAGGAATATTTTTAAAGACTTGAAACGGAGAGACCATAAACGCTATCTGGGTGGTCTGGACGTTTTTAAATATATAGGTCCCGGACTGCTGGTGACTGTAGGTTTTATTGACCCGGGAAACTGGGCGTCTAATTTTGCGGCAGGGTCTGAATTTGGTTATTCATTGCTGTGGGTCGTGACTTTATCTACCATTATGCTGATTGTATTGCAACATAATGTGGCGCATTTGGGAATTGTAACCGGCTTGTGCTTGTCTGAAGCCGCTACCAAATATACTCCTTCTTGGGTGTCGCGTCCCATATTGGGTACGGCGGTGCTGGCTTCGATCTCGACTTCGCTGGCAGAGATATTGGGAGGTGCCATCGCTTTGCAGATGTTGTTTGGCATTCCAATTGTATGGGGCTCTATTTTGACTACCGTATTTGTAGTCGTCATGCTTTTCACTAATTCCTACAAGAAGATAGAACGTTCTATCATTGCTTTTGTTTCGGTCATCGGGCTTTCCTTTATCTATGAGCTGTTTCTGGTGAAGATAGATTGGCCGTTGGCTATACAAGGGTGGGTGACACCCTCGTTCCCGAATGGAAGCATGTTGATTATCATGAGTGTGCTCGGTGCGGTGGTGATGCCGCATAATCTGTTTTTGCATTCGGAGGTGATACAGAGCCACGAATATAACAAGAAAGATGATGCGTCCATCCGCAAAGTGCTGAAATATGAATTGTTCGACACTTTGTTTTCCATGATTGTGGGGTGGGCCATTAATAGTGCCATGATACTGCTGGCTGCGGCAACTTTCTTTAAAAGCGGTATTCAGGTGGAAGAGTTGCAGCAGGCAAAATCTTTGCTGGAACCGTTGTTGGGGAGCGGTGCTGCCCTGGTTTTTGCATTGGCATTACTGATGGCAGGTGTATCTTCCACGATAACCAGCGGTATGGCGGCAGGTTCTATCTTTGCCGGTATTTTTGGAGAATCCTATCATATTAAAGACAGTCACTCGCAGGTGGGTGTGATTTTGTCACTGGGTATTGCACTGCTGCTGATTTTCTTTATCGGAAACCCGTTCAAGGGGTTGCTGATTTCGCAGATGATATTGAGCATCCAGTTACCGTTCACGGTCTTTCTGCAAGTAGGGCTGACTTCTTCACGTAAAGTGATGGGGCAGTATGTAAACAGTAAATGGAGCACGTTTGTACTTTACGCCATTGCTGCGGTGGTTACTGTGTTGAATATCATGCTGCTGGTATCCTAGTTGACATCTTGAATAATTCATTTTTAAGAAATCAAATAAGTATGAAGATTATTACATATAATGTAAATGGGTTACGGGCTGCCGTGACAAAAGGTTTTTCCGAGTGGCTGGCACAAGAGCGGCCCGATGTACTTTGTTTGCAGGAAACGAAACTGCAACCGGAACAGTATCCGGCAGAAGCGCTGGATACTTTGGGGTATAAACATTATCTGTATTCTGCACAGAAGAAGGGGTATAGTGGAGTCGCTATTCTGAGCAAGCAGGAACCGGACTATGTGGAATATGGTATGGGTATCGAAGAATACGATAGCGAAGGGCGTTTTATTCGTGCCGACTTCGCTGATGTGTCCGTCGTGAGTGTTTATCATCCTTCCGGTACCAGCGGTGATGAACGTCAGGCTTTTAAGATGGTCTGGTTGGAGAAATTCCAGGAATATGTATTGGAGCTGAAGCGTACGCGTCCTAAACTCATTCTTTGTGGTGATTATAATATCTGCCATGAGGCAATAGACATTCATGACCCTATCAGGAATGCCACCAGCAGTGGCTTTTTGCCTGAAGAGCGAGAGTGGATGACGCGCTTTCTCAATGCAGGATTCATTGATTCCTTCCGTTGGCTTCATCCCGACAAGCAGGAATATACGTGGTGGAGCTATCGTTTTAATTCACGTGCCAAGAACAAAGGGTGGCGTATTGATTATTGCATGGTGAGCGAACCGGTGCGTCCGATGTTGAAGGAGGCGAGAATATTGGGTGACGTTGTTCATTCAGACCATTGCCCGATGTTACTGGAAATTACAGAATGATTATGGAAACAAAAGACAGAATAGAAAAAGCTGTGGAGCTTTTCAAGAGCGGCTATAACTGTTCGCAGTCGGTGGTGGGAGCTTTTGCAGATATGTACGGTTTTACCGAAGAGCAGGCTTTCCGGATGTCTGCCTCTTTTGGTGGTGGCATAGGTCGTATGAGGCAGACATGCGGTGCTGCGTGCGGCATGTTCCTATTGGCCGGATTGGAAAAAGGAGCTGTGGAAGGCAAGGATCGTGAAGGTAAGGCGGCAAACTATGCATTGGTGCAGGAGCTGGCTGCTGAGTTCAAGAAGCGGAACGGCTCTTTGATATGTGCTGAACTGTTAGGATTGAGAAAACCGGAAGGTTCGTCCGTTCCGGAAGCCCGTACCGAGCAGTATTATGCTAAACGCCCGTGTGCTAGGATGGTTGAGGTGGCTGCCCAAATTTGGACTGAATACTTGGAAAAAACGTCCTCAAAGTAAGAAAATGGAACTTTTTCAATCTTTTGAACTAAAAAAGTGCCTAATAATGTGTTGTATAACATAATTATGGCTATCTTTGCAGCCATATAAAAACACCGACATCTCTATGCTTGGAGATGAAGGTGACGTTTAACTAAAAGCAAATAGAAATGTTGAAAGAAAAAGCTGGTATTGTTGCAGGACAGATTTGGACTGTACTGAATGGCACAGATGGTTTGACTCACAAGCAAATCAAGAAAGCAACCAAGCTGATTGACAAAGATTTATTCTTGGGATTGGGCTGGTTGTTAAGAGAAGACAAGGTCTCTACTTCTGAAGTGGAAGGCGAATTGTTCGTAAAGTTGAACTAAGCGGGGAATTAACTGGAATCTTATAAAAAGATGCGTTGGTACATGAATATGTTATCAACGCGTTTTTTTTATTTGCTCTGTTTTCACTATCTTTGTGCACCCGATTAATAGATAGTTATTGACAATGAAGAATATACGGAATTTTTGCATTATTGCTCATATTGACCACGGTAAATCAACCTTGGCAGACCGTCTGCTGGAATTTACCAATACTATACAAGTAACTAACGGACAGATGCTGGATGACATGGACCTTGAGAAGGAAAGGGGTATCACCATCAAGAGTCATGCCATACAAATGGAGTATACATATAAAGGCGAAAAGTATATTCTGAACTTGATAGACACTCCGGGACATGTGGACTTCTCGTACGAGGTATCACGTTCTATCGCCGCTTGTGAAGGGGCACTGCTTATTGTAGATGCTTCGCAGGGAGTGCAGGCACAGACTATTTCGAATCTATATATGGCCATTGAGCATGATTTGGAGATTATTCCGGTCATCAACAAATGTGACATGGCAAGCGCTATGCCTGAGGAAGTGGAGGACGAAATCGTTGAACTGCTGGGTTGCAAGCGTGATGAGATTATCCGTGCTTCCGGCAAAACGGGCATGGGAGTGGAAGAAATCCTGGCTGCAGTCATTGAGCGTATCCCTCATCCGGAGGGTGACGAGGAAGCTCCGTTGCAGGCGTTGATTTTCGATTCTGTCTTTAATTCTTTCCGTGGTATCATTGCATATTTCAAGATAGTGAATGGCGTAATCCGTAAAGGGGATAAAGTGAAATTCTTCAATACGGGTAAGGAATATGATGCAGATGAGATTGGAGTACTCAAGATGGAAATGATGCCACGTCCGGAGTTGCGTACGGGAGATGTGGGCTACATCATCTCGGGTATCAAAACCTCTAAGGAAGTGAAAGTAGGTGATACGATTACGCATATTGCCCGTCCTTGCGAAGAGGCCATTGCTGGTTTTGAGGAAGTGAAGCCGATGGTTTTTGCCGGTGTGTACCCTATCGAGGCTGAAGATTTCGAGGATTTGCGCTCTTCTTTGGAGAAGTTGCAGCTGAATGATGCTTCGCTGACTTTCCAGCCTGAGTCTTCATTAGCTTTGGGCTTTGGTTTCCGGTGTGGTTTTCTCGGATTGCTCCACATGGAGATTGTGCAGGAACGCCTTGACCGTGAATTTGACATGAATGTTATCACCACCGTGCCCAACGTTTCCTACAATGTCTATGACAAGCAGGGAAATATGACTGAGGTGCATAATCCCGGCAGCATGCCGGATCCTACTATGATAGACCGTATTGAGGAGCCCTATATCCGCGCCTCGGTGATTACCACTACTGATTATATCGGTCCTATCATGACTCTTTGTTTGGGCAAGCGTGGCGAGCTGGTGAAGCAGGAATATATTTCCGGTAACCGTGTGGAAATATATTATGATATGCCTCTTGGCGAAATAGTCATCGATTTCTATGATAAATTGAAGAGTATCTCCAAGGGATATGCCTCTTTTGACTATCATCCCCACGGCTTCCGCCCTTCCAAACTGGTGAAGCTGGATATTTTGCTGAACGGTGAGCCGGTGGATGCTCTTTCTACCTTGACACACTTTGACAATGCCTACGAATTGGGACGACGGATGTGCGAGAAGTTAAAGGATTTGATTCCGAGACAGCAGTTCGATATCGCCATTCAGGCTGCTATCGGTGCCAAGATTATTTCCCGGGAAACGATTAAAGCTGTTCGTAAGGATGTAACAGCCAAATGTTATGGCGGTGATGTGAGCCGTAAACGAAAATTGCTTGAAAAACAGAAAAGAGGTAAGAAACGAATGAAACAGATTGGTAATGTAGAGGTACCTCAGAAAGCGTTCTTGGCAGTGCTGAAGCTGGATTGATGTCGGAAGGATGAAATCTTAAATCAAATATAAACTTCTTTATGATTATTTTACGTACTGTGAAAGACTTCTCGTCACTGAATATAGTGGCGAGCATCTTGCTGTTTTTGATGGCTATTTTGGCGGCCGTTATTGCTAATTCACCGATGGCTCCATTATATCAGGGCTTTCTTTTACAGGAACTGCATTTGCGTATCGGAGACTTTAATTTGTTCTCCCATGGCGGTCATCCGTTGAGAATGGTTGAGTTTATAAATGACTGCTTGATGACTGTTTTCTTTCTGGCCGTGGGATTAGAGATAAAGCGGGAACTGCTGGTTGGTGAACTTTCTTCCTTTCGTAAGGCCTCTTTACCCTTTGTAGCGGCGTGTGGGGGTATGTTGCTGCCGGTCATTGTCTATTCACTTCTGGTCGTTCAGGGCACTCCGGGAACGCGCGGTATGGCTATACCGATGGCTACGGATATTGCTTTTTCATTGGGGGTACTCAGTCTGCTGGGTAAGCGAGTGCCTTTGAGTCTGAAAATCTTTTTGACGGCATTTGCAGTAGTCGATGATATTGGAGGCATTCTGGTTATTGCTATTTTTTATAGTTCCGAGGTGGCTTATGGATACCTTATTGTAGCTGCAGTCCTTTATTTCTTCCTTTACTGTATGGGGAGATTCGGTATGACACAGAAAATATTGTTCCTGTTTATCGGGGTGATTATTTGGTATTTGTTCCTTCAGTCGGGCATTCACAGCACTATTTCCGGAGTGATACTGGCCTTTGTAATACCGGCCCGTCCCCGTTTGGATGCCGGGAAATATATTAAACGCATCCGCGATATAATCGGTGATTTTCCAGTTTCAAAATCAGATAATATTATATTGACTAATGAGCAGATTGCCATTCTAAAACAAGTGGAACGCGCTTCTGATTATGTGATTAGTCCCTTACAATCTTTGGAAGACAATTTGCATGGTACGGTGAACTTTGTGATACTACCGCTCTTTGCCTTTGCCAATGCCGGTGTGGTGCTCAACGGGGGCAGTGGTGTTGTTGGAGCTGTTAGTATAGCCGTGGCTGCAGGATTGCTTCTTGGCAAGTTTGTCGGTATTTTTCTGTTTACTTGGCTGGCGGTCAAGAGCGGTTTGTCCTCGATGCCTCCGGGAATGAATTGGAGAAGTGTGGCCGGAGTGTCCTTGTTGGGTGGTATTGGTTTTACAGTATCCTTATTTATTGCCAATCTTTCTTTTGCAGGAGGATATCCGGATTTGCTCAACCAAGCGAAGTTCGGTGTATTGCTGGGAACGACTGTTGCCGGTATATCGGGATATATGGTATTGAATGCGATATTGCCGAAAGTTAAGGACAAATAAAGTTCTCTTTCGGGTACTGAACGAGGAATCGGTTCTCTAGGGATATTCAGTAAATCCCTTGAAGAATAGCTGGCATATGTAAATGATTCAAGAAACCGTATTCTCTGTTACAGAAACAGAAGAAATAGTCTATTATTCTTGAAAAACATTCGTATCTTTGTCTTCTAAAAAATAATTAACTGATGGAAGAATTGCAAGATAGGTACATCCGCTTCGACTGGGCCATTAAACGTTTATTGCGGCAGAAGGCCAATTTTGGTGTTCTTGAAGGTTTCCTTACTGTATTTCTGGGTGAAAAAATCACGATTATCGAAATACTGGAAAGTGAAGGAAATCAGCAGACTGCCGATGACAAGTTCAACCGTGTTGACATCAAGGCACGCAACAGTAAGGACGAGATTATCATCATCGAAATACAGAATACCCGTGAACTCTATTATTTGGAACGTATCCTTTATGGAGTGGCAAAGGCTATCACCGAACATATCTCGTTGGGTGATACTTACTATAAGGTGAAGAAAATCTACTCCATCAGTATCCTCTACTTTGACATAGGACAAGGAAGCGATTTCTTGTATCATGGGCAGAATAACTTTGTAGGTGTACATACCGGTGACCAGTTGCAGGTAAATGTTAAGGAGCGTAATGCCATTGTTCCCCGTATGCCCGCCGAAATTTTCCCGGAATACATTCTTATCCGCGTAAACGAGTTTGATCAAGTGGCTACTACTCCGTTGAATGAATGGATGAAGTACCTGAAAGACGGAACTATTCGTCCTGATACTACTGCTCCCGGACTTGGAGAGGCTCGCGAGAAGCTGAAATATTACTCTATGAACGTTCAAGAACGAAGGGCGTATGATGAACATTTGAATGCAGTCATGATTCAAAACGATGTGCTCGATTCTGCCAAACTGGAAGGAAGAATAGAAGGTCTTGCAGAAGGTCGTGCAGAGGGTCTTGCAGAGGGTCTTGCAGAAGGTCTTGCAGAAGGTCGTGCAGAGGGTCGTGCAGAAGGTCGTGCAGAAGGTCGTGCAGAAGGTATAAAGATAATGGCTCGCAATCTGAAAGCGGCAGGTCTTTCTGTAGAGGCTATCAGCAAGGCATCCGGTCTAACTCTAGAAGAAATAGACCGTTTATAGCCTTTTTGAAAGTTCCACCTCCATAATCCACCGGATTGTGGTCACTGCATAAATCTAGGTTTGGAGAATAATATTTGATGCTTTTCAGACTGGGAGAGTAGAAAAGATGCAGTCAATATACAGCATGCGCTTGGCATAGCGGTAAGTGCACTTGTGTATATTGTAGGCGGAATTGAAAAGCCACCGCTATGGTGATGGCAATCAGGATGAATATCACTGCTATCAGACGGATATAGAACAGACCTTTGATGGCAGATGTTCCCATAGCGTTGGCTGTTTGTTTTGTTAGGGGAAAAAGGTATGAAAGTATAGGGGTGCTTCCATTATAATCCACGCCTACTTATTCACTACATTCACAGGCTTACCGTCTTGATAGGCCTTTATATTTTCGAGCATAACTTGCATGAGGCGTTCGCGTGCGGCGGTGCTTGCCCAAGCTATGTGCGGGGTGATGTAGCAGTTACGGGCAGAGAGTAAAGGATTGTTGGCACAAGGAGGCTCTTGTGAGAGTACGTCCACTCCGGCGGCGTAGATGGTTCCGTTGTTCAAGGCATCGGCAAGGTCTTGTTCGTTGATGAGCAGACCGCGTCCGGTGTTGATTAGGATAGCCGTAGGCTTCATCAGGCGGAGGCGTTCTGCATTCACCATTTCGCGGGTGGCATCGGTGAGGGGACAGTGCAGGCTAACGATGTCGCATTCATGGAACAGTTCGTTCAGTTCCATCTTGCGGATTTCGGGAGGAAGCTGGAAATTGGTCTTGGAAGTGTAGGCGCACACCTTCATGCCGAAGCCAATGGCGATGCGGGCAGTGGAGAAACCGGTGTGTCCCAAGCCTACAATGCCGAGTTTTTTTTCACGCAGTTCGATGAGTGGAGTGTCCCAGAAGCAGAAGTCTTTGCTTGCCGTCCAGCGTCCTTGATGCACTTCTTCGGAGTGGTGCTGCACTTGCTGGGCGATGTTCAGAATGTGGGCAAAGACCATTTGGGCAACCGAGTCGGTGCTATAGGCAGGGATGTTGGTGACGATGATGCCATGTTCTTTGGCAGCGGCGGTGTCTACAATGTTATATCCGGTGGCAAGCACACCGATGTACTTCAATTCGGGCAGTGCAGCCATGTGTTCGGAAGTGAGCACGGTTTTATTGGTCAGCAGGATTTCTGCACTGGCAGCGCGTTCCAATACTTCTCCGGGAGCGGTACGGTCGTAGATGCTACATTCACCCAAAGCTTGCAATTCGTCCCAGCAAAGGTCGCCGGGGTTGGCGGCATACCCGTCTAATACGACTATTTTTTTGTTTTCCATTCTTCTTGAATATTAATTGTTCGCGCAAATTTAGGGAAAAGAATTAGTATAGTATACATAAATCCATTACATTTGTGTGAATGTAATATTGAAAATGTATGAGAAGCACAATCTTTTCTTTTTTCGGAATACTTTCTTTTTGCCTTTTGCTCTTACTGACTGCCATGAAGTGTGAAGAAGATGAAGAGGTGCTTCCTCCTGTTTTGGCGGATGTGGTTGGCGTGCGATTGGTGTTGCTGGATAATAGCGGGCATGCTCCTGAACCGATAACCGCTGCCCCAAGGAGGCCTACATGATGAAGGTGGTACCGGAGGTGAAGGCCATTTCGGAAGAAGCTGCCGACGATATCTGGCATTGTCAGTTGAACCGTCCGATTACAGCTATCCGTATAGTGACCTTGACGGATTTCAATGAAGAATATCCTGCCGGAAGCGATATATATCCTTTATTCTACCGTTCTTATTCTCCCGCTCCGATTGATTCTCCCGTTGACTATCTACATGATTTCTAGTTTGTTCTGCTGACTTATCCCAAGGCCGGTACTTACCGTTTTCGCGTTGAGCTTGAGGTAGGAAAAGATGGGAATGAGGAGAACGGAGTGCTGGATGGCTGGCAAGTGTTTACTGCCGGAACTCCTTCTCTTGATTTCTACTGATTCACTCTATTTATATTGTAAAAATAGGATTATGGGTATTGTCAAACGTATCTCTCTCTTTCTGCTGGGTTGCATGGCTACTGCAAACGTCTGTGCACAATATATCTTGAATCACGGTCGTATACAGCTGGAAGCATCTTTGTAGTGAATAAGTAGGCGTGGATTATGGTGGGAATGGCCTATATGACTTCTGCCCGCAGGATATCCTCGTGGTTGTGTCTGAACGATTATCATCAGCTGAATTACGCTTTGACATTGGGAGGCAGATATTTCTGGCATAAATCATGGGGAGTGCAAGCACAGTTGTTACTGAATCCGGGAAGTGGACAAGAGTATCTGTACGACGGTAAGGTGCTTGGTTTCAATCAGGTGGAAGTGTCGCTCGGAAGTATTGACGGTAATTTCAGTGCCGGAATCGTCTATCGTTGCAGCATTGGCAACTGGGATATACAGCCTTCCTTCGGCATCGGAATAACCGGTTTTTCTGAGACCGGTTATTCATCTTACCTCAAGCATGAAGGAACGAACGACGTCGATTTCTTTGTGCTGGAGATGGAGAAAGACAAACGTAATGCTTTCTCCATCACTCCCGGAATACAGTTGCTCTACCATTTGCCCAAGCGGGTCTGTCTTTATGCCGGGGTTTCTTATATAGTGACTGCCGGTTCTTCATACGGGGAGTATACCCTGCATAATCTCTATACACTCGAATTGAGGGAGCGGCAACGCGTAGAGGATAAATACGTCGATGCGTTTCATTTCAGTTTGGGGCTGGGTTTCCGTCTGTTCTAAAACCTCTCTTTTCCCCAAAGTTGCTGCATCCGTTCCTTGTGCTTTTGCTCGGCAGGATTGAGTTGCGGTTCCCAGATACGGCGGTCTTTCAGTTCGTCGGGCAGGAATTGCTGTTTGACGAAGTTGCCGGGGTAGTCGTGGGCGTACTTGTACTTCTCGCCGTAGCCCAACTGCTTCATCAGCTTGGTGGGCGCGTTGCGCAGATGCAGTGGGACGGGGAGGTTACCCGTTTCGCGTACTACTTCCAGTGCGTTGTTGATGGCCATGTAGGCCGAATTGCTCTTGGGGCTGGTGGCGAGGTATATGGTAGCTTCTGCCAGCGGGATGCGTCCTTCAGGCCATCCCACTTTCATCAGGGTGTCGAAGCAGGCGTTGGCAAGCAGCAGCGCGTTGGGGTTGGCCAGTCCGATGTCTTCAGAGGCGGAGATGACGAGGCGGCGAGCTATGAAGGCAGGGTCTTCACCGCCTTCGACCATGCGTGCCAGCCAGTAGATGGCGCCGTCCGGGTCGCTGCCACGGATGGATTTGATGAAAGCGGAGATGATGTCGTAGTGCATCTCCCCGTCCTTGTCGTAGGCAAGAGGATTCTGTTGCAGGCGTTCGGTCACCATATCGTCGGTAATGACGACGGGGTCTGCGGCTTCGGAGTCTACCACCAGCTCGAGGATGTTGAGCAGCTTGCGTGCATCCCCTCCGCTGAAGCGGAGCATGGCGGTAGTTTCTTTCAGTTCTATTTTCCGTTCCTTTAGCACGATGTCCGTGATGATGGCGCGTTGCAACAGTTCCAGCAGGTCGTCCTTTTCCAGTGACTTCAGGGTATAGAGCTGGCAGCGCGACAGCAACGGACGGATGACTTCGAACGACGGGTTCTCCGTAGTGGCGCCTATCAGCGTCACGGTGCCTTGCTCCACGGCTCCCAGCAGCGAGTCTTGCTGCGACTTGCTGAAGCGGTGTATCTCGTCAATGAAAAGGATGGGGCTGGCTTGTGAGAAGAAACGGTTACTCTTGGCACGCACTATCACGTCGCGCACGTCCTTCACGCCACTGGTCACGGCACTGAGCGTATAGAAAGGGGTTTCCAGCTTGTTGGCGATAATCTGTGCCAAAGTGGTCTTTCCCACTCCCGGAGGTCCCCACAGGATAAACGAAGAGATACGTCCCGCGTCAATCATCTTGCGCAACACCGCATCTTGACCGACCAGATGTTTCTGGCCAATATATTCATCCAATGTTCTTGGCCGAAGCCGTTCCGCTAATGGTTGCATGTTGAGTTATAGATTTTAGAATATCATTAATATCATAAACCGTATGCCCCCCTTCTTCACTCCCGGTATGTCAGTATAGGTCAGTCGGCGTACATATTCTATATGGAGCAGCTTGAAGATATTGTAGATACCTACACTGGCTTCCACATAGGGAGTCTTGCTCATGACATGGCTGGTGGGTACACCGTCGCGCATGGGGAAGAGGAACAAGTCGGGGTTGTTGCTCTTGTACGGATTGTTCTTGTCCGTCAGCGTGCCCCACAAACCACGGATGCGGAACATCTCGCGCCACTTCAGCTTCTTGATGAGCGGGAGGCGGTTGAAGAGCTTTCCGTTCATGTCGTAGCTTAGGTTGAGGGAGGCATAGCGGTCGTTCAGGAACTCCATGTTGTTGATGAGGTTGAAGGACTCGTTGTTCTGCGTGATGTATGAAAGGTTCGCCATCGGCAGGTTCAGCAGGGGAAAGGGAACGGTGTTCCATTGCGCACCGGCACGTGCCGTTACGTCCAGCTTGCCCCACGAGCCGAGCCAGAAGCGCTTGCGGATGCTGGCTTCCGTCAGGTTGAAGTCGTACTCTCCGCCCAGCACGCCCTTGAAGCCGGCGGTGTGGGAGAGGGTGAAGGTCGGCGCATCCAGCGACACGGGTACGCGCCGCTGCTTGGTGTTGACGAAGGTTTCGCCAGGAGCATAACGCAGGGTCACACCCAGCTCGGTGGTGGTGATGTCGTGCACCAGCGTGTTCTTTTCATCCCATTGCCCCAGTATCTCTCCGTTGTTCTTCCAGTATTGCAGCTGTCCCGCTGGCTGGTCGTTGCGGTGGCGCGCCATGGCTTGGACGGAGAAGCCGGTATTGGTCTCCAGCTCGTAAGTCAGCGTGGCGTCGCGCATGTAGGACATCTGGTCTACAGTGGTCCATTTCCAGCCGACAAACAAGTTGTCCTTGTCCGTGGCGAGGTACTTGTCCATGGGAGACATTACGTCGTAGGTGTACTTGAAGGCGACGTAGTGCTTCGGGAACTCCCACAATACGTATTCGCGCTTGTTGAAGGAGTAGGCCACTTGCCCGGAGTAGAACCATTTCTTGTCTTTGGTTCCGTAGGCGCCGTAACCGCTCAGGCTCCAGTGCGGGTCGAGGTTACCGGTCGTCATGCCGCTCAGACGGAAACGCGTGCCGTTGACGTAGTTGCTGGTTATCATTGTATTGATGGGGCCGAAGTCGAACTTGCTGGGATGGTTCTTGCTGCCCGTCTCCACAAAGTTCTCAATCAAGGCTTTCGCCCCGAAGATGACGTACTTGAAGCCGGGAATCTGCTCGATACGGTTCATGAATACATCCATCGTGCTCTCCTTCTTGGTAAGGGGCACTTGACGTACTTTCGCCCAATATTCGTCGCTCTTGGCAAGCATGTTCGCTTCCTTGATGACGTTCCCTTTCAGACGGAAGAGGCGGGGTTCTATCTCTGCGAATTGATAGTCGCTGTACTTGGTGGTCCGCTGCACTTCCAGCCCTTGGATGCCTTTCACGAAGTGCAGTTCCACGGTCATGTCGTCGTCAGTCAGCACCCAGTTGCTGTCGGGCAGCTGTTCGAACTGCTGCACGATGTCGAGGTTCTCCACGAAGTTGACACCCGTCTTCTTGGGCAGGTTCATGGTGCATTTCTTCACGGCATAGGTGGAGTCCTTCACAACGTAGAGGTGCCCCGTGAAGCCAAAGTCCTGCGGGTTCTGCGGAACGAAAGTGAGATGCACGCATTCCTGCTTGTCTACCATGAGCGTGTCCATCAGATAGTATTTGTAGAAGCTGATGGCTCCGCGGCCGATGGGGCTGACGAAGCGGCGTTGCAGCAGTCGGATGTCGTCGTCGTAGATGTTGATGTCGGAGAATACGTCCGTGAGGATGGTCCCCAGCATGTCTCCGGTGTTGAAGAACTCCTCGATGCCGGTAGAATTCATACCTTCGATAATAGTCTTTTCGCTCTTGGGGTTTTTGCGGAAAATAGTCTTGCTGGCCGTCTCTTTGATAGAGATGGGCAGAATCATCTTGCTGGTCTTGGGCGATACTTCCACTTGGTCTTTGAAGAAAGAGAACTTTTTGTAGATGCCTTTCTCCATTTTGTCGGGGGTGACATCGTTGAGCGACATTTTCATTTTCTCGTATTTCTGATACTGGTAGTAGTCGTTCTCTTCCAGTTTCAGCGCCTTTTTGTTTTCGATGACCTTCTTCATGAACTCCACGGCGGGGTTGTTCTTGCGTGAATATTTTTCCTTCTTGGGTTTCACCACGACTTCGGAGAGTAAGATGTCGTCCGGTTGCAACTTGACGTTCAGCGTCCGGGTGCCAGGCTTCAGTTTCACTTTCTTGGTGATGTAGCCTATGGCGGAGAATGTCAGTTCATCCCAGCCTTTACGGTTTTCGACTTGGTATTCACCGTTTGCATTGGAGATGCCGCCTACACCTTTCCCTTCATATTGTACGGTGATGTACATCAACGGCTCGTTCGTGAGAGAGTCTGTGATAACCCCCTTAATCTGGGCAGATGTGCTGATGGAGACGAACAGTGACAGCAGGAAAAGGACGTAAATTGTATATCTTTGCTTCATAAGTTACAGATAATTCGGGCGCAAAGTTAACAAATTAAGGTTAACCGAGAAGCAAATATAGACTAAAGATACAAGAGATAAGGTTAAATGAACGTGAAAGCCTTGTGCTTGTTTGTTGTATACAGGTAAAAAAAGTAAAGGATTCTTGCAGAAAAACTACTGGGCATAAAGGATAAAGTTGTACAACGCATAGAGAAAGTTCTATCCCAAGCTTTGGGATAGAAAAACCAAAGCTTGGGATAAGCATCCGTAGGCTTGGGACATATGTTCTCAAGCTTGGGATGGAGTTCACGAAGGATTATGAATTGTTTCCGTTCAGTAGTGTCTGTACGATGCGTTCCGCTGTCCGTCCGTCCCAGCGGTCGGGGAGGGTGGCGTGCTTCCATTCGCCCTGCAGTAACTTGTCAAGTGAGGCGGAGAGGGCAAAGGAATTCTCGCCGACCAGCTCATTGGTACCGATACGCCAGGTTTCGGGATGCTCGGCATAGGTATTGAGGGTGATGCAAGGGACATCGAGAAAGGTGGCTTCTTCAGCGATGTTGCCTGAGTCGGTGATTATGCCTCGCGCTTGGTTGATGAGGAACCCGAAGTGCAGGTAGCGCTGTGGAGGCAGGATGTGTAGGTTGGGGGCATCCAGTTCCAGCGACTTCACCGCCTTTTGCACGTAGGGGTGCAGCGGGGCAACGATAGGCATGCCGTCGGCCTTTTCAATGACGGTCTGGAGCAGGGAGTGCAATACGGTCTTCTTTTCCAGCAGGTCGCGGCGGTTGAGGGTGAGCAGCAGGTAGTTTCCTTTCCGCAGGCCGAGGCTGGAGAACCATAAGGGCTGCACCAGACGGTGTCGGTTGAAGCGGATGGTATCAATCAGTATGTTGCCCACGTAGTGGATATAGTCGGGTATCATGCCTTCCTGGTTGAGGTTGCGGTTGGCAATCATTCCGGCGGTGAAGAGATAGTCGGAGATGGCATCCACGATGGTGCGGTTCACCTCGCGGGGCATGTTCATGTCGAAGGAGCGTGTGCCGGCTATGACGTGTGCCACCTTCAGCCCACGTTTCTTGGCAACGATGGAACAGCTCATGGTGGCGGTCATGTCGTCTACTACCAGTACTATTTGGGCGGGATGTTGGTCCAACTCTTTCTCGAAAGCAAGCATGATGGAAGCTGCCACCTGTGAGTGGTCGTGTCCGGTGACGCCGAGGCAGGCATCCGGTTTCCTCATGGAGAGGTCGGAGAAGAGCGAGGCATCCAGGCTGGTGTCATCCTGCGGACCGGTGTAGACGATGCGGTAGGAGATGTTCTTTCCGGCCTCTCTGGCAGTGTCGATGGCACGGCAGATGGGGGCTATTTTCATGAAGTTGGGGCGTGCGCCCGATACGATTGTTATTTTCATTGTCGTAGTTGGTGAAAAATGATACGACAAAAATACGTTTTCTTAGGGAAATTATTTGTTACTTTGCCTATTATTTTCAGGATGTCTGTTGAAAATGCCTGCTTTCTTTTTCAATTTTGGATACTTGGATTTAATTTCGGATATGCGAAGTAGTTGTTTAATTTATAATTTTTATTTTCAAAATGATAATGCCAACATTTGTTCAGATACTCGATTTTATCGGTACGTTTGCTTTTGCCATCAGTGGCATACGTCTGGCTTCGGCCAAACGGTTCGACTGGTTCGGTGCGTATGTAGTGGGTTTTGTGACGGCCATCGGAGGAGGTACGATACGCGACCTGCTACTGGACGTCACCCCGGGCTGGATGACGGATCCCATTTACTTGATTTGTACCGGACTGGCCTTGTTGTGGGTCATTCTCTTCGGCAAGCACCTCATCCATCTGAACAATACATTCTTCATATTCGACAGTATCGGCCTGGCGCTGTTCACGGTGGTCGGTGTGGGCAAGAGCATCGCTCTGGGCTATCCTTTCTGGGTAGCCATTATCATGGGCAGCATTACCGGGGCTGCGGGTGGTGTGATACGTGATGTATTCATTAATGAAATTCCACTGATATTCCGAAAGGAGATTTATGCGATGGCATGTGTGGTGGGAGGGACTTTCTACTGGATATGCTACCTTTTGGGGATGGAGGCTTTCGTGTGCCAGATTGTGGGTGGTGTGACGGTGTTCGTCACCCGCATACTGGCGGTGAAGTATAGGATTTGTCTGCCTATCCTTTCGGGCAATGAAGAGGAGCAGGAAATGTAGTCTGTTGTCTGCCGTCCGAGAACCTTAGGGATTTTCCGGTGAAACTCCGGGCATTGTGCAAAGGAACTTCAGATATTAAAAATAAGATTCCCCGGCATTTGCAACCGAAATGTCGGGGAATCTTTTATACTCCACGTTCCCCTGATGAGGGGGAACGAGGATAGGATTGTTAAAGGGATAAGACAGGGTTAGAACAATGCATCCTTCGTGTTGAAGAGTTTTCGTTCATTCAGTTTCACTACCTTGCCGAATTTTTCCAGCCGCTTCAGGTCAATGTTCTTTGGATTGCCCATGATGGAAATGCAGTATGGTTTGCCTTTGATGTTCTCTTCGTAGAACTTCACGATGTCTTCAAAGGTCAGTACATCTATTTTCGGCAGATTTTCCTTGGCCGGGTCGTCCGTGTAGCCTCTGTGGCCCAAGCCTACCAGTTCCATGGCTTTGTTGCGGAAGCTGGGGTGACTGGTCAGCATGGCTTGGCGGAGATAGCTTTTGATGTTGTCGATACGTTCCGGATTTTTCGGCATGTCGTTGACGAGCCCCATCAGTACGTCCAGTGCATCATTTGCCTTGTCGTTCTGGGTACCGATGTAGCCGCGCAGATAGCTTGCCTTTCCGGCTATGCCTTGCGTGCCGACGAATGCGTAGGCTGTATAGGCCATGGAGCGTTTTTCGCGGATTTCGTTCAGAACGATACCGGTGAAATCAAGGCCGAAGTACTGGTTGAATGCGCTACGCAGCACGTCGTCCTTCTTGTCAGTCTTCTGCATCGGGATGTAGAGGTGGATTTGGGCTTGTTCTGCATCGTTGTTAGGCAGGAAGTAGACGGTGTTTTCGGTCACCGGCATCATCTCCTTTGCCTGCGGGGAGTTGGAGGGGCGTTCGTTGGCCACCAACGGGAGGTTCTTGCTCAGGATGTCGTATACTTGCTCGAAGGGGAGTGTTCCGGTGAAGAATACCTTTGCCTCGTAGTTGGAGGCACGGTTGATGTCTCCCGTCAGTTCTGAAATCTGTAATTCGTAAATCTCCTTGTCGGTCAGTTCCTTGATGTAGTCTGATTTCTCTCCGTAGAGCATGTATTGGCGTAGCGCTTCGTTCAGGATGCTGACGTTGTCTTTGCGCTGCTGGCGCATACCCATTGCCGAACCTTTCAGACGTGCCAGTTGCTTTTCGTCCAGTTTTGGCATCAGAATCTGGCGTGAAAGTAGCTGGCAGACTTGCGGCAAGGTGGCCTCGTAACCCTCCATGATGATGTAGAGATTGTCGTCATCGGCTGTCACGTGGCAGGTTGCGTTCAGTTTGCTGAGTTCTTCTTTCAGCTCTTGCGGTTCGTAGGCTCCCATGATGCCTGCGTTGTTCATCAGCTGGGCGGCATAGCCGAGTTTCGGGAATTCGCGTTCACCGACTCCGTATTGTACAATCAGCTGGAATACGTTGTTCTCCTTGTTGGGTGTGTAGTACATCTTGGAACGCTCATTCAGCTGTTTGATTTGCACTTCACCATAGTTTGCGAATTTCTCCTCCATCTGTCCGATGGGCAGGTTCTTGAATTGTGTTGCATAGAGCGATTCTTTTCCTACCGGAGGTTCTACGGGTTTGTATCCCGGCTTCTCAATCTTGGCGTTCTTGTCAGGTTTTCCTTTTTCGATATATAGGGCCAAGTAATTGTCCGACAGATATTTCTTGGCTACCCGCTTGATGTCGTCAGTGGTGATGGCCATAATCTTGTCCTTGTAATTGAGTATGTCGCCTAAATCCTGCTCGTTGTAGAAAGCATTCATCAGTATCATAGCCTTGTCCTCGTTCGATTCCATCTCCAGGTCGAACTGGCGGCACTTCTCGGCTTTGATGGCATCAATTTTCCAGTCCTCGAATTCTCCGGTAGCGATTTGCTGGATGGCTTTCAAGGCTTTCTTTTCGGCGCTCTTGGTAGACTCGAAACGACGCTGATTTTCGTCGTAGAGCGGAATGGCTGCTACGATGGCGCGTCCTTGTTCACGGAAAGTGCGGGCGTAGGCTCCGGCGCTGGTCAGCTCACCGTCCAGTACCAGCTTGTCCATAGTTCCGGTCTGGCTGTTGTTGTTCAGCAGTGCCAGGGCGATGTTCAGAGCATCTTCGTCGGGATGTCCGGCAGGCACCCCGTTGAATACCATTGTCACTTGCGGATAGAATCCTATCTTGGCCGAGTACTGTTTGCGGCCCTTTATTTCGAGGTTCTGGTAGGCCTTGCGTTCGGGTGCGGGTTTAGCGGCCAGACGTCCGAAGGTGGCATTGATGCGTCCGCTGATTTGTTGGGCTTTGATATTTCCTACGAGCACCAGTACCATGTTTTCGGGTACATACCATTGTTCGTAGAAGTCAATCAGCCTGCTCAGGCGGGGATTTTTCAGATGTTCGGGCAGGCCGATGATGGAACGGGAGTAGGGATGTCCTTCAAAGGCTTTCTCCATCACGAACTGGTTCTGCGCACGTCCTTGGTCGTCTTGTGAACGGTTGTATTCTTCGTACACATTTTCCAGCTCTGACTGGAAGGAACGGAATACGGGATGCAGGAAACGTTGTGAGGAGATTTCCAGCCATTTGTTTATCTGATAGGCAGGGAAGGAGCTGTGATAGAAAGTCCAGTCATAGTAGGTTCCTGCATTCACTTCTTTGGCACCCATGCTTTCCATCAGGTTGGAGTATTCGTTGGGAAGCCCCAATTTTCCGGCTTTGACGGTCAGCTCGTTGATTTCCTTGCTGATGGTTTCCTTTTTTGCCGGATCGGATTCTTCGGCCATCTGGTCGTACTTGGCGATGATTTCCTTGTAGATCGGTTCTTCTTCCGTCCAGTTCAGCGCGCCTATCTTGTCCGTTCCTTTAAACATGACGTGTTCCAGGTAGTGTGCAAGTCCCGTGTACTCTTCAGGGTCATTGATGGAACCGGCACGTACGCCTACCAGTCCGAATACGTCCGATTTGGATTCGTCTTCCCATATATATATGGAAAGACCGTTCTTCAGTTTGAACGCCTTCAGTCCTTGTCCGAAGGAGGGCAGGGAAATGACGAGGGCAGCCAGCAGAAGAAGTGACTTGAATTGAAATGATTTCATAAAATAAAGTGTTTTTATGTAATAAAAGTGTTTTCCTATATGTAGGCAAAGCTATAAAAAAATCACGTAACATTTACGAAATCTTCGGAAAAATGATGGTTTTCAGTATATAATATCACCTGTAAACTATCAGAAAGGGGGTGAAAACTGTCAAATGATAGTTTTTATCCCCAAGAAAAACCGTATTCCGTCCTCTGGAGCTTCAAATCTTCCTTATACTTGCAAACGTATTAACTAAACTATTATTAACTATTTAAAAATTGAGCAAAGTATGAATACTTACAGTTTTAGAAAAGATTTGCTTGCATTGCAAGAAGAACTGCTTCGCTTTGCATACAAGTTGACAGCTGACCGGGAAGAAGCCAATGATTTGTTGCAAGAGACGTCTCTCAAGGCTTTGGATAACGAAGGCAAATTTGAAACCGGTACCAATTTCAGAGGTTGGATGTATACCATTATGCGTAACATCTTTATCAATAATTATCGTAAAATAGTTCGGGAACAGATTTTTGTAGATCAAACGGACAACCAGTATCACCTCAGCATGCCCCAGGATTCCGGTTTTGCCAGTACCGAAGGTGCCTGCGACCTGAAAGAAATGTACCGTATCGTCAACGCCCTTCCACGCGACTATAAAGTTCCTTTCTCCATGCACGTGTCCGGTTTCAAGTACCGCGAGATTGCCGAACGTCTCGGCCTTCCGCTTGGAACGGTGAAAAGCCGCATCTTCTTTACGCGCCAGAAGTTGCAGCATGAACTGAAAGATTTCATCTGATAATAATTGGGTAGTAGCAATATGATATATAACATATTATTGTCGCTGATTTTTTAAGGGTTTTCTACGACTATATGTCAGAATAATCCTTTATATTTGTATATGTTAAGTTAACCAAAGAAAAAAAATCTCTTATTATTGACTATGATGAAAAAGGAAATTAAATTCAGTCTTGTTTACCGGGACATGTGGCAGTCATCCGGTAAGTATCAACCTCGGGTAGACCAGTTGGTACGCATTGCTCCGTTGATTGTTGAAATGGGCTGTTTTGCACGTGTTGAAACAAACGGAGGAGCTTTTGAGCAGGTAAACCTTCTGTATGGTGAAAATCCCAATAAGGCTGTACGGGCTTTTACCGCGCCTTTCAGGGAGGCAGGCATACAGACGCATATGCTCGACCGCGGGCTGAATGCATTGCGTATGTATCCTGTTCCGGCAGATGTGCGCCGACTGATGTACAAGGTGAAGCATGCCCAAGGTGTGGACATTACTCGCATCTTCTGCGGACTGAACGAGACACGGAACATAATTCCTTCCATCAAGTATGCCCTGGAAGCGGGCATGATACCGCAGGCCACGCTCTGTATCACGTATTCTCCCGTCCATACGGTAGAATACTATGTCGGCATTGCCGACCAGCTGATTGAAGCCGGAGCACCCGAGATTTGCTTGAAGGACATGGCAGGCATCGGACGTCCGGGTATGCTGGGGCAGCTTGTCAGAACCATAAAGGAGAAGTACCCCGATGTGTTGATACAATATCACGGGCATAGCGGTCCCGGACTTTCCATGGCTTCCATTCTCGAAGTCTGCGAGAACGGTGCCGATATCATTGATGTGGCGATGGAGCCCATGTCGTGGGGTAAGGTTCATCCGGACATCATCTCCGTGCAGGCCATGCTGAAAGACTTGGGCTTCCAGGTGCCCGACATAAACATGAAGGCCTACATGAAAGCCCGTGCCATGACGCAGGAGTTCATCGACGATTTCTTGGGTTACTTCATGGACCCCACCAACAAACACATGTCCTCGCTATTGCTGAAGTGCGGTCTGCCGGGCGGCATGATGGGCTCCATGATGGCCGACTTGAAGGGAGTGCATTCCGGCATCAACATGATACTGCGTGGCAAGAACGAGCCGGAGCTCAGTCTGGACGACCTGCTCGTCATGCTGTTCGATGAAGTGGAATATGTATGGCCCAAGCTGGGGTATCCTCCTTTGGTGACTCCTTTCAGCCAGTATGTGAAGAATGTGGCTCTGATGAACCTCATGCAGCAGGTGAAGGGAGAGGAACGCTGGACGATGATAGACAACCATACGTGGGACATGATTCTGGGCAAGAGCGGACGTCTGCCCGGTACTCTGGCGCCCGAGATAGTGGAACTGGCCAAGTCCAAGGGCTTTGAGTTCGTGGATACAGACCCGCAGCTGAACTATCCGGATGCCTTGGATGCATACCGGAAGGAGATGGACGAAAGCGGTTGGGAATATGGTGACGATGACGAGGAACTCTTTGAACTCGCCATGCACGACCGTCAGTATCGAGATTATAAGTCCGGTGTAGCCAAAAAGCGTTTTGAAGATGATTTGCAGCGTGCTAAGGATGCAGCTATGGTCAAGAGCGGATATTCGGAGGAGGAAATCAAAAAGTTGAAGCGTGCCAAGGCAGACCCGATAATCGCACCTTCCAAAGGGCAAGTGCTTTGGGAGGTTTCCGTCGAAGGTCCTTCTTCTGCTCCTTTCATCGGACGCAAGTACCAGCATGATGAGGTATTCTGCTACATCTCTACGCCGTGGGGCGAATACGAGAAGATATGGACCGGATTTACTGGACGTGTGGTAGACGTCTGTGCCAAGCAAGGGGATGTGGTCAATAAGGGCGATGTGATAGCTTATATCCAGCGGAGTGATATTTTTGCATAAATGAGAACCTGACAAAGTGGAATTCTCTGTACATAGTATATCGGTGTGTCTGGCATATTTTCTTCGAGTTCCAGCTTACGATGGCTGCGTCTGTTGCTGTCGTCGGTCACCCGGAGGATACCGTAGCTTGTCGGCAGGATAGTCCAGCCTCAGGCAAGATTTTGCTCATGCCTTTTTCTTGTTTGCTGTTTTTTTGAGGAAAAAGGAACGTGATTGCCAAAAGCATGGATAATCTTTTGCCGATGCGCAAGAAAAAGAAAGGAAAAACAGAATATTCGTGTCTCAGGATGTAATGTTTGTGCTTCAAGGCATGCCGATGTAATAAGGAAGCAGGATTCCAATAGAGGTGAGGTTGAATAATCTTGTGAGTGAGATGTAATTAAAAGCCTTTTAATCATCATTTCCCATAGGAGGGAGACGGGTGGATACGGCGGGGCAAGGCGTTACTCAAAACGCTTCTGTCATATTGAAGTAAAACAGCATTTGGTTGTTTACTGTGTTTTTGCCCAAATCCAGGCGTACGTTCATGCGTGGCTGTACTTCGATGCGAAGTCCTACACCATAGTTGGGCAGTACGCCCTCTATCTTGCCGGGAGTGGGGCCCATGAAGCCGCAGCCAGTCCAAGCTACAAACCCGATATGATTGAGCATCCGCTTTAGCCGGGTGCTTCGGTCAGTATTGAGCATCTGCCGGTACTCTGCCATGACCACGTGCGAGGACTTGTCGCGATATTGCCCCATGTAGTAGCCGCGCAGGTCGAAAGGCGTTCCGGTGAGGGCATATTGCGTCAGTGGGACGTTGCCGAACACGTTCTTTGTCTGTGCCGTCCACGCAAGCACTCTGCGCTTGCCCAGTGACTTGTATTGGCGGTAGTCTATCTCCAGGCGGTAGAAGGTCTGGTCGCTGCCGATGAATTTGGCGTACATCATGCCTCGGAAATCCAGATACATGCCGTGGTAGGCGTTGGCGGGGACGTCGCGGCTGTCGTATGTCAGCAGGAAGCCGAGACCGGAGTTGAAGTTGTTGTAGCCGTTGGCCGTACCGCCTGCCTCTTTGTACGAAGGTTCGTCTGCCAGAAACTTGCCGGGCTCTGTCAAGTGGTCGTAATTGATGTCTATTTGAGGTCCGGCAAAGATGTTGCTGTTGCCCAGTCGGAAGAGGAACCAAGGATTTATTTGCACACCGCTGTACCGGTATTTGCTGGTACTGTCGCTTCGCACGTAATCTTTATTGGTATTATAGCCGATGCCGTAAAAGTTTTCTTCCGTATTCTTGTAGCTGAATTTTCCGAAGATGCGGAAACGGTCGCCCTTGAAGAAGAGTTGAGGTTTGGAGAAAAGGTTGATACCGCCGTTGAACATGAAGGCGATGGCCATGGGCACTACGGAGCGTAGCTGCGTGGTGTCGCTGGGATTCATGCGGAAGGTCATCAAGGCACTTCCTCCCAGCACGGCACCGAAGTCGGGAGTGTAGCTGGGCCCGCCCAGAATATTGTAATGCAGGTTCCGGCGTGCTACCTTTTGCTTGCGTAGCTCTTTGGGGCTTAGTGCAGGAACGCTGTCGTTCGTGGTGGCCGCAGTCAGTTCCAGGGTATAAAAGGTGGTGGCAAACAGCACCAGTGCGATAATGCTTGGTATATATTTTTTCATGTCGTACGAAATGTGGGTGCAAAGGAAACTATTTTATCTCGAATAGTTTTCACGGTAATAGATAATAAATCTAAAGATGTCGCTAAATTTATCAAAAAAGGCATTACTTTTGTCTGCTGCTCCACGAAGCAAGACATCAATAACTAAAAACACATAATCTGAATGAAGAAACGATTTTTATCTGTAATTGTTCTGGGTGCCGCACTGCTCTCTGTGCAGGCACAGGAAGGAAAAGGCGGCATCAGCCCCGAAATGCTTGGACAAATCAAGCAAAGTTATCAAGGCACGGCTGCCGACAAGGCTCTCCGCAATGCCATAGGCAGTAACGACATCCGCAGACTGGCACTCAACCAGGAGAACATGCAGGGTATGAATACCCACTTCTCCGTCAAGGTAGAGTCCAGAGGCATCACCGACCAGAAGTCGTCCGGCCGTTGCTGGCTGTTCACCGGGCTCAACGTGATGCGTGCCAAGACCCTTGCCAAATACGGTTTCCAGTCTTTCGAGTTTTCCGAAATCTATCCCTTCTTTTGGGACCAGCTGGAGAAGTCCAATCTTTTCCTGCAGGGCGTTATCGACACAGCCAAGAGTCCCTTGGCCGACAAGACTGTAGAATGGCTCTTCCAGCATCCGTTAAGCGACGGAGGCACCTTCACCGGTGTGGCTGATATTGTCTCTAAATACGGCCTTGTGCCTAAAGATGCCATGCCCGAAACAAACAGCAGTGAAAACACCTCCCGCATGGCTAATCTAATCTCTCTGAAATTGAAAGAGTATGGCCTGCAGCTGCGTGATATGGCTGCTGCCGGTGCCAAGCCAGCAACTTTGGAGAAGGAGAAAACCACGATGCTCGGAACCATCTACCGCATGCTGGTGCTGAATCTCGGTGTACCTCCCACGGAGTTCGACTATGTCCG
This sequence comes from Bacteroides muris (ex Afrizal et al. 2022), assembly GCF_004793475.1. Taxonomy (GTDB): domain Bacteria; phylum Bacteroidota; class Bacteroidia; order Bacteroidales; family Bacteroidaceae; genus Bacteroides; species Bacteroides muris. Next base: position 29,382 of record NZ_SRYZ01000025.1, on the reverse strand, counting down.
TCACGATGCCAAGGGGAATCCCGTGGAGACAGAGCATCACACTCCTATGTCCTTCCTTGAGAAATATGGAGACAAGCAACTGCTGACCAACTACGTAATGTTGATGAACGACCCCAGCCGCGAATATTACAAGTGTTATGAAATAGACTACGACCGTCATCGTTACGATGGTAAGAACTGGACTTATGTCAACCTGCCCGTAGAGGACATCAAAGAGATGGCCATCGCTTCCTTGAAGGACAGCACCATGATGTACTTTTCTTGCGATGTGGGCAAGTTCCTGAATTCCGAGCGCGGCCTGCTTGATGTGAAAAACTATGACTACGAGTCACTGATGGGCACCACCTTCGGGATGGACAAGAAGCAACGTATCCAGACCTTCTCCAGCGGCTCTTCCCACGCCATGACCCTGATGGCCGTTGACCTGGACAAGGACGGGAAACCCTTGAAATGGATGGTAGAGAACAGTTGGGGAGCCGCCTCCGGTTATCAGGGACATCTCATCATGACCGATGAGTGGTTCAACGAATACATGTTCCGCTTGGTGGTGGAGACAAAGTATGTTCCTGCCAAAGTGATGGAATTGTTCAAACAAAAACCTATCCGCCTGCCGGCATGGGACCCGATGTTTGCAGAAGAAAAGTGATGATAAGGATTAGGGACTAATGGGCTGCGTTAAAACTCCGCAGGGGGCTAATATTTAATTCCCTAACCCCCTAATTCTTAATTCTCGTGTTCGTTAACGAAAGGAATTACGGAAATTTCTCCGTAATTCCTTTCTTTTTTACTCTTTATTCACGTTCTTTTTTGCTACTTTTGCGGCAAATTAATGAAACCATTATTTTAAATAAACGCATGGCAAATGTAATTAAATTACGTAAAGGCCTTGACATTAACCTGAAAGGCACTGCTGCACAGGAACTTGTGTCTGTTAAGGAACCGGGATTCTATTCGCTGGTTCCCGATGACTATACAGGCATCACTCCGAAAGTGGTGGTCAAAGAGCAGGAATATGTGATGGCCGGGGGACCCTTGTTTATCGACAAGAATCATCCTGAATTGAAATTTGTTTCGCCCGTCAGTGGCGTAGTGACAAGCGTGGAGCGTGGTGCGCGCCGCAAGGTGCTGAACATCGTCGTAGAGGCTGCCACTGAGCAAGACTATGAGGAATTCGGCAAGATGGACCCGTCCAAGATGAACGGCCGGCAAGTGAAGGAAGCTCTTTTGCAGGCAGGTATGTTCGCTTTCATCCGCCAACGTCCGTACGACGTTATCGCTGACCCGACGGTGACTCCGAAAGCTATTTTCATTTCGGCTTTCGACAGTAATCCGCTGGCTCCCGATTTCGAATTCGCTCTGAAAGGAGAAGAAGCAAACTTCCAGACGGGGCTCGACGCTTTGTCAAAGATGGCAAAGACGTATCTGGGTATTAGTGTAAAACAGAAGGCTGCTGCTCTTGTGCAGGCCAAGAACGTTACCGTGACTGCTTTCGACGGACCGCATCCGGCAGGTAACGTGGGCGTACAGATTAACCACATCTCTCCCGTAGTGAAGGGCGAAACGGTTTGGACCATCAGTGCCGAAGCTGTACTCTTCATCGGACGTTTGATGAATACCGGTCGTGTAGATTTGACCCGTACGGTAGCCGTAACAGGTTCTGAAGTTTTGAAACCCGCTTATTGCAAGCTGAAAGTCGGTGCTTTGCTGACGAACGTTTTCAAAGGAAACGTGACTACCGGCAAAGATCTTCGCTACATCAGCGGTAACGTGCTGACCGGTAAGAAGGTTGCTCCGAACGGTTTCCTCGGCTCTTTCCACAATCAACTGACAGTGATTCCCGAAGGAGACGAAATCCATGAAATGCTGGGTTGGATTATGCCGCGCTTCAATCAATTCAGTGTCAGCCGCTCTTACTTCAGCTGGTTGATGGGTAAGAAGGAATATGTGATAGATGCCCGTATCAAGGGTGGTGAACGTCACATGATTATGTCCAATGAATACGACCGAGTATTCCCGATGGACATCTTCCCCGAATATTTGGTGAAAGCAATTATTGCAGGTGATATTGACCGTATGGAGGCTCTGGGCATCTACGAAGTAGCTCCCGAGGACTTTGCTCTCTGCGAATTCGTATGTTCTTCCAAGGTGGAAGTGCAGCGTATCGTACGTGCCGGACTCGATATGCTCCGTGCCGAAATGGCGTAATGCAATTAAGAATTAAGAATTTAAAAATAAAAATGATAGTTGAACGTTGTGATATGAGTTGCCTGGCATAATGTAGTGCAGCTATTTCTCAATTTTCAATTCTCAATTATCAATTTGATAAATGAAAGCGTTAAGAAATTATCTCGACAAGATAAAGCCGAACTTTGAAGAGGGCGGCAAATTCCACGCATTTCAGTCGGTGTTCGATGGCTTCGAAACATTCTTGTTCGTGCCCAATGCCACTTCGAAATCGGGAACGCATATTCACGACTCCATTGACAGCAAACGCATCATGTCGATGGTGGTCATTGCGTTGGTACCGGCGCTGTTGTTCGGTATGTATAACGTAGGTTACCAGCATTTCCACGCTACTGGTGTTGCCGGAGGCTTCTGGGAAATGTTCATCTACGGTTTCCTGGCTGTATTGCCAAAAATCATTGTATCATATGTGGTAGGTCTCGGCATTGAGTTCGTAGTGGCTCAGTGGAAGAAGGAGGAGATTCAGGAAGGCTTCTTGGTTTCCGGTATCTTGATTCCGATGATTGTTCCGGTGGACTGCCCGTTGTGGATTCTGGCAGTTGCCACTGCATTCTCCGTAATCTTTGCCAAGGAAGTATTCGGTGGTACGGGCATGAACGTGTTCAACGTAGCCTTGATTACCCGTGCATTCCTATTCTTCGCCTATCCTACGAAGATGTCCGGTGATGCCGTTTGGGTATCGGACGACAGTATCCTCGGTTTGGGACAGTCGGTAGACGGTCTGACGGTAGCTACTCCGCTGGGTGCTGCCGCTACTTCGGGCACTGTTCCTGAGTTCTCTTGGGATATGGTGACCGGTCTTATTCCGGGTTCCATCGGCGAGACAAGCGTTATCGCCATTGCCTTGGGTGCCATCCTGCTGTTGTGGACGGGCATTGCAAGCTGGAAGACGATGTTCTCTGTATTCGTAGGCGGTGCCTTCATGGCATGGGTGTTCAATGCAATCGGGCCCGACACTCCGATGGCGCAGATGCCGTGGTACGAGCACCTCGTGCTGGGTGGTTTCTGTTTCGGTGCCGTGTTCATGGCTACCGACCCCGTTACATCGGCACGCACGGAGACCGGTAAGTATATCTTCGGATTCCTGATTGGTGCAATGGCAATCATTATCCGTGTGCTGAACCCCGGTTATCCCGAAGGTATGATGCTTGCCATCCTGCTGATGAATATCTTCGCTCCGCTGATTGACTATTGTGTGGTACAGGGTAACATCAGCCGTCGCGAGAAACGTGCAATCAAGTCTAACAATTAAATACCGGAAAAGAAATGAATACCAATAGTAATAGTTATACTATCATTTATGCTTCGGTAATGGTTGTTATCGTTGCATTCCTGCTGGCATTCGTAAGTTCTTCCTTGCGCGAGACGCAGAACAAGAATGTGGAACTTGACACGAAGAAGCAGATTCTTGCTGCGCTCAACGTCAAGGACGTGAAGGATGCCGAAGCCGAATATAATAAATATGTAAAGGGCGATATGCTGATGAACGTTGACGGTACTCTGACAGAGAATACCGGTGCGTTTGCCACCGCTTACGAGAAGGAAGCCAAAGAAAATAACCGTCTGCACGTGTTTGTAGCAGAGGTTGATGGTGAAAAAAAATATGTATTTCCCGTTTACGGTGCTGGCCTTTGGGGTGCTATCTGGGGATATGTTGCGCTGAACAGCGACAAGGATACCGTTTACGGTGTTTATTTTTCCCATGCCAGCGAAACTCCGGGTCTGGGTGCCGAAATCGCAAGCGCACACTTCCAGGGAGAATTCCCCGGTAAGAAGACGCTTGAGAATGGTGAGATAGCTCTCGGTGTTGTGAAGAACGGCAAGGTAGAAAAAGCTGACTATCAGGTAGACGGCATTTCCGGTGGTACCATCACTTCTGTTGGTGTGGATGCCATGTTGAAGGCTTGTCTGAGCAGCTACAAGAACTTTTTAACTAATAATAATGAGGAGGAATAAGAATATGGGACAATTGTTTTCAAAGAAGAATAAAGAAGTATTCTCTACTCCGCTGGGACTGAATAACCCCGTCACCGTGCAGGTATTGGGTATCTGTTCTGCTTTGGCTGTTACTGCCAAGCTGGAGCCCGCCATCGTGATGGGTCTTTCGGTGACGGTGATTACGGCATTTGCCAACGTAGTGATTTCACTGTTGCGCAAGACGATACCCAACCGTATCCGTATCATTGTTCAGTTGGTGGTGGTTGCCGCATTGGTGACTATCGTAAGTGAGATTCTGAAAGCTTTTGCTTACGACGTAAGTGTACAGCTTTCTGTATATGTAGGTCTGATTATCACCAACTGTATCCTGATGGGACGCTTGGAAGCATTTGCCATGCAGAACGGTCCTTGGGAGTCTTTCCTTGACGGTGTGGGCAACGGTTTGGGATATGCCAAGATTCTGGTAATCGTAGCTTTCTTCCGCGAACTCCTGGGTTCGGGAACACTGCTCGGTTTCAACATCTTGAACTATGAGCCTTTGCAGAAGTTGGGGTATGTGAACAACGGCTTGATGCTGATGCCGCCGATGGCACTGATTATCTGTGCCTGCATCATCTGGTATCAGCGTGCACGTCACAAAGAATTGCAGGAAAAGTAATAATTTGAAGTAGTCAGCATTCAGTACCAGTAGTTGGAATCAGATACTCTGAATCATTTTTCTACTTACTACTTTTTACTTACTACTTAACTACTTATAAAGATTATGGAACATTTATTAAGTTTATTCGTCCGCTCTATCTTTGTGGACAACATGATATTCGCATTCTTTCTCGGTATGTGTTCTTACCTTGCCGTATCGAAGAATGTGAAGACTGCCGTGGGACTGGGCATCGCCGTAACTTTCGTGTTGGTAGTTACACTTCCGGTCAACTATTTATTGCAGACAAAGGTGCTGGCTGCCAATGCAATCATTGAAGGCGTTGACCTCAGTTTCTTGAGTTTTATTCTTTTCATTGCCGTAATTGCAGCTATCGTTCAGTTGGTGGAAATGATTGTAGAGCGTTTCAGCCCTTCGCTGTATGCTTCACTGGGTATCTTCTTGCCGCTGATTGCTGTAAACTGTGCCATCATGGGTGCTTCTCTTTTCATGCAGCAGCGCATCACGCTGGGCGAGAGCGATCCGAAATTCATCGGTGGTATTGCTGATGCTGTTTCTTATGCGTTTGGTTCAGGTATCGGTTGGTTGCTGGCTATCGTAGGCTTGGCTGCCATCCGTGAGAAAATGGCCTATTCTGACGTTCCGGCTCCACTGAAAGGACTGGGTATAACGTTTATCACAGTAGGTCTGATGGCAATGGCATTTATGTGTTTCTCTGGTTTGAACATCTAAAAGAAAGGAATAGAACAATGGATATGAATATGATATTAGCAAGCATTGGAGTATTCCTCGTGGTTGTCCTCCTGCTTGTTGTTATCCTGCTGGTTGCCAAGAATTTCCTGGTGCCTTCAGGTAATGTGAAACTGACTATCAATGGCGAGAAGGAACTGGACGTAGCTTCCGGTTCTACATTGCTGAATACGCTGTCTGTAAATGGTGTGTTCCTTTCCTCCGCTTGTGGTGGTAAAGGTTCCTGCGGACAGTGCAAATGCCAGGTGGTGGAAGGTGGAGGCGAAATCCTGCCTTCTGAGACTCCGCACTTCAGCCGTAAGCAAATACAAGACCACTGGCGTCTGGGTTGCCAGGTGAAGGTGAAGGGTGATATGGCCATCAAGGTTCCCGAAAGCGTGCTGGGCGTGAAAGAATGGGAGTGCGAGGTTATCTCCAACAAGAATGTGGCTACGTTCATCAAAGAGTTTATCGTTGCATTGCCCAAAGGCGAGCACATGGATTTTGTTCCGGGTTCATACGCGCAGATTAAGATTCCTAAATATTCGATGGATTATGATAAGGATATCGACAAGGAACTTATCGGTAAGGAATACTTGCCTGCATGGGAGAAATTCGGTCTGTTGGGCTTGAAGTGCCGCAATGACGAAGAAACCATCCGTGCCTATTCTATGGCCAATTATCCTGCCGAGGGCGACCGCATCATGTTGACGGTACGTATCGCTACGCCTCCGTTCAAGCCGAAAGATCAGGGTCCGGGCTTCATGGATGTAATGCCGGGTATTGCTTCTTCTTATATCTTTACTTTGAAACCGGGTGATAAGGTAATCATGAGTGGTCCTTACGGAGACTTCCATCCGATATTCGATTCCAAGAGGGAGATGATGTGGGTCGGCGGTGGTGCCGGTATGGCTCCGTTGCGTGCACAGATTATGCACATGACGAAAACACTGCGCACTACAGACCGCGTGATGAACTACTTCTACGGTGCGCGTGCGTTGAACGAAGTGTTCTATCTGGAAGACTTCCTGCAGATAGAAAAGGATTTCCCAAACTTCAAGTTCCATCTTGCATTAGACCGTCCCGACCCTGCCGCCGATGCAGCGGGCGTGAAGTATACTCCGGGCTTCGTACACAACGTAATTTACGAGACTTACTTGAAAGACCACGAAGCTCCCGAAGACATCGAATACTACATGTGTGGTCCCGGTCCTATGTCGAAAGCTGTTGAGAAGATGCTTGACGACCTCGGTGTTCCGGCTCAGAACCTGATGTTCGATAACTTTGGCGGATAATCTTCCTTGTCCGTTTTGAGATAATAAAAAGACTCCGGCATGGCCTTCATGGTTTTGCCGGAGTTTTTTTATTCGGGTCATTTCCTCTCTAATGAAAGAAAGTGGAGTGGATTTTTCGTCGCTTTTTCTTTATTCCTTGATATTGATGAAGGAGAATGCAGTCCTTCAGAGTTTCCATGTTGGATGTTTTTTTATTGAGTGTTGTTGTTGTCCTCTTCTGTTTCTTCTTGAAGGGTGTCTTTGGGCAGCAATCTTGGAGAAATGCGTTTCTTAGGAGTGAGGCTCATGCCTTTCAGCATTTCGGCTTGGCGCACTACGCTGCCATTACCGTCCGAAAGCTGGTTGAAGGCTTTGTCGTAATCCCTTTGCAGGCTGGTCAGCCGGTCGCCGATACCGAGGAAGGTGTCGGTAAAGCCTGCAATTTTTTCATATAAGATGGTGCCGCGCTTGATGATAGCCTGCACATTCTTTACCTGGTTCTCTTTCTTCCAAAGGTCGAGCGAGAGGCGCAGGGCGCTAATCAGGTTGGTGGGGCTCATTAGTACCACCTTTTTGTTGTAGGCATATTCCCAGAGGTGGGCATCGCTTTGGATGGCGAGGAGGTAGGCACCTTCGGTGGGGATGAACATCATAACGAAATCCGGTGATTGAGCGTCATAATGCGAGTAGTCTTTATGGCTGAGCTCGTCGATGTGGGAGCGGACAGATTGCAGGTGTGCTTTCAGGAAGTGTGCCTGCTCCTCCTTGCTTTCGGCAGAGGTATAGGCGGCATATGCTGTCAGCGACACTTTGGAGTCGATAATCATTTCCCGTTCATCGGGGTACTTTACAATGATGTCGGGCTGCATCTTTTGTCCGCTTTCTTCATTGATGATGGCTTCGCCTCGTTCGTCTTTTAGAAACTCCTGACGGAAGTAGTGTTCTCCTTCAATCAGTCCGGAGGCTTGCAACAGACGTTCCAAAATCATTTCACCCCAGTTGCCTTGCATCTTCGAATCTCCTTTCAAGGCACGGGTCAGGTTGTTGGCATCTTCGCTGAGGCGATTGTTCAGTTCCACCAGTTCCTTGATGCGTTCTCCCAGCGAGAAACGTTCTTTGGCTTCGGCACTGTATACTTGTTCCACCTTCTGGCGGAAGTCCTTCAGATTATCACCCAGCGGACGGAGCAGATTGCCCAGGTGTTCGGCATTCAGCTTGGTAAAGTCTTCGGCTTTGCTCTGGAAGATACGGTTGGAGAGATTCTCGAACTCGATGTTCATGCGTTTGTGCAATGCTTCGGCTTCTTCCTTCTGCAGCTTCAATAATTCTATTTCCTTCTTTGTCCCGCTGATTTCCGCCCTCAGTGCGGCAGACTTGCGGTCTGCCGCCAGATAGCCGACTACGGTTCCGATGATTGTCCCTATAATCAGTAATAATATCTCCATAGATGTTTTGAAGTGTCCGCCTTATTGTGTCAATATTTCGTTTCCGTCTTCGGTAATCAGGATTTGGCTTTCCCATTGGGCAGAAGGTAGTCCGTCGTCTGTACAGACAGTCCATCCGTCGGCTTCGTCGATAAAGACTTCGTAGCTTCCCATGTTAATCATCGGTTCGATGGTGAACGTCATGCCGGGTACTATCAGCATGCCCGTTCCACGTTTGCCGAAGTGTTCCACATCCGGTTCTTCGTGGAACTTGACGCCACAGCCGTGTCCGCAAAGGTCGCGTACCACGCTATATCCGTTCTTTTCCGCATGTTCCTGGATGGCGGCACCTACATCACCGAGGCGTGCCCAAGGCTGTGCGGTTTGTATGCCTATGTCACGGCATTCTTTGGTGACCTGTACCAGCTTCTGCATGTCGGGGCTGACTTCGCCAATCATGAACATGCGTGATGCGTCGGCAAAGTAACCTTTGTAGATGGTGGATACATCGACATTTACAATGTCACCGCTTTTCAGGAATTCCCTGGTGCTGGGAATGCCGTGGCACACTACATCGTTGATGCTGGTACACACACTTTTGGGGAAGCCTTCGTACATGAAGGGGGCGGGGATGGCGTCGTGGTCTGTGGTGAAGCAATACACCATATGGTCAATTTCGGCTGTGGACATGCCTTCGCGAATGTTCTCGGAGAGATAATCCAGCAGGGCAGTGTTGATTTTGGCACTTGCACGGATACCGGCCAACTGCTCCTCGGTACGGAGTGCGCTTCGCATCGGCAGTTTATATCCTTCTTTCTTATAATGTTGAATTTTGGCTTCTACTTCGTCGGAATAGTTTTTAGGAGTAAACCGGACTCCTTTCATGAACTTTTTCATTGTCTTTTCTTTTTTATGAATGTGCAAAAATACACAATAATGCAGGTGCTTGTACTATCGAGAGCCGAAAAACATTTGTTTTCTTTATCCCGATACCGGCTTAGAGGGTATTCATCACTTCTATTTCGCTTCTTGAACTGTCTATTCTCCGTACCTGTATCTGGGTCTTTATGCGTTCTTTCAGTCCTTCCACGTGGCTGATGATGCCTACCTTCTTGCCACCCATCTGGTGTAGTTTTTCCAATGTATCCATGACGGTGTTCAGGTAGTCGCTGCTCAGTGTGCCGAAGCCTTCGTCTATGAACAGAGTGTCTACCGAGAGGCTCTGGCGGCTGAGGGAAGAAAGTCCGAGGGCAAGCGACAGAGATACCAGGAAGCTTTCACCGCCCGACAAGGTGCATGCCGGACGTGCCGAGCCTCCTTGATGGAAGTCGCGCAGCAGGATGGTGAGCGAGCCGGCCTGGCATTCCAGTTCGTAGCGGTCGGTCAAGTGTTGCAGATAGAAATTGGCACCTGCCAGCAGCTCTTTCAGGACGAAGCTCTGGGCTATGTTGCGGAAGTTTTTTCCCCGTTCGTCACCGAAATGGCGGCAGAGGCGGTCCCACTTCAGATACTCTTCGCGTAGCCGGTCAGCATGTTCCTTCTCTTCCTTTATCCGGTCGATGTTGCGCATGTTTTCTTCCAGACGTAACTTCTGCTGGCCGATGGACTGGTTGCCGACGGTTATCTTTTCTTCGAGATTCGCGATGAGTGCATCCAGGGTTTCGAGGTTTTCATTTTCTTCTATTTCGGGCTTCCGGCTGATGTGCTCTTCCACTTGTCCGGTGGTCAGATGAAAGGCGGTTGATGCAGCTACTTCTTCCTCTTTAAGGGTCTGCAATGAGGCACGCAATGCTTCTATCCGTGGGCCGGACCAAGCGGATAGGACTGTGATACGCTCCTCGTCGAGGGTGGGGTTGACGGCATAGAACCCGGTTAAATCCTTTTGCAGCCTTGCCATTTGGTCTGCGGTGGAGGATATGCTTTGTTTCAGTCCGCTTGCTTGTGCATTCAGATTATTCCAGGCTATCCCCAGATTTTTGATTTCCGTTTCCTGTGTTGCTGCAGGTGCGTTTCGCCAGTCGGGGAATGCGGTATCAATGCTTTTCCTGTTTATGTTTATCCCTTCCAGCTCTTTATGGATAAGGGCAATGGCGGACTTCAGTTCTCTTTGTTTTTCCTGTGCCAGCCGGTAGTTGCGCGTAGCTTGCGTCAGGCGGTCAATAAAGGAGAGGGGGGAGTTTTCCCATTCCGTGTTCCATCCCTCCCAGAGGATGTGGGGAGTGATGCGGTCCATGGTGGCACGTATGTTCTCCTTTTCGTTGGCGGTGAGCGACTCGTAATTGACGATGCTGTTTTTCAGCTCATTCAGCCTTCTGTCGGCAGAGTTGAAGGCTTGGCGTGCAGCGTCCACGCTTTTCTGGCATTCGTCCTTTTGTCGTTGCAGAGTTGTGATTTGTGTGCTGAGCCTTTGAACTTCTGCGAGCTTTTCGTTCAGCTTTTCCGATTCCAGCTTGTTCTTTTCCAATAGCTTCTTCAGAGTTTCGCCGATGGTGTCGGAGAGGCCGATGCCGTTGCATCGGGCGCATTGGGCTTGTGCGTCAGCGTGGGCAAGGTTGTAGCTCCGGAGTGCTCTTGCTGTAGACTGACGGGCATTCTCTGCCAGTGTTCCGTAGGTTTTGGATTCTGTCCGGTTGTTGTTCAATGCCTGCTCGGCTTCCTTGTATTCTTTCTCTCTTGTTTCCAGGGATGTGCGTATGGGAGCAAGGACAGACTGGAAATCTTCATCTTTGCAGAGCGATTTTATTTCTTGTCCGCACACGGGGCAAGTATCCCCGACGGCAAGCCGGGAGCGTGCTTCCTTTGCCCACTCTTCTATGGCTTCCTTTTGCTTGTCGTACAGGGTGCGGATGTCATCATAACTTGTTTTCCTGCTGTCGAATGCCGTTTGCAGGAGGACGTATTGCTTTTGGCACGCCTCCACTTTGGCGTTCAACGTCTTTTCGTTTTCCTTCGCCTCGTTCAGTGTCCTTTCCGTTTCGGCCAGCAGAGACAAGGCATTCAAGGCTTGTAGCAGGTTCTCCCGTCCGGCGTCGAGTTTGTTTTTCTTGTCTTGCAGGGCAGGGCGGTCCATGGTTTCAAGCTGCTTGTTCCGTAGGTTTATTTCGTTTTGCAGTGCATGGTTCTCTTGTTCTTTCCGGGTGAGGGCGGCTTCCTTGTCGGTGCGCTCTTTAACCTTCACGGGTTGTTGCGCAGCAAGTCTTTCAAGCTGCGCGTTGTAGGTGCCGATGCGCGTTTGGGCATCGAGTGCGGATTTTAGGCCGGTAATGATGGACTGGCTTTGCTCGAACATGGGCAGTAAGGGCGAGTGCTCTTGCAAGTACTTCTCGGCACGATGCAGTTTGTCTTCTTGCTCCTTCAGGAAACTGTACAGCCACTTGCTCCCTCTGTCCAGCCGGGCGAAGGATGCTTTCAGTATCCCGGCTTGTGCATGGTTCTGTTGTTGTTGCTGTTGCTGCTGTTTCAAGGTAGAGAGCCAGTTGCGGGCGTCGGCGGTGGCATTCCATTCCTTAATCAGCAGTTCTTTCTGTTTGAATTCGTTCGATTGCAGTTGCGCTTGCTTCCCTTCCCACATTTTCTTTTGCTGTTCACGGGCGAGGAGGAGTTCTGCGTATTTCTTCAGCCAGTCCCGTCTAGCGAGGGCGATGGTCTTCTGCTCATTGGCTTCCTTGACTCCGGCATTTTGCGTGGCTATGGCTTCATTGATTGCGGCGACTTCTTCTTCTGCCAGGATGTGGATGCCTTCCAACTTCCGGTTCTGGTTTTCGTATTCCGTCCGTCTTTGCTTGGTGGAGGCATATATTTCGGCACCTATTTCGGAGTAGATACTTGTGCCGGTCAGCTTTTCCAGAATATCCGATTTTTCGCCTTCCTTGCTTTGCAGGAACTTGGTGAAGTCGCCTTGCGCCAGCATGGTGGTGCGGCAGAATTGTTCGAAGGTCAACCCCACTGCAGCTTGTATTTCCGCTTTTATCTCATTTTTTTTGTTGAGTTGTATGCCGGTCTTTCTGTTTTCCAATGTCCAGCGCACATCCTGCACGGTTCCTGAAATCTTGCGGTGCGCCCGTGCCACGTACCATCGGGCGGTGTAGGGCGTTTCGTTCGAGCCGGTAAACTCCAGCTCCGTCCATGCTTCACTGGTGTTACGGCGCATCAGTTGCCGGCTGTCGTTGATGGCAATGTCTTCCTTTTTGGCAGAGAAAGTCTGGTTCAGGTCCTTGTATTTTTCGTTCTCGGCATGGTCCATGCGGGGCGTGTCATTGTAGAGTGCCAGGCAGATGGCGTCGAGAATGGTTGTCTTGCCTGCCCCCGTCTCTCCGCAGATAAGGAAGAGGGATTCTTCACTTAGCGGTCCGTTCTCGAAGTCGATGACGGCATCTTCTATGGAGGCAAGGTTCTTTATGGTGAGTTTCTGGAGTTTCATGTTCCGGACGGATGATTATGGGTTGTTCTTGCTTTTTACTTTTTGCACGGCAGTTTCCATCAACAGGCAAAGCTCCGCATCCATCTCTTCTCCTTCGGTTTCGCGGTAGTAGAGTCTGGCAATTTCCAGAGGAGACATTTCCTGCATTTCCTGGATGGAGATATGCTTGCTCTCGTCAGTGTCAGCCTGCCGCTCTCGGGTGGTCTTGATGTAGCAGTATTTGCATGTCTTGCCTTTGGTGGCGTTCGAGGCTTTTTCGTTGCAGTCGGGTGGCAGGTAGCCGTTTGTCAGCACATTCAGACGGAGGTATGCAGGTCTCTCTTCCGGGTATTCTTCCAGTAATTTCAAGGCGTCTTCGAAAGGCGTCGGGTCATGGGGAAGCGTGACGAGGGGAATTGTATTTTCAATTTCCCTTGTACTGATTTGTGGTTCTACACCTTTCTCCAACTTGACGATGGAGACGGAGTGAGGATAGGTTTCGTCGAAGCTGACGGGGAGGGGGGTACCGCAATAGCGTGCGTGGTGATGACTGCCTTTGATGTCCTGAGGGCAATGGATGTGTCCGAGTGCCAGGTAGTCGTACCCTTCTCCCATAGCGCTGAGGGGAACATACTCTATTCCGCCAATACTCTCATCGTGTCCGCTGCGGTCGCTGCCTTCGATGGAGAGATGAGCCATGAGGACGACGGGCAGCTGTGCCGTATTCCGTTTTTTCACTTCGTCCAGCAACGCCTGGAAGAAGCGTGCCTGCCGTTGGTCGCGCGGTGTTTCAGAGTCCAGCAAGGGGAAGTTTTGCGGATAGACGTGGGGCACGGCAATGACGTAGCCTATTGTCCCTTTTTCATTTTTTACCTCGATGATGTGCTTGTCCAGATTCACTTCCTCGGCCGTACGTTCGATGTTCCCCACGACGTTCAGGCCGAAGTGTTGCCATAGGCTGCTGTCTATCTCCAATTTCGAGCTGCTGTCGTGGTTTCCGGCAGTGACTACGATGGTCATTCCGGGGCAGGCTTGGTGAATGTCCAACATGGCGTCGGTGTACATCTTCTGCGTGGCGGCGGCAGGAGCGGAGTAGTGGTAGATGTCTCCGCTCACCACCATGGCGTCGGGCTGCTCTTCGGCCACTATGCAGGCGAGTTGCCGTAGGAAAGCCTGCTGCTCGGCGGTGCGGTCGTAGTTGTAGAGGGTGTGTCCCAGGTGCCAGTCGCTGGTATGTAGTATCTTCATTGTTTTTATGGTTTCAATGGGTGTGGGTTACTGTTTTCTTAGAATATAAATCTTGTGCGTCCCCCTTCCTTTATAGTCGATGCCCGATTCGGGATTGGCTATCCATTCGCGCAACTCGCGGGAAGCGGCGGACTTCAATAAGCCGGTCAATCGGCAATAGTCGGCTTGGGTCATGAAGCTGTTCTTCTCCAGGTACTTTTTGGCCCGTTCCAGCCGTTCCTGTGGAGAGAACATCTGTGAGGAGCGTTGGAATTTGTCGGCGGAACGTTTCAGATGGCACTGGCGGGCTGTACGGTACAGTAGTTCTTTGTCCGCCTTGAAGTGAATGTCCTTCAGGCAGATGCTGACGGCGTTTCGCTTGGTGTCTCCTTCTTCGCCCGTCTCCCGTTCGCGGTCTTGGCGCAGGCCGAGGGCGGGGGTGAATACTCCTAAGTTGTCAATCTTCACGGAGTAGCCTTGTCCCATCTGGTAGGCTATTTCGTCGGTGACGGCTTGCATCAGTCCGATGATGTCGCCTCGTGTGAAGGATGAGGCGTATGCTATCTTTTCGGTGATGGTTTCCAGGTCCACCTGCCCGTATAGTTTCATTCGTGGGTAGAGGATGCGTTTGCCGTCTTCTCCCGGCAGGTTCAGTTCCTGCATGTTGTATTCTGCCATGATGGTGATGTTGTTATGAGGTTCGTTCGTCTTCGGGGTTTGCAAAGTTTATCCCAAGGTTGCGGATGCGTGTCCCAAGGTTGGGGATTTCTATCCCAAGGCTTGGGATAGACAAACCAAGGGCGAAGGTAATTCTTTATCTCTATACTTGCAAACTTTACTATTGGTAGTTAGGAAGTTTTTTATTGCTAGTCGGGAAGTTTTTTGTTAGGAGTTGAGGTGAGAAGAGTCCTATTTTGTATCTTTGGAACAAATTGATGAGAGTGGAGAAATCCATTCAAAAAATGATATATATGATATGAGAACACTTTCTAATTCTGAACTGACAATTAAAGTCTCCCCACATGGGGCCGAGTTATGCAGTATCTTGCATGATGGAAAAGAATATCTTTGGCAGGCAGACCCTGCTTTCTGGAAACGGCATTCTCCGGTGCTTTTTCCCATTGTAGGCAGTGTTTGGGAGAATGAATACCGCCACGAAGGCGTTTCCTACGCGTTGACGCAACACGGTTTTGCCCGCGATATGGAGTTTGAATTGGTGCTTGAACAGGAAGATGAGGTGCGCTATCGGTTGGTTGACAACGAGGAGACACACAAGAAATATCCTTTCCCGTTTTGCCTTGAGATAGGCTATCGGATAGAGGGAAAGAAGATTGAAGTGCTTTGGAAAGTCATCAATACCGGAACGTGTGAAATGCACTTCCAGATAGGAGCCCATCCGGCTTTCTATTACCCGGACTATGATGCGGAGACAACAGACCGTGGATATTTCGGCTTTGACAAGACGGAAGGTTTGCACTATATCCTTATCTCCGAAAAAGGCTGTGCCGCCCCGGATAAGGAATATTTGCTTGGGTTGACAGACGGCCTGCTGCCTTTGGACATACACTCCTTTGATGAAGATGCCCTGATTCTGGAAAACAGTCAAGTGAAAGAAGTTACATTATATGATAAGGAGAAGAAACCTTATCTGAGTCTGTATTTCGACACTCCGGTGGTGGGGTTGTGGTCGCCTCCGGCCAAGAATGCCCCGTTTGTCTGCATCGAGCCGTGGTACGGGCGTTGTGACCGTGCCCGTTATAAGGGCGAATATAAGGATAAGGACTGGATGCAGCACTTGGCGCCGGGAGAAGTCTTTAATGGTGGGTATACAATTGATATAAGATAAAAAATGAAGAAGGATACTGAAAATAATTCGGTATCCTTCTTCATTTGGAGAATGCAATGTCATTATCTTTGCGCCCGGTAAAAAATATAGGTTGTTTTTTAAGGTATGAAGAAGAGTCTTATTGCATTGGCATTCGGTACATTGGGGCTGGGGATTGCCGAATTTACAATGATGGGTATTTTGCCCTATGTGGCTACTGATTTGGAAGTCAGCATTCCCGTGGCCGGTCATTTCATCTCTGCGTATGCGTTGGGTGTCTGTTTTGGTGCGCCCATGCTGCTTCTGGCCCGCAAGCGTCCGTTGAAGCAGATTCTGCTGGTTTTGATGACATTGATGATTGTGGGTAATATTTGTGCGTCTATGGCGCCCAATTATTGGGTCTTGCTGTTGGGACGCTTTGTTTCCGGGCTTCCTCATGGCGCTTATTTTGGAGTGGCTTCCATTGTTGCGGGAAAATTGGCTGATAAGGGGAAAAGCTCGGAGGCGGTTTCAATTATGATAGCGGGAATGACTGTGGCCAATCTGTTTGGTGTGCCGTTGGGGACCTCGTTGAGCCATACACTGTCTTGGCGTGCCACGTTTCTGCTGGTAGGTGCCTGGGGATTGATAACACTGTATTACATTTGGCGTTGGGTGCCGCAGGTCGAAGGTCTGAAAGACACGGGATTTAAAGGGCAGTTCCGTTTTTTGAAGAAGCCGGCGCCGTGGCTCATATTGGGAGCTACGGCTTTGGGCAACGGTGGCGTATTCTGCTGGTATAGCTACATCACCCCGTTGCTGACCGAGGTTTCCGGTTTTAGTGCGGAAAGCATTACAGCGCTGATGGTACTGGCAGGATTCGGAATGGTTGTCGGCAATCTGGTCAGTGGGCGCATGTCCGACCGGTACACTCCGGGAAAGGTAGGTACGGTGGTGCAAGGGATGATATGTGTGGTTTTATTATTGATATTTTTACTTTCGCCCCATCCGTGGTGTTCGGCAATACTGATGACACTCTGTACGGCAGGTTTGTTTGCCGTCTCCAGCCCGGAGCAGGTGTTGATGATTCGTGTGGCCCCTGGAGGAGAGATGTTGGGAGGCGCTTGTGTGCAGATGGCTTTCAATTTGGGGAATGCTGTCGGAGCCTATATCGGAGGTCTTGCCTTGAGTGGAGGATACCGTTATCCCGCATTGGCAGGCGTACCGTTTGCACTAGTGGGATTTATTTTATTCCTTGTCTTCTACAAGAAATTTCAGGAGAAGTATTAAGAGTTTCAGTTTTTTTATGTATGTTTGTCCGCAAGTATTAACTAAACTCGATAACTTATGAAGACTTTGAATTATGTGAAGATACTGCTGTTATGTGTATTTACGATTGGATTGGCGTCTTGCGGGGATGATGTGTATTATACCATGCAGAATAGTGACGACAAATTGTGTGAAAGAACATGGGTTGAAGATTACGAAAGTGATGGTGTTGCGACTGGTGCGTATCAACTAAGATTTTATAAGAAAGATAACAAGGGGCAGGAAGTATCCACAACTTACACTACGGACGGTAAAGTGACTTATGATCGGGAGTTTAATTGGCGTTGGACAGATGATAGCAAAGAGACTTTGAAGTTGACTTTTGCAGATGGTAAAGTGAAATACTTTGAGAATGTATGGGTGCGTGACCATTATCTTTCCGGTAAGATAGAAGGAAAAGTTGTGATGTTGACAGATGCAAATTATATAAATAAATAAAGGTTATGAAGTTTTTGGTGCAGTTGTTCTTACTGTCTGTCCTATGTATAGGCTTGTCTTCTTGTGAAGACGATCAAGATGTAGTGGATTCTACTATTATCGGTCGTTCATGGACAGGCGATGTAGGCATGTTGGATGACTTTGGTATGTCGGTGATTAGTACATTTTCTTTCGGGGCAGATGGTTTCGGAGAAGAAGTTCAACGTTATCGCAATGGGGAATATTATGATTCATTCCGTTTTCAATGGTGGTGGGAAGATAGTTATAGTAGAAATCTTGTATTAGATTATGGCAGATATGGTGGCATTTCTTATATGGATGATGTCAGAGTCAGTGGTAATCAGCTATGGGGTACATTCTTCTTTTCGGATGATTCTCCGGGTTTTAATTTCACATTATACATGGAATAAAAAATAGGATTATTTGTATGTTCCCTATACTCATTGTATAGGGAACATTTTTTATAAGAAATCTTCTATTTATTCTTCAAAACCAATTTCTTGAACTCTCCCGGATAAGGTGTTTCAAACCGCATCAGCTCTCCCGTGACGGGATGATAGAAACAGAGTTTGAAAGCATGCAGGGCCAAGCGTCCGATAGGATTTACGTCTTCCAGTCCATAGCGTCCGTCACCGATGATGGGATGCCCCAAATCCTGCATGTGTACACGTATCTGATTCTTGCGTCCGGTCTCCAGATTCAACTCAACGAGGGAATATCCATTGGCGCGCTTGATGGTACGGTAGTGTGTAATGGACTCTTGCCCTCCATCATCTGTCGGGCTGGAGTATACATACAGCTTACGGTCCGTCAACCAAGAAACCACGGTTCCTGCATCTTTTTCCATCTCGCCGACCACTACGGCTACGTATCGCCGGTCTGTTACAATGTCATGCCAGTTATCGCGTAGTGTACGTTGGGTCTTCTCGTCTTTGGCAAACATCATCAAGCCGGAGGTGTCACGGTCTAGGCGATGCACAATATATACGCGGTGCTGCCTGCCCGAGCGTTGTACGTATTCATTCAAGATGGTATAGGCTGTACGTTCTTTTTGTCTGTCGGTATTGACGGACAGCAGTCCCTGCATTTTTTCTATCACGATAATGTAGGCATCCTCGTATACAATCTTCATCAGTTTATGGTTGAACTCCTTTCGTCCCTTTTCGCGGCTGATTTGTACTTTCATACCCGGTTTCAGGGGGAAATTGTATTGTGTAGTGATAACGCTGTCTACATATATGATGCGTTTGCTTAGCAATGATTTCAGCTTGGTGCGGCTGGCATCCGGCATTTTTGCTGCCAGAAACTCCATGAGTTCCATCGGTTCCTTCACCATGTAGTCCGTATATTGCGTGCGGGCTCTTGCTGTGATTTTTTCTTTTGCCACGTTTTTAGTAATTAAACGGTTGATGATTATTGATTGGTTCTCAGTTCGAGAAGTACTACATTCTCCACGTGGTGGGTATGCGGAAACATGTCTACCGGTTGAACGGCCTTTACTTTATATTTCGCATCGAGCAGTTGCAAATCGCGCGCCTGCGTAGCCGGATTACAACTGACATATACGATGCGTTTGGGTTCGGCAAACAGAATGACATCCACTACATCCTGGTGCATTCCGGCACGGGGAGGGTCGGTGATGATGACATCGGGACGACCGTATTGGTTGATGAAGTCTTGTGTCAGCATGTCTTTCATGTCTCCGGCAAAGAACAATGTGTTTTTAATTCCGTTAATCTCGGCATTGACCTTGGCGTCTTCAATGGCTTCGGGCACATACTCTATGCCGATTACCTGGCGTGCTTGCTTGGATACGAAATTGGCAATGGTGCCCGTACCGGTATAAAGGTCATAAACAAGCTCGTTACCGGTCAGTCCGGCAAAGTTGCGCGCTACCTTGTAGAGGTTGTAGGCTTGCTCGGAGTTGGTCTGATAGAAAGATTTGGGGCCTACCTTGAAGCGCAGTCCCTCCATTTCCTCGAAGATGTGGTCTTTCCCCTTGAAGGTGTGTACCTCAAGGTCGGTAATGGTATCGTTACACTTATTATTAATAATGTATAGCAGGGAAGTGATTTCAGGGAATGTATCTGCTATGTATTGCAGCATTTGCTTGAACAGAGCCATTTCCTCCTCTTTCTCTATCTTGCAGATGAGGATTACCATCAGTTCGCCGGTGGTAGAGGTACGCACAATCATATTGCGTAGCATTCCTTCATGCGTACGCAGGTTGATGAAAGAATAGTTGTGCCGGTAGGCATAGTCGCGTACTGCATTGCGGATGCGGTTGGATATATCATCCTGCAACCAGCACTTCTCTATGGCAAGCACTTTGTCGAAAGCATTGGGAATATGGAAGCCTACGGCATTCATCTGTTCGTACACTACATTCTGCTGAACCTCTTCCGTCGTCAGCCAACGTTTGTTGGAAAAAGTGTACTCCAGCTTATTCCGGTAGAACCGAGTTTTTTCTGAACCTAGTATCGGAGAAATTTCCGGCAGTTCTATTTTGCCGATGCGGGTGAGGTTGTCCGTTACTTGTTTTTGCTTATACTTGATTTGCTCGGAATAGGGGAGAACCTGCCATTTACAACCGCCGCATACACCATAATGTTGGCAGAATGGAATTGCTCGTACTGCCGAATATTCATGGAATTTCACTGCTTCGGCTTCAGCATAATGATGCTTTTTTCTCTTAATTTGCAGGTCAACTACATCGCCGGGGACGACATATGGTACGAAAACCACCAAATCATTGACTTTTGCGATGGCTTTTCCTTCGGCAGCCACATCCGTAATTGTCACCTTCTCCAATAGGGGAAGTTCTTTTCTTTTTCTTGCCACTTTTACACCAGTCTAATAAATTCTTCGGCAAAAATAGACATTTTTTTCGGGATTTCTCTCTATGAAATGAAATATTAAAGATTGCAATGTCGAAATTGCATTTTAGCATAAAGTTTTTTCTGAAAAAGTTTTCTAGTCTGCGAAATATACTTAGATTTGCGAACAGAAAAGAGAAAATCACTATCAAAAACTTTAAATTTATATTATGGACAAAAAAAGAGTTTATACCTTTGGTAATGGCCAGGCAGAAGGAAAGGCCGATATGAGAAACCTTTTGGGTGGAAAAGGTGCCAACCTTGCAGAAATGAACCTTATAGGGGTTCCGGTTCCTCCGGGCTTTACAATAACGACAGAAGTTTGTACGGAATATTATGAAATGGGGCAGGAGAAAGTCGTTGCTCTGTTGAAGAATGAAGTTGAACAAGCCATTGCCCATGTGGAGACGCTGATGCGTTCCAAATTCGGTGATGTGGAGAATCCGTTGCTGGTTTCCGTACGTTCGGGTGCACGCGCTTCTATGCCGGGCATGATGGACACTATCCTGAATCTTGGCTTGAATGACGAAGTGGTGGAAGGCTTGACACGCAAGACAGGCAACGCACGTTTTGCATGGGACTCTTACCGTCGTTTCGTGCAGATGTATGGCGATGTGGTGCTGGGTATGAAGCCGGTGAACAAGGAAGACGTAGACCCGTTCGAAGCTATTATAGAAGAGGTGAAACATGCCAAAGGCGTGAAGCTGGACAACGAGCTTGAGGTGGAAGACCTTAAGGAACTCGTGAAGAAGTTCAAGGCTGCCGTAAAAGAACAGACCGGAAAAGACTTCCCGACTTGTGCCTACGAGCAGTTGTGGGGTGCCGTTTGTGCCGTATTCAATTCCTGGATGAACGAACGTGCCATTTTGTATCGTAAGATGGAGGGAATTCCTGACGAATGGGGTACTGCCGTAAGCGTTCAGGCGATGGTGTTCGGTAATATGGGCGAGAGCTCTGCTACGGGTGTTTGCTTCAGCCGCGATGCTGCTACCGGTGAAGATCTTTTCAATGGCGAGTATTTGATTAATGCACAAGGTGAAGACGTGGTTGCCGGTATCCGTACTCCGCAACAGATTACAAAAATCGGTTCTCAACGTTGGGCTGAATTGGCTGGTGTAAGCGAAGAAGAACGTGTCAGCAAATATCCTTCCATGGAGGAGGCTATGCCGGAAATTTATAAGGAACTGGATGCTTTGCAGACGAAGCTCGAAAATCACTACCGTGATATGCAGGATATGGAGTTCACTGTACAAGAGGGTAAACTCTGGTTCCTCCAGACCCGTAACGGTAAGCGTACCGGAGCCGCTATGGTGAAGATTGCCATGGACTTGCTCCATCAAGGTATGATTGACGAAAAGACTGCATTGATGCGTTGTGAGCCCAATAAGTTGGACGAACTGCTCCACCCGGTATTTGACAAGACAGCTCTGAAGCAAGCCAAGGTATTGACCCGTGGTCTTCCCGCTTCTCCGGGTGCCGCTACGGGACAAATCGTATTCTTTGCCGATGATGCTGCCGAATGGCATGCTGCCGGCAAGCGTGTGGTGATGGTACGTATCGAGACTTCTCCGGAAGATTTGGCAGGTATGGCAGTTGCCGAAGGTATCCTGACTGCCCGCGGCGGTATGACTTCGCATGCAGCAGTGGTTGCTCGTGGTATGGGTAAGTGCTGTGTGTCCGGTGCCGGTGCCTTGAACATAGACTACAAGGCGCGTACAGTGGAAGTGGATGGTGTACTGTTGAAAGAAGGTGACTATATCTCCTTGAACGGAAGCACTGGTGAAGTATATAAAGACAAGGTGGAGACAAAAGCGGCTGAGCTGTCCGGTGACTTTGCGGAACTGATGGATTTGGCAGACAAATATACGAAGCTGCAGGTTCGTACCAATGCGGATACTCCTCACGATGCAGAAGTGGCACGCAATTTTGGTGCGGTGGGTATCGGCCTTTGCCGTACGGAGCACATGTTCTTCGAAGGCGAGAAGATTAAAGCCATGCGCGAGATGATTCTGGCAGAAAACGCCGAAGGACGTCGCAAGGCTTTGGCTAAGATTCTACCTTACCAGCAAGCTGACTTCAAGGGTATCTTCAAGGCAATGGCTGGTTGTCCGGTGACTGTACGTCTGCTCGACCCTCCTTTGCATGAGTTTGTTCCTCATGACCTGAAGGGACAGCAGGAAATGGCAGATACGATGGGTGTAAGCCTCCAGTATATCCAGCAACGTGTTGAGGCGCTTTGTGAGCATAATCCGATGTTGGGTCATCGTGGTTGCCGTTTGGGAAATACATATCCTGAAATTACACAGATGCAGACGCGTGCCATCTTGGGTGCTGCTTTGGAATTGAAGAAGGAGGGTGCCGAAACCCATCCTGAAATCATGGTTCCTCTGACCGGCATCTTGTATGAGTTCAAGCAGCAGGAAGAAGTGATTCGTGCTGAGGCTGCCCAGTTGTTTGAAGAAGTGGGTGACAGCATCGACTTCAAAGTAGGTACAATGATTGAGATTCCGCGTGCCGCCTTGACTGCCGACCGCATAGCTTCCTCTGCCGAGTTCTTCTCATTCGGTACGAACGACTTGACTCAGATGACATTTGGTTATTCACGCGACGATATCGCTTCCTTCCTCCCGATTTATCTGGAGAAGAAGATTCTGAAAGTAGACCCGTTCCAGGTACTCGACCAGAATGGTGTAGGACAGTTGGTGCGTATGGCTACTGAAAAGGGACGTGCTATCCGTCCGGATTTGAAGTGCGGTATCTGCGGCGAACATGGTGGTGAGCCTTCTTCTGTGAAGTTCTGCCACAAGGTCGGTTTGAATTATGTCAGCTGTTCTCCGTTCCGTGTGCCCATTGCACGTCTGGCTGCGGCGCAGGCTGCCATCGAAGGCTGATATTTGATAATGTAATGTATTGATAAATAATGTTTTGTATGGGTTTATAGCGCTGAGGATGTGCTGTAAACCCATATTTGTTTTATCTGCATTCTAAGCACTTTATACAGGGTTTTGCTTTGGAAGGTTTAGAAATATTTTGTAATTTTGCAATGTCCGGTTTAGAAAGAAGTTTAGAAGTTTGATAAACTGTAAATCAAAATATATGGCTACATTTAGAACTTGTGTGCAGAAGCAGCGTAAAGATGGATTCTATCCGGTGTATATACATGTCACACATCTGAAAAAGAGTATGTGGTTCGTGAATATGAACTACGATATTTAAGGTGCGGGGGTGGGGCTTTCCATCACCAAATCTATTGTGGGACACTATGGGGGAGGTATATCACGTTGCCTGCCAGTATTGAATACAAAGAGTACGATAAATTTTGATTTGCCAGTCTAAGGCTCAATCGGCCATTTTCTTCAATTTTTTGAAGTGGTGGATTACTTCCAGATAGTCGCGGTCGGTGCAGGCATTGAATTTATTCCATAAGTCACCCATTACAACAGCACCACCGAATCCGTAATTCTTAATCTCCAGTATGTTGTCGGGAGTAATGCCTCCCAAGGCCATGACTTTACTGTCTATGATCTTACTTTTCCCTGCTTGCCGCAATTCCTCGGCAGTGAAGCCGGACGTGACTCCGGACTTTGTGATACAATTATATATCGGGCTTAAGAACAGATAGTCATAGAAATGCTTCTTGTTTTGCACTTCGTCCAGTGAATGGCAGGTACAACTGATGTGGCCTGAATAGTCGTGAGGTTCTTTGGGGTTGCGGGTGTTTAGATGAATTCCCATCAGGCTGAACTCTTCCTGCAGATAGAAGTGCTCATGAGTAATGATGCGCTTATGATATTTTTTAGGTATCAGTGTTAAAAGCCGTTCTGAATACATGGCGGGAGTTTCCGGCTTCCTCAGATGTAGAATATCCAGCCCCTCTTCGAATAGTGCCGTGATAATCTTGTCTTCTTCCACAAAAAATGTGGGTGCTGTTACTACGATGAGTTTCATTTTTATTGTTAAACTTTTAAGTTTAGCAAAGTTAATGAATACTTATGGTAGAAGCCAAAGAATTTCTTTAAAATATGTTAGATGACTGCTTTAAACAAGAAAACGCCTTCTTGAGTTTTTATAATTCAAGAAGGCGCCCTTCACATGGCTTTATGAGACCTTGTCGGTTTATTTGAATCTTTTGCCTAACGCATCCCAATCAATGATGCCCCATAACTCGTTTATGTGGTCGGCACGGCGGTTCTGGTAGTCAAGATAGTATGAATGTTCCCATACATCGAATCCGAGTAGCGGAACAAGACCGGCACGTACTGGGTTACTACCATTGGCTTCTTTGGTGATGTGGAGTTTGCCGTTTTTGTCGGCAGACAACCAAGCCCATCCGGAGCCGAACAATCCGACAGCTGCTGCGTTGAATTCCTTCTTGAAATTCTCAAAGCTGCCGAAGTCGCGTTTGATGGCTTCTGCCAGTTTACCGGTAGGCTCGCTGTGGGCAGGCTTCGGGGCAAACTGCAAGAAGTATAGTGTGTGGTTCAACACCTGTCCTGCATTGTTGAAGATGGCACCGTCCGGTGCTGTGGCGACAATGGTCAATAGATCCTTGCCTTCGAATTCTGTTCCCGGAACGAGATTGTTGAGGTTGTTCACGTAGGTTTGCAGATGCTTGCCATAGTGGTAATCTATGGTTTGCTGACTGATTACGGGTTCCAGTGCATTGTTGGCATAGGGAAGTTTTGGCATTTCGTAAGTCATAACTGTTGTCATTAAAATCGTTAATATTGTATTCATAAGTTTCAATTATTAAATTTTGGAACTTTGCTATATAAACACTATAACCTGTGGAAATGTTCGTACGTCTCCGAAGCTTTTTTTATCTTTGCCTCCGTAAAAACAAAGGAAGAAAAAATATTATCATTTTAAGATTATACGGATATGCCCGATTATATAGAGGAACTGAACGAGGGACAGCGGAACGCGGTGCTGTACAACGATGGTCCGTCATTGGTGATAGCCGGTGCCGGTTCAGGAAAGACGCGTGTGCTGACCTATAAGATTGCTTATCTGCTGGAGAATGGCTACCAGCCTTGGAACATTCTGGCATTGACCTTTACCAACAAGGCGGCGCGCGAAATGAAGGAGCGTATAGCCCGTCAGGTGGGGCCGGAGAGGGCACGCCATTTGTGGATGGGAACCTTTCACTCCTTGTTCCTGCGCATTCTGCATGTCGAGGCCGGGCATATCGGCTTCACTTCGCAGTTTACCATTTATGATACGGCGGATAGCAAAAGCCTGATACGTTCCATTATCAAGGAAATGGGGCTGGATGAGAAAGTGTACAAGCCGGGGATGGTGCAGGCTCGTATTTCGAACGCCAAGAATCATCTGGTTTCTCCTGCAGGCTATGCCAATAACAAGGAGGCTTACGAGGGAGACCGCGCAGCAAAGGTTCCGGCGCTTCGCGACATCTACCAGAGATATTGGGAGCGTTGCCGGCAGGCAGATGCAATGGACTTCGACGATTTGCTGTTCTACACATTCCTGCTGTTCCGGGACTACCCCGAGGTGTTGGCGCGTTATCAGGACCAGTTCCGCTACATTTTGGTAGATGAGTATCAAGATACCAATTTTGCACAGCACAGTATCGTGCTGCAACTTGCCAAGAACCATCAACATGTCTGTGTGGTGGGGGATGATGCACAGAGTATCTACTCCTTCCGTGGTGCCGATATTGACAATATTCTCTATTTTACGAAAGTATATCCCGATACGAAGGTCTTCAAGCTGGAGCAGAACTACCGTTCTACCCAGACCATTGTTCGCGCGGCCAACAGCCTGATAGAAAAGAACCAGTGGCAGATACGTAAGGAAGTGTTTTCAGAAAAGGAGAAAGGAGAAGCCATCGGTGTGTACCAGGCATATAGCGATGTGGAGGAAGGGGATATTGTGGTGAATAAGATAGCTGAGCTGCGGCATGAAAAGCACTATGCCTACTCTGATTTTGCGATACTCTACCGTACCAATGCGCAGAGCCGTATCTTTGAGGAAGCCATGCGCAAACGCAGTATGCCTTACCGTATTTATGGAGGCTTGTCGTTCTATCAGCGTAAGGAAATCAAAGATGTCATCGCTTACTTCCGTCTGATAGTGAATCCCAATGATGAAGAGGCTTTCAAGCGTATTATCAACTATCCTGCACGGGGTATAGGAGATACGACAGTGGGAAAAATCATTGCTGCCGCCACCGGTCACAATGTCAGTTTGTGGACTGTGCTTTGTGAACCGTTGACATATGGCTTGAACTTCAATAAAGGTACGATGGGAAAGTTGCAGGCATTTCGTGAACTTATATCTGCCTTTATCACAGATGCTGCGGAGAAGAATGCCTGCGAGATTGGTGCCGACATTATTCGCCAATCGGGCATCATCAATGATGTGTGTCAGGACAACTCTCCCGAGAATCTGAGCCGTAAGGAGAATATAGAGGAGTTGGTGAACGGTATGAATGATTTTTGTGCCCAACGGCAGGAGGAGGGAAACCCGAGTGTGTTGTTGGGCGATTTCCTTTCGGAAGTTTCTCTTCTTACCGACCAGGATTCGGATAAGGATGGCGACGATGAGAAGATAACGCTGATGACTGTACATTCGGCCAAGGGATTGGAGTTCAGGAATGTGTTTGTAGTGGGGATGGAGGAGAACCTTTTCCCCAGTGGCATGGCGGGTGACTCTCCCCGGGCGTTGGAGGAAGAACGGAGGCTGTTCTATGTAGCCATCACACGTGCCGAAGAACACTGTTTCCTATCGTATGCAAAGACACGTTTCCGGTATGGCAAGATGGAGTTCGGCACTCCCAGCCGTTTCCTGAAGGATATAGATATGCGTTTCCTGCGCCTACCTCAGGATGTGGGAATGTTCCGCAGGGTAGAGGATGAAGCCGCCGTTTTCCGCAGGGAGAACGCCAGAGGCTTTGCGCCTGATAGGGAAGATGTCCCGTGTGGCGGAAGAGAGCGTGTATCTGTACGGCCGAAGCAGCAGATTATTGCACCGACCGTTCCACGTAACCTGAAACGGGTGGCGTCTTCTGCAAATATGGCAAATACATCGCCTTCTGCCAGTGGGTCGGCCAACCGTGTACAGCGAGGACAACTTATTGAGCACGAACGTTTCGGTCTGGGCGAAGTCCTGAAGCTGGAAGGCGAGGGAGACAATGCCAAGGCTACCATCCGCTTCAAGAATGCGGGGGACAAGCAACTTTTACTGCGCTTCGCGCGTTTCAAGGTTATTGGGTAGTGGAGTAATGCGAACCGATGGTTTCGTTTCAACTACTGATTCGCGTAAATTCCATTATAAAAAGAAGCGTCCTAAAAGGAGCGGTATCTGTTTTGCTAAGTCCTCAGGCAGGGCTTTTCAGACCCTTCGTTTGTTCGAATGGCTTTGTGAATGATAGAAAATATAAATAGAAGAATGACTGATAAAGATTTTACCCTTTTCCCTTCTCCCTGCTATATTATGGAAGAAGGATTGCTGAGGAAGAACCTCGCACTGATAAAAAGTGTGGCTGACCGTGCAGGTGTGGAGATAATCCTCGCTTTCAAATCATTTGCCATGTGGCGTTCCTTTCCTATTTTCAGGGAGTATATAAATCACTCTACGGCAAGTTCCGTCTACGAAGCCCGTCTGGCATTGGAGGAGTTCGGAAGCAAGGCGCATACGTACTCGCCGGCTTATACCGAGGCCGAATTTCCGGAGATAATGCGGTGCAGCAGTCATGTCACTTTCAATTCGCTTTCGCAGTTCCATCGCTTTTATCCGGCGGTGACGGCGGAAGGAAGCGGCATTTCCTGCGGTATCCGCATCAATCCCGAATATTCGGAGGTGGAGACGGAACTGTATAATCCTTGTGCGCCTGGTACCCGTTTTGGTGTGATGACCGACCAGCTTCCCGAAAAACTTCCGGCCGGTATTGAAGGTTTTCACTGTCATTGTCACTGCGAGTCTTCTTCCTACGAGCTGGAACGTACATTGGAGCATTTGGAAGGAAAATTCTCCCGCTGGTTCTCACAGATTAAGTGGTTGAATTTGGGAGGGGGCCATTTGATGACGCGCAAGGATTATGATGTAGAGCATCTTGTCCGCCTATTGAAGGGTTTTAAGGAACGCTATCCGCATCTTCAAATCATTCTTGAACCAGGTTCTGCTTTCACCTGGCAGACCGGTGTGCTGAGCTCGGAAATAGTGGATATCGTGGAAAACCGCGGCATTCGTACCGCCATCCTCAATGTTAGCTTTACGTGCCATATGCCTGATTGCTTGGAGATGCCCTACCAGCCTGCGGTGCGTGGAGCGGAAATGGGCGATGCGGGCCCTTACGTCTATCGCCTTGGAGGAAACTCCTGCTTGAGCGGCGACTATATGGGACTGTGGAGTTTTGACCATGAACTGCAGATAGGGGAGAGAATCGTCTTTGAAGACATGATACATTACACCACTGTAAAGACGAATATGTTCAATGGAATTCACCATCCGGCCATTGCAATGTGGACAAAAGAAGGGAAATCAGAAGTTTTCAAGCAATTTTCTTACGAAGATTATCGTGGGCGAATGAGTTGATAATCAAAAGTATAATTGTATACGTAACAAAATGTGCATTTTTTGAATGAAAAAAAGTCTGCGGAATGTTTGCAGGTTTAAGGAAAATATCTACCTTTGCATCCGCAATCGCGGAAATAGCTCAGTTGGTAGAGCATAACCTTGCCAAGGTTAGGGTCGCGAGTTCGAGTCTCGTTTTCCGCTCTTTAGATGTATTGCAGATTACCTATGCCCAGGTGGCGGAATTGGTAGACGCGCACGTTTCAGGTGCGTGTGTCGAGAGGCATGCAGGTTCGAGTCCTGTTCTGGGCACCAAGGTAAGGCGGTCGGTTCTTTGAATTGTTGAAAGTAAGTTGGAGAGGTGGCGGAATTGGTAGACGCGCTACTTTGAGGGGGTAGTGACAATTATGTCGTGGGAGTTCGAGTCTCCTTCTCTTCACGCTTTTATACATTGCGGAAATAGCTCAGTTGGTAGAGCATAACCTTGCCAAGGTTAGGGTCGCGAGT
>NZ_SRYZ01000024.1 GCF_004793475.1 Bacteroides muris (ex Afrizal et al. 2022) | reverse complement strand
AGATACAAAGATAGCGATTTTATCTGACATTCACAAATAGAATCACTGTTATTTTAATGATAATCAGAGGATTATTCTAAAATTGTTGCTGACCAACCTGATTGTATTCGATTCGCTGAATAGTTACGCTCTGTTAGCCTGCTTTTTCCTCTATTCTACATATAGAACCAGTCCTTTCAGGTATTCCCCTTCCGGATGATAGATACTGACCGGATGGTCGGCAGGTTGCGTCAGTTGGTGCAGGATGCGTACGCTGCGGCCGGACATGGCAGCGGCTGTAAACACAGCCGTACGGAAGTTTTCTTTGCTGACGGCTTGTGAGCACGAGAATGTGAAGAGGATGCCGCCGGGCTTGATTTTCTCGAAAGCCTTGACGTTCAGTTTGCGGTAGCCTTGCAGGGCATTGCGCAGAGCATCGCGGTGCTTGGCAAAAGCAGGAGGGTCAAGAACTATCAGGTCGTATTGGTCGCCCATGCGGTCAAGGTACTTGAAGGCATCTTCTGCGTATGCGGCATGGCGGGTGTCACCCGGGAAGTTCAGCTCTATATTCTTGTTGGTCAGGTCGATGGCTTTGGCGGAACTGTCCACGGAATGCACCAGTTTAGCGTCTCCGCGCATGGCATATACGGAGAAGCCGCCGGTATAGCAGAACATATTCAGTACGCTGCGGTCTTTGGCATAACGTTCCAGTAGCGAACGGTTTTCGCGTTGGTCTACGAAGAAACCGGTCTTTTGGCCTTTCAGCCAGTCGATGTGGAACTTCAGACCGTACTCCATGGCTACATTGTCTGTGCTGCCGCCTTTCAAGAAACCGTTCTCCGGATAGAGGTCGGCTTTGAAGGGAAGGGTCGTTTCCGATTTGTAATAGATATTGTCTATCTGGTTTCCCATCACTTCGGTAAGGGCATCGGCAATGGCCATGCGGTCGAGGTGCATGCCGGCAGAATGTGCCTGCATCACTGCGGTACGGGCATAAATGTCAATCACCAGTCCCGGCAGGTTATCTCCCTCTCCATGCACCAGGCGATAGGTGTTGTTTGTCGGGTTTCCGGCTATGCCAATGCTGCGGCGCATGTCGTATGCTATGCTGAGTTTGCGTTTCCAGAAGTCTGCGTTGATTTCCTCGTCCTGGTGGAAGGTCAGTATGCGTACGGCGATACTGCCAATCTGAAAATGTCCTTTGGCTATGAATTCCTTTTTGGACGTATAGATTTCAACTACTTCACCTTCTTCGGGTTCTCCGTCGAAATGTGCGATGGCACCGGAAAACACCCACGGATGAAAACGCTTCAATGACTCTTCTTTCTTGGGTTTAAGGTATACTTTGTACATTGGTACATTCATCAATTATACATTATTATTTTCTATTTCAAAATCTCCTGTCTGTTTCAGTTCTTGCAGTTTGTTGTAGATGTTGAGACATGCCCAAGCATCGGTGGCTGCATACAGTTTCTGCGGTTCGGTCAGGTTTTCGGCTTCCCAATTGGAAAGGCGCTGGCTTTTCGAAATCTTTTCCCCGAAAAGGATGGCATATATCTTTTGCAGGCTTTTATCCTGGATACCAAAAGTGCGGACATATTCTTGTAATTCAATGCAGGCACGCTGTTCGAAAGGCGCCCGCTTGTGCAGCATCATGAAGTCATCCCGCAAGGAAAGGCCTACTTTCGTTACATTTGGGTTTTCCAGCAATGTGATGACCGGTAATGTCAGTCCCGTGAGATTGAGGCGAAACAGAAAGCAATGTTCTTCTGAAGAAATTTGTAGCAGGGCTACCTTGTGGACATGACCTTTTGTGAACGACGGGCGGGTCTCACTGTCTATGCCCAGTAGCGGGCAGGACTTCAGATAAGAGACCGCTTTTTCCGCTTCCCAGGGTGTTTGTACGACATGTATTTGTCCCGGAAAGGCGGCTTTGGGCAAATCTTTCACTGTTTCTTTATCTATTGTTCTTTTGATAACCATAATTTAATATTCAAAGTCGGCGGTTTCTTCCTCTTCATCCTCATCTTGCGCATACTTCACCTCGTGCAGGGCACGCAGGGTGTTGACAAGTTTTTGTCCCCAATGGAGGCGGAAGTTTTCCTGGCAGATGGCAAGCGAATCGTTCATCGTCTCGTTGAAACCCAGTTGGAATACGAAGATGAAGTCTTTGATGTCCTGATATATATCGGCCAAATCTTCGGAAATATTCCTGGTGATGGGCTGGTCACTATACTTCATGTCAGATACGAACACGTCCAGATAGTCATCTTTCTCGGCCAGAATATTGGCGAGGTTCATGCGGAGTACCTCATAGGTCTCTTCAGTGACGAATGTTTCCGGTGCCTCATCTCCTATGGTTTCGCACTCGGGCAGCATGGAGGCCTTCAGGTAGAGCAGCGGAAGTATTTTTAAGG
Source organism: Bacteroides muris (ex Afrizal et al. 2022) (assembly GCF_004793475.1). Lineage (GTDB taxonomy): Bacteria > Bacteroidota > Bacteroidia > Bacteroidales > Bacteroidaceae > Bacteroides > Bacteroides muris. Next base: position 57,267 of record NZ_SRYZ01000024.1, on the reverse strand, counting down.
ATGTATCGACGAATGTAGAGCGTTTCACCCCTTCCGCTTGTTCCAGAAACTTGCAAAACTCGGCGGCTACGGTCACAAACTCTACAACATTCCGATCGAATATCACTTGGCTTTCTTTTTTCATATCTTCTTGATTTGAAACGCAAAGATAGCGCAAACCGAAAGTAGAAGCAAATTAATTGGCAGGATTATTCTTTTTTCACTACATGATATTCTGTTCCTCTTGTCTTCCGGTAACTGTTATTCAAGGTACCTCCCTTTGGGGTATCGACATAGGCAAACTGAATTCATACAGCCAATTACGCATCAGGTCAACGTCGTCACCCAACTCGTTGCCCAGTCTTGATATGGTGAATGAGGGATGATTGTTCATGTAGTCAAGGGGCATATAGGCTTCGTTCTGCAAGAAGTCATTCAGGCAATGGTTGTCTGGTCGGGTAGGGTAGACTTGTACCTGTTTGAGATAGGCGTGTGGGGGTGCTTCGATATAGAAGTTGCCTGGATTGTTGTTCCTGTTGATTAGTGTGCCGTCAGTTTAGGCGTGTGAGCTTTGGATTTCGGCTGGTACAAAGCTGGGTGAATTGTCAATGCGTATCTTTATATGATGGTTGCCGGGGCCAAGGTCGGCAGGCTATAGCAGTAAGGTCGGGAATTTCAACATATTTACCATCTAGATGAGAATTTCTATATCTTGTGATTTGTCTCTTATCTATATGATGAACTTGTAGTGGCTGTGACAATGTCGAAGTATACGATTACATGTTTAGTCGAAGGCAAAAGTTATCCAACTGACGTGTGCTATGCAGAATTGATTTGCGGCATGACCCGCACGACTGTGATGCGGCAGATTTGTCGTCTTTGTGAGTAGAATGTGTTGGTGAACAAAGGGTTGCATAAACAGCCGGTTTACTTTTTGAAGGGAAAAGAGTAGATTGATGTGTATAGGGCATGCACGGATTGCGTCATGTAAGCAAAATCTGCCTGCATGCTTGCATGAGGCCTGTTTGCGTGGTGCAATCTGCTGTAAATTAGTGTGCTATGTCATTTTATGCAAGTATGTAAGTAAAACATGCGATAAAACTACAGTTGCAGATTAGGAATGCCTATAATCGGCATGAGAGAAATTAAAGCATGAAAACAACGCGGCAGAAGGATAGTTTTTATTATTTTTGCAATCGATTCTCAATAGTTATCTAAAAAATATGGCAAAGAAAAATTCAACAACTAAAGATACGGAACTGTCACTCTCATTTTTCGAGAAAGTGTCAACGTTATTAAAAAGTGAAACCGTTCATTTTGTTATAGGTTTGGTACTTGTAATTTTTTCGGTTTATTTGTTGCTTGCTTTCACGTCGTTCTTTTTCACGGGGGCGGCAGACCAGAGCATCATTGACGGAGGCAGTGCACAGGAGCTGATTTCCACAAACAATGGGGTGAAGAACTACGCCGGTAGCCGCGGTGCACAGTTGGCCAGCTATCTGATAAATGATTGTTTTGGTGTATCGTCTTTCTTGATTCTTGTCTTCTTGGCTGTGGCGGGGCTGAAGTTGATGCGGGTGCGTGTGGTGCGCTTGTGGAAGTGGTTCGTCGGCTGTTCGTTGATGCTGGTGTGGTTCTCGGTATTTTTCGGTTTTGTGTTTGTAGGCCTGTACAAGGACTCTTTCCTCTATCTGGGCGGTATGCACGGATATAATGTCAGCAATTGGCTTGTGTCTCAAGTCGGTGCACCGGGAGTCTGGCTGCTACTGTTAGTGACTGCCATCTGCTTCTTGATTTATTTGAGTACGCGTACTATAATCTGGTTGCGCAGATTGTTCAGCCTCAGCTTCTTGAAGCGGAAAGAAAAGGCTGAAAGCGCGCCGGGTGAAACGCCGGAAGAGTTCAAGACCTCTTGGGGTGCAAAGGAACACACGAGTGCTCCGGCTTCGGAAGTTGTAGAGGCGGAAAAAGAATTTGAGAAGGAGGAGGATGCTGCCACGGAGAAAGAAGAGATTGAACCGTTGAATGAAATTACCCTTGACTTAGGCGGGAATGGTGAAAGAACGAAGTCAACCAAATTTGCCGATGAAGATGTCACTATGACTTTTGAAACTCCTGTATCGGAGCCGATGCCACCTCTTCGAGAACAGCCGGTAGAGAAGGAGCCGGCATTCCAGGTTGAAAAGGCCGAAGAGGAGGAGTATGTAGGTGCGGAGAAGGAACCATACAATCCCCGTCTGGATTTGGAAAACTACCATTACCCCACAATAGACTTGATGAAGCATTACGATGACAATGGCCCGACCATTGACATGGCAGAGCAAAATGCGAATAAGGATAAGATCATCAATACGTTGCGCAGTTTTGGTATAGAAATCAGCACCATCAAGGCTACAGTAGGTCCTACGGTGACACTGTATGAAATCACTCCCGAGCAGGGTGTCCGCATTTCGAAGATACGCGGTCTGGAAGATGATATTGCCCTCAGCCTTTCGGCACTCGGCATCCGTATCATTGCTCCCATTCCGGGAAAAGGTACGATTGGTATCGAAGTGCCCAATTCCAATCCGAAGATTGTATCTGGTCAGAGCATTATCGGTAGCAAGAAGTTCCAGGAGTCTACTTACGACTTGCCTGTCGCACTAGGTAAGACCATTACCAACGAAGTGTTTATGGTGGATTTGTGCAAGATGCCGCACATGCTTGTTGCCGGTGCCACCGGGCAGGGTAAGTCGGTGGGATTGAATGCAATCATCACCTCTTTATTATATAAAAAACATCCGGCAGAGCTGAAGTTTGTGCTGGTAGACCCCAAGAAGGTGGAATTCAGTATATACTCCGTGATTGAACATCATTTTCTTGCCAAATTGCCCGATGGGGGAGACGCTATCATAACGGACGTCACGAAGGTAGTGCAGACCTTGAACTCCATTTGTGTGGAGATGGATACCCGCTATGATTTGCTGAAAGCTGCTCATGTGCGCAATGTCAAGGAGTACAACGAGAAGTTCATTAGCCGTCATCTGAATCCGGAAAAGGGACATAAGTTCATGCCTTACATCGTAGTCGTTATCGATGAGTTCGGTGACTTGATTATGACAGCCGGCAAAGATGTGGAACTGCCCATCGCCCGTATTGCTCAGTTGGCGCGTGCTGTAGGTATACACATGATTATCGCTACACAGCGACCGACGACGAACATCATTACGGGTACGATTAAAGCCAACTTTCCGGCACGTGTCGCTTTCCGTGTATCGGCAATGGTCGATTCGCGTACCATCCTTGACCGTCCGGGAGCCAACCAGCTGATAGGACGCGGTGATATGTTATTCCTGCAAGGAGCTGACCCGGTGCGTGTGCAGTGTGCTTTTATCGATACCCCCGAAGTGGCGGAGATTACGAAGTTCATCGCCCGTCAACAGGGGTACCCCACTGCTTTCTATCTGCCCGAATATGTGGATGAAAATGCAGGAGGTGATTTGGGGGATGTGGATATGGGACGTCTTGATCCTTTGTTCGAGGATGCAGCTCGTCTGATTATTATTCATCAGCAAGGCTCCACATCGCTCATCCAGCGTAAGTTTGCTATCGGTTACAACCGTGCCGGACGTATCATGGACCAGTTGGAGAAAGCGGGAATTGTGGGACCGGCGCAAGGCAGCAAGCCACGCGAGGTGTTCTGTATAGATGAGAACGACTTGGAAATGCGACTGAACAATCTGCAATAGGAGGGCGTTTTTTGAAAAGGGGACTAAAAGCTGATTCCCTTTATATTCTAAAATGAATAATCTAAAATATGAATATGTGGAAAATCTATAAACTACTGTTGGGTATATATATGCTTGCGTTTGCCTTGCCTGCCTGGACACAGCAACCGGATGCAAAAGATATACTGGACTGTACTGCTGAGGCGTTCAAGAATGCAGGAGGAATCAAAATTACTTTTACAGCCCAAGCGCCCGAAGGTTCTTCGACCGGTGTTATTCGTCTGAAAGGAGATAAATTTTTATTGGAAACGGATGGAGTGACAACGTGGTTTGACGGACATACGCAATGGAGCTATCTTAGTTCCAGCGATGAAGTGAATGTTTCTGAGCCTACGGCTGAAGAGTTGCAGAGTGTTAATCCTTATGCATTGTTGTCGCTTTATAAACAAGGCTACAACTTGAAGTTGGGGAAGGTGGACAATCCTCGGTTCAGCTCGCTCTATAAAGTTGTCTTGACAGCCACGGGACGGAAGCAGGACTTGCAATGCATCATTCTGTATGTGACGAAAGATACGTATCGTCCCGAGCGTGTCAGTATGGTGCAACGGGGGGGGGATACAGTGGTTATTATTGTCGATTCCTATCAGACCGGGGAGGATTATCCGGATACCCTTTTCGTGTTTGATAAAAAGGTATACCCTGCTGCTGAGGTAATTGACCTGCGATAAATAGTAAATAGTCAAATAGTAAATAAAATAATGATGGAAACAGAAAAAGTAAAATGTCTGATTATCGGTTCAGGGCCTGCCGGATATACTGCCGCTATCTATGCAGGTCGTGCCAATCTTTCACCAGTGCTTTATGCAGGATTGCAGCCTGGTGGCCAGTTAACAACCACCACTGATGTGGAGAACTTTCCCGGTTATCCCCAGGGTATCGGTGGTCCTGAACTGATGGAAGACTTGCGGAAGCAGGCGGAACGTTTCGGTGCAGATTTGCGCTATGGAGTGGCTACTGCCGCTGACCTTACTGAAGCACCTTACAAGATTACGATTGATGATGAAAAAGTAATTGAAACCGAAACACTGATTATCGCTACGGGTGCCACCGCTAAGTATCTAGGGTTGGAGGACGAAAAGAAATATGCAGGAATGGGTGTCAGCGCTTGCGCCACTTGTGACGGTTTCTTCTACCGCAAGAAAACGGTAGCTGTTGTAGGTGGTGGAGATACTGCCTGCGAGGAAGCTGTTTACCTTGCTGGATTGGCTGCCAAGGTTTATCTGATAGTCCGCAAACCTTATCTGCGCGCGTCCAAGATTATGCAGGAGCGTGTGATGAAGCATGACAAGATTGAAGTACTGTTTGAACATAACGCGGTAGGCCTGTTTGGAGAGAACGGTGTGGAAGGCGTACACTTGGTACAGCGTATGGGGGAGCCGGATGAGAAACGTTATGATGTAGCTATCGACGGTTTTTTCCTGGCTATCGGTCATAATCCCAACTCGGACATTTTCAAGCCTTATATAGATACGGACGAAGTAGGTTACATAGTTACCGAGCCGGGAACACCGCGTACGAAAGTGCCGGGAGTTTTTGCTGCCGGAGATGTGGCCGATTCTCACTATCGTCAGGCCATTACAGCTGCCGGAACAGGTTGTCAGGCGGCAATTGAGGCAGAAAGGTATCTTTCAGCAAGAGGACTGATTTAAGATTAGAGATTGTTAGGGATTAAGAGCTGGTTTGAGTAGCTATTATATAGGGGTCAGATAGTCTTAATCCCTGATTTTAAATCTTCTAATACACTTCTGTCTCATCTATGTACATATCCGATGGGATTATTTCATCCGGTGTATCTTTTACCAAATATGGCAGGTGGTAAAAGCTGACAAATGGTCTGGATGCCGTTGGGTTGTGAAGTAACCAATACCACTGGCAGTGACAGAGAGTTTGTATTCTTCTTTGGACATACCTTTTGTGGTGGTGATGGATAGAACTGGTATTTTCTGGACTGCCGATGCGTAAGGATATGCCGGAAATATTCTGATACGTGTTAAGGTAATAAAGGGGGAGGATGAAGATACAATTAACGTGTGGGGGTATCAATTGTTATCCGATTTTGCTGATTTTCTTCAGCTTCTCTTCGTCTATGATTTTGATTTTACGTCCGTCGATGGTGATTAATCGTTCTGTGGCAAACTGTGACAAAGTACGTATAGCGTTGGAAGTGGTCATGTTTGACAAATTTGCCAAGTCTTCACGTGAGAGATAGATACTCAAGGTGGAACCGTCTTCTTCCAGACCATAACTTTCTTTGAGGAACAGCAAGGATTCTGCCAACCTTCCGCGGATGTGTTTCTGAGTCAGGTTCACGGTACGTTCATCGGCAATGCCCAAATCAACGGACAATTGTTTGATGAAGAACATGGCAAGATCATTGTTTTGTGTGAGCAGAGTCATTAAAGCAGTCATAGGTATCTGGCAAACAAGAGACGGCTCGAATGCGGATGCTGCCGTGACATAGTCTGTTTTTGCAAAATATGGGCGATAACCGAAATATTCGACAGGTTTAATCATACGGATAATCTGGCTTCTTCCGCCGACTCCGTCTTTATAGATTTTTACCTTTCCACTCAGCAGACACATCAAGTACGTAGGGGTCTCGCCTTCGCAATGGATGACTTCGTTCTTTTTGTAGTTCTGGAGTGTGAAGTGGTTGGCGAGGAACTCCCGTTGTTCGTCATTCAGGGGAGACCATATATCTGCAATCAACTCCGGAACATTAATATCAGATAAGTTTACTTTTACCATAACTGCTGCAAAACTGTGTTATACAGCACAAATGTAAAAAGAAAAAATTAAATATTGCACAAATATGACAAAAAGATGTCGTAGGGAGGGAGATAAAGGAGAATTTGGGGGATTTACGATTGAAGTTTGTATTGTTAAACAACTGCTCATTAACAAGTAAGTTTATGTTTACGGAAGTAACTTCAATCGTAAATCGTCAAATTGTAAATCCCCTTTTACTTCGTGAACAACAGCTCCCTATACTTCGGAAGTGGCCAGATTTCATCATCAATTTCCATCTCTAGGTGGTCGATGTGGTCACGGATGCTTTCTAGATAAGGGCGTACGGTTTCTTCGTAAGCGAAAGCCTTGTCTTTGTAATTATCCATGTGGTTGGCTACTTTGCGGGCTTCGGTCATTTCGCGTACTTGCACCTTGATGGCGGTTACGCGCTTGGATATTTCGCGTACAAGTTCTTTCCGGTCGGCGCTGAGGACTTCGTATTCTTCGGGAGAGAAGGCCTCGCGCAGGCCACGGAGATTTTCCAACAGGCGGTTTTGGTAGATAACGGCAGTCGGCACAATGTGGTTGATGGCAAGATCGCCTAGTACGCGGCTTTCTATCTGTACTTTCATGGTGTATTTCTCCAATTCCACTTCCAGACGGCAGGCAAGCTCCGTTTCGTTGAAGATACGTTCACCGATGAGGACGGAGCGTGATTGGTTGTCCATGTAGTGCATCAGGGCTTCAGGAACGTGGCAGATATTGGTCAGCCCACGGCGGGCGGCTTCCTGCTTCCATTGTTCGGAGTAGCCGTCACCTTCAAAGCGGATAGGCTCGGAGGCGATGATGGTCTCTTTCATAATGCGGAAGATGGCTTCATCCTTGCCGACTCCCTCTTCCATCAGCTTATCGACGGAGACTTTGAATTCGTTCAACTGGTTTGCCATAGCTGCATTGATGGCAATCATGGCAGCGGCACAGTTGGCGGATGAACCTGCGGCACGGAATTCAAAGCGGTTGCCGGTAAAGGCGAATGGGGAGGTACGGTTACGGTCGGTGGTATCCAGTAATATTTCAGGAATACGTCCGATGCCCAATTTCAATGTCGTTTTCTCTTCCGATGTCATCTTGCTATTACTTATCTGGCGGGCTATTTCGTCGAGGATGGAAGAAAGCTGTTTGCCTAGGAAGATGGACAGAATGGCGGGCGGTGCTTCGTTGGCTCCCAGACGATGGCTGTTTCCGGCACTCATGATGGAGGCACGTAGCAGGTTTTGGTTTTTGTATACCATCATCAGTACGTTTACCAGAAAGGTGAGGAACAGCATGTTACCTTTCGGATTCTTGCCTGGTGCAAATAGGTTGATACCCGTATCGGTGCAAAGCGACCAGTTGTTGTGCTTGCCCGAGCCGTTCACGCCGTTGTAGGGTTTCTCGTGAAGCAGTACGGCAAAGTGATGCTTGCGGGCAATGCGTTTCATCAAATCCATCACAAGCTGGTTGTGGTCGTTGGCAAGGTTGGCATTCTCAAAGATAGGCGCCAGTTCAAATTGGTTGGGAGCTACTTCGTTATGACGTGTCTTGACCGGGATACCCAGTTTGTGACATTCTATTTCCAGTTCTTTCATGAAGGCTGTGACGCGTGGCGGGATGGAGCCAAAATAGTGGTCCTCCAGTTGTTGGTCTTTAGCCGAAGAGTGTCCCATCAGGGTGCGTCCGGTTAAGCAAAGGTCTGGGCGGGCATTGTACAGTGCCGAGTCGACGAGGAAATACTCTTGTTCCCAACCTAAATTGGTGAAGACACGTGTGATATTCTTGTCGAACAGTTGGCATACGTCTGTCGCTGCCTTGTCTACGGCTGCCAAGGCTTTGAGCAATGGAGTCTTATAGTCGAGTGCTTCGCCGGTATAAGAGATGAAGATGGTGGGGATACAGAGCGTGGTATCTACCACAAAAGCGGGTGAAGAAACGTCCCAAGCCGTATATCCACGTGCCTCGAATGTGTTTCTGATACCTCCGTTGGGGAAAGAGGAGGCATCCGGTTCCTGCTGGATGAGCAGTTTGCCGGAAAAACGTTCAATTACTTCTGTTCCTTCGCCGAATTCGATGAAGCCGTCATGCTTTTCGGCTGTTCCGTCTGTCAGAGGTTGGAACCAGTGCGTGTAGTGGGTGACGTTGAGGGACTTTGCCCAACTTTTCATGCCGTTGGCAATCAGGTCTGCCATTTCGCGGTTGATGGGGGTACCTTTTTCGATGGCGTCGGTCACGGCTTTGTAGGCTTCACGGGGCAGGTATTCCTGCATTTTTTTACGATCGAAGACATGGCTGCCGTAGTAGTCGGACAGTTTGTTTGAAGGGGTAGTTACTTCAAGAGGTTGCCGATTGGCAAGTTCTTGAAGAGCAAAAAATCGCATTTTTGACATATAAGTCTTTCCTTTTATTGGTTGTTTGGCGCAAAAATACATGTTTTTTCTGAAACACCCCCTCTTTTTTGGGGGGTGTTGTTGGAAATATTAGTGTTTTTTGAGAATGTGCCCCTTTAAAAAAAAGAAAACCAGCTTGTGTGAAAAGAATAGCTCGAAGATTGTGTTCGTCTCATGTTTCAATCAGTAACCTTCGTGTATTACGATTAGTAATGCCTACAACTCGGTATACATGGTGCCGATTTTATGATTCTTCGCACCTGCTCTGATTTCTTTAACTCCTAACGAAGGGAATTGAAGTGGAACTCTCTAATTTCTCTGGATGAAAGAGTTGTACGCCATTTTTCTTCTTTATGAAACATGTTTTTGCATTACACAAATTCTTCCGTATATTTGTTCCGGTTCAAAAAAGAGAGATTGCGGTTGAAACGTTTATTGTTTATATGGGTTGGGATTTGCTTCTTGTTTTCTTTCATACAGAAGGCAGGGGCGGAGCGTATATCTTATCCGGTTGACAAACATGTGAGTTCGGCAGACTCCATCATGGAGAAAGTCATCTTCTTTGCTCCTTTTTATGAACGTATTATTGAGAGTTATAAAGCTGAACTTTACATAAAAGGCTGGGTGAACATTCGTAAGAAGAATCATATTCTTCGCTATATCCCTTCCATGTTCCGGCCCAAGAAAGGGGTGCGGGAATATATGATGGAAACTTATAGCGATTTACATTTTACAGCTCCTGACATCTATGACCAAAAGGTAAAGGCAAGTGTCGGCACAGCTTCCGAGTTTTGGGAACTGGACGGACGATTGCCTGAATATTTCCATGTCAACATCTATTCTTCTACTTTATTATATGATAAACTGATTTCTCCCTTAGCTCCCAATGCCAGGAAATATTATATCTACCGGATTGATACGGTGATGGGCGAGAGGCATGCCCTTCAGTATAAAATCCGCTTTATGCCCAAAAGTAAGAGCTTTCAGTTGGTGGGCGGTTATCTGATAGTGAGTGACAACGTGTGGAGTGTGCGTGAGATGCGCTTTTCCGGACGCAATGAGATGGTAAGGTTCAACAACCTGGTGAAAATGGGAAATGTGGGAGACTCGGACGAGTTCCTGCCATTGCAGTATGACGTGGAGGCGACATTCCGTTTTTTGGGAAATGTGGTAGATGGTACTTATGAAGCTGTACTCGATTATAAGAATATCATTCAGAAGGCTCCCGGCAGTGACATAAGAAAGTCGGCATGGAAGAGCAAGTATGATTTGTCCGATTCGTACACGTTGCGTACAGATACAAACGCTTTTCGGCGTGATACCGCCTACTTTAAAACTTTACGTCCCGTTCCGTTAACCCCGCATGAGGAGACTCTGTATCAGGATTTTTTCTTACGTCGGGATACACTCGTCCGGAAAAAGAAATCGGTCAATAAGAATCTGGAATTCTGGGGACAGATTGGCGATGCTCTGATTAGTCGTTATACGGTAGACTTGGATAAATTGGGGAGCGTGCGTTGTTCACCGTTAATTAATCCGTTTCTTTTGAGCTATAGCGGTACACATGGAATTTCGTATCGGCAAGAATTCAAGTACAACCGTATTTTTAAGGGCGACCGCCTGCTACGCGTTGTTCCCCGGATAGGTTATAACTTTAGAGAGAAGGAATTTTACTGGAGGGTGAGGTCTGACTTCGATTATTGGCCTCGTAAGCGTGCGGCGTTTCATCTGGAATTTGGTAATGGAAACCGGATTTATAGTAGTGATGTGCTGGATGACCTGAAAGCTATTCCTGACAGTATTTTTGATTTCAACCAGATACATTTGGACTATTTCAAGGACTTGTATCTGAATCTGCGCCATAGCTGGGAGCTAGTGAACGGCTTGTCGCTGGAAGTCGGCATATCCATGCATAGACGTACGGAAGTGAACCGTTCCAGATTTGAGCTTAACTATCCGAGTATGCCATCAGTAAAATCAGCGACAAACGTAGGTTCCGGCGGCTCGTCATTCTTTCCGAATTTCGACCCGAATATCCTGAACAAGTTTCGCCATACTTATAATAGTTTTGCCCCCCGTGTTCGTCTGTCCTGGACTCCAGGACAATATTATTATATGAACGGTGACCGCAAGGTAAATCTTCATTCCAAGTATCCTTCCATTTCGGTGGATTGGGAGAGGGGAATCAGCGGGGTGTTGCAGAGTAGTGGTTCATACGAACGTGTGGAGATTGATTTGCAGCATCAGATTTCTTTGGGACTGATGCGCGATATTTATTGGCGCTTTGGCTGGGGAGAGTTCACCAATCAGAAAGAGCTATACTTTGTGGACTTTGCCAATTTGCGGCGTTCCAATCTTCCTATGGGCTGGAATGATGATATTGGCGGGGTGTTCCAGTTGCTTGACGGACGATGGTACAACTCTTCCCGCAGATATATCCGCGGACATCTTACCTATGAAGCGCCTTTCCTTCTGCTCCGCCATCTGGTGAAATATACCCAGTATGTATTGAATGAACGTCTGTATCTGAATGTACTGGTAGTACCTCACTTGAAGCCTTATCTGGAAGTGGGTTATGGTATTGGTACCCATGTCTTTGACTTTGGCTTATTTGCCAGCTTTGCCAACTGGAAGTATCAGGAAATAGGTTGCAAATTCACCTTCGAACTGTTTAACAAATAGCAATGTGGTAATTTGACAATTAGTATATTGGCACATTATCACATTAATCAATTGTCAATTATCGTTTCTTTCGTACCTTTGCTGCAAATTACTTGTAACTATGGGTATAGTGATAGGAATAGATGTGGGTGGAAGTACCACGAAAATCGTTGGAATCAATGAGGGGCAGATACAGTCTCCAATGTTTATTACGGCAACCGATCCGGTGACTTCCTTGTTTGGAGCATTCGGCAAGTATATTTATGACAATGGCATACAGTTGTCTGATGTGGAGCAAGTGATGCTGACAGGAGTAGGAAGCGCATTTGTCGACAGTCCTTTATACGGATTGCCTACCCGCAAAACGGATGAGTTTATTGCCAATGGCTTGGGAGCCAGGCATGCGACGGAGATAGACCAACTGATTGTGGTCAGTATGGGTACCGGTACTTCTTTTGTGAAAATAGACAGAGATAAGATACAGCATATTGGTGGTTTGGGAATTGGTGGAGGTACCTTGCAGGGGTTGTCGAGGCTGCTACTGAAAACCCATGACATCCATCAGGTGTCCGAGTTGGCAGAGAAAGGGGATGTGACCCGTATCAACTTGCAAATAGGTGACATTTGTAATGTTGCTTTGCCTGACTTACCCGTAAGCGCCACCGCCTCCCTTTTCGGAAAGGCGGATAGTAATGCTTCCCAAGAAGATATTGCTTGCGGCATCATCTGTACTGTACTTCAAACCATTGGAGGAGCTGCTGTACTGTCAGCTTTGAACAGTCCTATTAAGGATTTTGTTCTGATAGGAAATCTTACCCAACTGCCCCAGTGCCGGGAGGTATTTTCTAAAATGGATGATATCTATCATGTACATTTCCATATACCGCCCTATGCTGAATATAGAACAGCGATAGGAGCGGCATTGGCATACGTAAAAGAAAGGCAAGGATAGTGGTTACTTCTTGCCTGCCTTCTTCATATAGCTGTTTATCAAAGTGCAGGCTGGAGTGACCACCGTACCATGGTCAAATCCCTCCATCTGATAGAGGGTGGATTTTTGTCCCAATGCTTTGAGAAGAGCATGCAAATGGGCATTTTCTTCATAGCGTGCCAGCATCTCCAACTCTTTGTCGCCAGTGATAAGTATCATGGGTGAAGCGTCTTTTCTTACGTTATTGGAAGGAGCATATTTGTCTATAATCGGAGTGTCGGAAGGCAGCCCGCGTTCTTTGCGGATGGTATAATGGGTAGTGGTCTGTCCGCTGATGGGGAAAGCACCTGCCAGGCTGTTGGCGTCAATATTCCACTTTGCCAGGTAACTCTTGTCCAGATTGAGTGTCAGACAGAGATAACCACCGGCTGAATGACCGGCTATGTATATTTTGTCTTTATCTCCTCCGAATTCTTCTATATTCTCGAAAGTCCAAGCAACGGCCTCTGCGGCATCTTCCGTGTAGGCAGGATTTTGCGCACGCGGACTGAGTCGGTAGTTTACGGCTATCACGGCGTAGCCTTGCCCCAGGAATTCCTTCGGAAAATGTTTTTCTCCGGCTTCCAGTCCTCCACCGTGGAACCAGACAAGGGTGGCAAATCCTTTTTTATCAGTAGGATAATAGAGGTCGAGTTTGCAACGCTCCAGCTTATAACTGTCCTTTTCGCCGGGATGAAGATAGGAAATGTTCTTTTGTGTACGGTAGTTGTTGTCCGTTGCCTGATTTTGGCTATAACATAATAATGTATAGCAAATGATGGAAATGCATGCGATTATTTTTTTCATGATAAATTATTGAAATTATGTATAAATGAAACGATGCAAAGGTACTATTTTTTTGTTCTTTAATTGATTATTCCACTGCTGTTTTGAGTGCTTTTTGTTTTGTAGTTCAAGAAAATACTTCTATCTTTGTGGCCGATTTACAATGAGTCAACATAAAGTCTCACTTAATTAACGAGTTAAACAATTTATTTATTAATGGAAAATTTAAAGAATGTAGCTCCTATTGAAGACTTCAACTGGGATGCTTATGAGAACGGCGAATCAGTAGCCAGTGCAAGCCACGAAGAACTGGAAAAGGCGTATGACAATACGTTGAATAAGGTTAACGACCGCGAGGTAGTTGACGGAACCGTAATTGCAATGAACAAGCGTGAAGTAGTTGTGAATATCGGTTACAAATCAGACGGTATCATTCCGATGAGTGAATTCCGTTACAACCCTGAGCTTAAGATTGGTGATACTGTTGAAGTATACATCGAAAATCAGGAAGACAAAAAAGGACAGCTTGTACTGTCTCACCGTAAAGCTCGTGCTACCCGTTCTTGGGATCGCGTAAACGCTGCTTTGGAAAACGAAGAAATTATCAAGGGTTACATCAAATGTCGCACAAAGGGTGGTATGATTGTGGACGTATTCGGCATCGAAGCTTTCTTGCCGGGTTCTCAAATCGACGTGAAGCCTATCCGCGATTACGATGTATTCGTTGGCAAAACTATGGAATTCAAGGTTGTTAAAATCAATCAGGAATTCAAGAACGTGGTTGTTTCTCACAAGGCTCTTATCGAAGCTGAGCTGGAACAACAGAAGAAGGAAATCATCGGTAAACTCGAAAAGGGACAAGTCCTCGAAGGTACCGTTAAAAATATCACTTCCTATGGTGTATTTATTGACCTGGGTGGCGTAGACGGTTTGATTCACATCACAGATCTTTCTTGGGGCCGTGTCAGCGATCCGAAAGAAGTGGTTGAACTCGACCAGAAACTCAACGTCGTTATCCTTGACTTCGATGATGAGAAGAAGCGCATTGCTCTTGGCTTGAAACAACTCACTCCGCATCCTTGGGATGCCTTGGATGGTAATCTGAAGGTGGGTGATCATGTAAATGGTAAAGTAGTTGTTATGGCTGACTATGGTGCATTCATCGAAATTGCTGCCGGTGTTGAAGGTCTGATTCACGTATCTGAAATGTCTTGGTCACAGCACTTGCGTTCTGCACAAGACTTCATGAAGGTAGGTGATGAAGTGGAAGCAGTAGTCCTGACTCTGGACCGCGAAGAACGTAAGATGTCTTTGGGTATCAAGCAGCTGAAGTCTGATCCTTGGGAAACTATCGAAGAGAAGTATCCTATCGGCAGCAAGCACACTGCAAAAGTTCGCAACTTCACTAACTTCGGTGTATTTGTTGAAATCGAAGAAGGCGTTGACGGCTTGATTCACATTTCTGATTTGTCTTGGACGAAGAAGGTTAAACATCCGTCTGAATTCACTCAGATTGGTGCTGATATTGACGTGCAGGTATTGGAAATCGACAAGGAAAACCGCCGCTTGAGCCTCGGTCACAAGCAGCTCGAAGAAAATCCCTGGGATGTATTTGAAACAGTATTTACAGTAGGTTCTGTACACGAAGGTACTATCATCGAAATGTTGGATAAGGGTGCTGTTGTAGCTCTGCCTTATGGTGTAGAAGGTTTCGCTACTCCGAAACACCTCGTTAAGGAAGACGGCTCACAGGCTCAGTTGGACGAGAAACTTGAGTTCAAGGTAATCGAGTTCAATAAGGACGCTAAGCGTATCATCCTTTCTCACAGCCGTATCTTCGAAGATGCTGCAAAGGCAGAAGAAAGAGCTGAAAAGAAGGCTGCTGCCAAGAAGTCAGCCAATAAGAGAGAAGACGTTGCTCCTGCCATCCAAAATCAGGCTGCATCTACTACTCTGGGTGACATTGACGCTTTGGCTGCTTTGAAAGAGCAGATGGAAGCTGGAAAGAAGTAACTATTATTAAACTATAAATTAAGAGTAGGGCACTTATATTACAAGTGCCCTTTCTTTTTATAAATTTTTATTTATGATGGAAAATATGTTCAAAAGTGCGGGGAAGACGGTATTGTTCGCTTGCCTGTCATTGATGTTACTGACTGCATGCAGTCAGAAGTCTAAATTGAAAATGGCCATAGAAATTGCCAACAAGCAGTGTCCGATGAGTATGGGGACGGCTGGCGAGGTGTCAAGCATTGTTTTTGACGGAACTAATGTGGTATATTCTATGTTGATGAACGAAGATTATGCGGATTTTGAGGCTTGGGAAAAGCATCCGGATGTCATGAAGTCAACTACAATCGCCATGTTCAGTAATCCTAAAGACAATATCAGGAAACTGTTGGAAATGGTGGTTGATACTAAATCCGGGATGAAATTCGTTTATAAAGGGAATGCTACCGGGAAAGAGGCAGAGTGTCTGTTGGATACAAAGGACTTGGAAAATATCCTGAATCAGAAGGTTTCGAAGGAAGAAAGCGAACAGAAGAAACTGGAGGAACTTGTGAAGGCTACCAATATTTCTTGTCCTATGAGGGTAGACGAAGTCACTGTACTTGAGAAACTGGCAATAGAGGCGGAGAATGTGGTCTATACTTATACTATAGATGAGAACTCTATGGATATAGCTTCCTTGAAAGGAAATGAGGAGCAGATGAAACAAAATGTCAAGGGGTCCTTGAATGTGTCAGAGCCGGCATTGAAAGTATTCTTGGAGGCATGTGTGAAGAATAACAAAGGTCTGGTTTATCGCTATGTGGGGGATGTTTCCGGTGATAGTACGGAGTTTATGTTCAGTGTTGCTGAGATAACAATGCTCTTGAAATAGAGGATATTTTTTTGCATATAATACGCACTGTAAAGAAATGTGCTGAGCTTTTTATACGTAGATATGAGGAGAGGATTGCGAAAACTGTTGGTTTTGCAATCCTCTTTTTCGTGTTTGTGCGGATAAATAGCTATATTTGTCACATTATGGAGAAATTTGAGTTACATATTCTTGGTTGCGGTTCCGCTTTACCCACAACGCGTCATTTCCCTACGTCTCAAATCGTGAATGTGCGCGACAAGCTGTTTATGATTGATTGTGGGGAAGGAGCACAGTTGCAGTTCCGTAAATCGCATCTGAAGTTTTCACGTTTGAATCATATCTTTATCTCCCATTTACATGGAGACCATTGTTTTGGCTTATTGGGGTTGGTTTCCACACTTAATCTTTTAGGACGTACAGCCGAGCTGCATATCCATTCTCCCAAAGGACTGAGAGATTTGCTGGTGCCTATGTTTGAATTTTTTAATAAACAGATGACGTACCAAGTTCTTTTCCATGAGTTTGATGCTAAAGAACCGATACAGATTTATGAAGACCGTTCGTTGACGGTTACTACCATTCCCTTACGCCATCGTATGCCATGCTGTGGCTTTTTGTTTGCAGAGAAGCAGCGTCCTAACCATATCATCCGTGAAATGATAGACTTTTATCAGGTGCCGGTATATGAGTTGAACCGCATTAAGAATGGAGCCGATTATGTAACTCCGGAGGGAGAAATTATAGCAAATGCCCGTTTGACGCGTCCTTCTGAATCTCCTCGCAGTTATGCATATTGTTCGGATACAATTTATTTGCCTTCTATTGTAGAGCAGATAAAAGGAGTTGACTTGTTATTTCACGAGGCTACTTTTGCTGATGAAGATGCGCCGCGTGCCAAGGAGACATTCCATACCACAGCCACGCAGGCTGCATGGATAGCCAGGGAGGCAGGAGCAAAAAAATTGATGATAGGACATTTTTCTGCCCGTTATGAGAATGAAAATGTTCTGTTGAAAGAAGCTGTTGCCATCTTTCCGGACACACAGCTTGCTAAAGAGACACTTTGTGTATCGGTATGAATTAAACTTTTTGTATCTTTGGCAGTCTAAAAAATAAATGCGAATAGAAAAACATATGACCCCTTCCTATAATGAACGCGAAGTGTTGGCTCTTCTACAAGACGAAAGCACACAAAAGCGGGGATTTGAGATGATTGTTGCCCAATATAGCGAGCAGCTGTATTGGCAGATTCGTCGTATAGTCCTCTCTCATGAAGATGCCAATGATTTACTTCAGAATACTTTCATTAAAGCATGGATTAATATAGATTATTTCAGGGCAGAGGCTAAACTCTCTACCTGGCTCTATCGCATAGCCTTGAATGAATGCCTCACTTTTCTGAACAAACAACGGGCTGCTTCCACAGTCTCTTTGGATGACCCCGAGGCAGATGCACTTCAAAAGCTTGAAAGTGATCCTTACTTCTCCGGTGATAAAGCAGAGATGGCTTTGCAAAAAGCCTTGCTTGCCTTGCCGGAAAAACAACGTATGGTGTTTAACCTGAAGTATTACCAGGAAATGAAATACGAAGAGATGTCCGATATATTTGGTACTTCCGTAGGTGCCTTGAAGGCTTCCTATCACCATGCCGTGAAGAAAATAGAAAAGTTTTTGGGTGAGGAGTATTAAACCTTTGCCACAAAACAATGTCTAATTAAACAGAAAGGATAAAGCTTATGAAAGAAGAAGATAAAATACTGAAAAAGATAGGGACGGAAAATCCTTTCCGCGTTCCTGACGGCTACTTTGAGAATCTTACTTCAGAGGTAATGAACCGGCTTCCCGAAAAAGAAAAACTCACTGCTGTGCAGACAGAGCCTACAATATGGCAGAAGGTAAGGCCTTGGTTGTATATGACCGCCATGTTTATAGGTGCGGCATTGATTATCCGTGTAGCTTCTTCGGAGCATACTCCATCTGTAGAGCGTATGGCTGCTGATGATACGGAAACAGAAATGGAATATATTAATATGGCTGTAGAGAATTCCATGCTGGATGATTATTCATTGTATGTTTATTTGGCAGACTCTGATGCAGAATAAGGTAACAACACTCAACTATTTAAAAATGAAAAGACTGATTGTTTTATTGGTTATGATATGTGGCATTATGCCTCTGCTTTGGGCTAGCGATGGATGTGACCAGCATCTGTCACCTGAAGAGTTTCGTGCCAAACAAAAAGCGTTTATAACGGAGAAAGCCGGACTGACGAGTGAGGAGGCAGCCAAGTTCTTCCCATTGTATTTTGAATTGCAGGACCGGAAGAAACAGCTAAATGACGAGGCTTGGAAGTTGCTTCGACAAGGGAAAGATGAAAAAACAACCGAAGCCCAGTATGAGGAAATTATGGAAGGTGTATATGATGCCCGTATCGCTTCTGACCGGTTGGACAAGACCTACTTTGATAAGTTCAAGAAAATATTGCCTTGTAAAAAGATTTATCTGGTGCAAAGGGCTGAAATGCGTTTCCACCGTGAATTACTGAAAGGCATGCATAAAAAGGGGGATGCTTCTCCACGAAAAACACAAGGAAAAAGATGAATAGTGAATGAATACAAATAAGGAAGGTTGCCACAATGATGTGAGCAACCTTCTTTTGTTAATGATAGATACCTTGTTTTAGCCTTGCTAAACCTCTACTTTAGTTCCCTAAACCTTTACTTTAGCCAGCTAAACCTGACCTTTAGAAGAATCATCTTGTTTCCCTTCTTTTTCCAGTACTTTCGCTTCGTTCCATAGCTTATCCATCTCCTCCAGCGTCATGTCATGGAGGTTTTTGCCCTCCTTGATGCTGTGCGCTTCTACATAGTTGAAGCGGTTGATGAACTTCTGGTTGGTCTGTTCCAGCGCATTGTCCGGATTGATTTTGTAGAGGCGGGCAGCGTTGATGAGGCTGAACATGACATCGCCGAATTCAGCTTCAGCCTTTTCTTTATCCATGTGGGCGACTTCAGCCTGGAATTCTTGGATTTCTTCTTTTACCTTATCCCACACTTGCTCGCGTTCCTCCCAGTCAAATCCTACATTGCGTGCCTTGTCCTGGATGCGGTAGGCCTTGATGAGCGAGGGTAGGGCAGCGGGTACACCGCTCAGCACTGTTTTGTTCCCATCTTTTTCCTTCAATTTTAGCTGTTCCCAGTTTTCAGAAACCTGGCCTGCGGTTTCGGCCTTTACATCACCGAATACGTGCGGATGGCGGAAGATAAGCTTTTCGCAAAGACAGTCGCAAACATCCTTCATGTCGAAATCATCGGATTCACTGCCTATCTTGGCATAAAATGCTACGTGCAGCAGTACGTCGCCCAGCTCTTTGCAGATGTCATTCTTGTCATCGCGTATCAGGGCGTCGCAAAGTTCATAAGTCTCTTCGATGGTATTGGGGCGCAGGCTTTCGTTGGTCTGCTTGCAGTCCCAGGGACATTTCTCGCGCAGCTCGTCGAGTATGTCGAGGAAGCGGCCGAAGGCTTCCATTTGTTCTTTTCTTGTATGCATGATTATATTGTTTAATGTACCATTTATATTGTTTATTCTTCCGGAATCACTTTCCCGTGGTTCTTCCATTCTTCGTAAGAGATAAGCAATCCTATTACTTCCGAATAGTTCTTGCGTCCGCTTTGAATCTTGTTTCCTTTAAGGTACAAGTCGTAGATAAAGTTCTGGATGTCTCCGATGAGCGGACTGTATTTCTCCATCCAGTATTGCTGGTTCTTTTGGACCAGTTCTATGATTTCAGGACGTATCCGGCTGAAAAGCTCTGCGTATTCTTCTTCGCTCATCAGTCGGCGGGCGTTACCCAGCACATGTGATAGCACGGAAAGATAGCCGCTGAAACGAATCTCTTTCACCTGCGAACGGGTGCAGACCTGGTAAGCGTAGAAGTTGGCTTCTGCCTCGCTGGTGATGCCTAAAAGGTGTGCCAGCTCGTGGGCATAAGTAGCGGGATATTGCGGTGGAAGCAAATCGCCGTTCAGCGTGAATTCGCAGAAGAAAGGTCCCATGCTTCCCGTAACACCGACCATGGAAATGAACGGAGTGAAAAGCATGGTCTTTACGCGCGGAGAGGAGTGGGGAGGGCGGTGTATCCCCAGCGTATCGCTGATTTGGTTGTATCCGTGTACGCTTTCCCGGCAGACCAATGGTTCGTCAATGGAGGTGACATCTGTATAGGAAGCATTCAGCTTGTCGATATAGTTGTCTACAAATGACTGAAAGATTTCGGGAGTATAGGCAGTATAAGGAATGTTTGTCCTGCCATAAAAGTCCTTTTGTGAGTAGTTCAGTCCCCATGCCAGATAGAACCATACATATATCCACAGCAAGTATTCCATTTCGTTCAGCAGAATCTGTTTCCACTTCTTCTTCTGGATATAGCGTGCCCTGATGGGATTGAAGAGGAGCCCGATGATGCTGAGGAAAATGAACAAGTCGCCTACGGCAAAAGGTATGAGTTTTGAAAAGGAGGACAGAATATGGGAAATTACCGGATATACGGACTGTGCATACACTTCTCCCAAGCTTGGAATGAGCTGCGTTGCCCATACGACAGACAGTAATACAATTAATATGATATATCGGATTTTTAGCTTCCCCCTCATTTTATATACTGTTTTGTAGGGACAAAAATATATATTTAAATTTTAATTCATTAATTTTGCGCCCGTTATTCGCAATAAATTAATTATAGAGATTTAAAAACATGGAATTAGCAAGTAAGTACAATCCCGCTGACGTGGAGGGAAAGTGGTACCAGTATTGGTTGGACCACAAATTATTCAGTTCGAAACCCGATGGTCGTGAGCCTTACACCGTCGTCATTCCGCCTCCAAACGTCACCGGTGTGTTGCACATGGGACACATGCTTAATAATACCATACAAGATATTCTGGTACGCCGTGCCCGCATGGAAGGCAAGAATGCCTGCTGGGTGCCGGGAACCGACCATGCTTCCATTGCTACCGAGGCCAAGGTGGTGAACAAGCTTGCCGCACAAGGCATCAAGAAGACGGACCTTACCCGCGACGAGTTCTTGAAGCACGCCTGGGAATGGACCGATGAACACGGCGGCATCATCTTGAAGCAGCTCCGCAAGCTGGGCGCTTCCTGCGATTGGGACCGTACGGCTTTCACTATGGACGAGAAACGCAGTGAAAGCGTGCTCAAGGTCTTTGTCGACTTGTATAACAAAGGTCTGATTTACCGCGGTGTCCGTATGGTGAACTGGGACCCGAAAGCACTGACCGCCCTTAGTGATGAGGAAGTAATCTATAAGGAAGAGCACAGCAAGCTGTACTATCTGAAGTATATGGTAGAAGGTGACCCCGAAGGACGTTATGCAGTGGTTGCCACCACCCGTCCTGAAACCATCATGGGAGATACAGCCATGTGCATCAATCCGAATGACCCCAAGAACACTTGGTTGAAGGGCAAGAAGGTGATTGTTCCGTTGGTAGGACGCGTTATCCCGGTCATCGAGGACGATTATGTAGACATCGAATTCGGTACAGGTTGCCTGAAGGTAACCCCTGCCCACGATGTGAACGACTATATGCTGGGTGAGAAGTACAACCTGCCGAGCATCGACATCTTCAATGATAACGGAACGCTTAGTGAAGCTGCCGGCTTGTATATCGGTATGGACCGTTTCGATGTGCGCGAGCAGATTGAGAAGGACCTGGCTGCTGCCGGTCTGTTGGAGAAAGTGGAAGCCTATACCAACAAGGTAGGTTTCTCCGAACGTACCAACGTGCCCATCGAACCGAAACTTTCCATGCAGTGGTTCCTGAAGATGCAGCACTTTGCCGACATGGCTTTGCCGCCGGTGATGAATGATGAGTTGAAGTTCTATCCTGCCAAATATAAGAATACGTACAAGAACTGGTTGGAAAATATCAAGGACTGGTGTATCAGCCGCCAGTTGTGGTGGGGGCATCGCATTCCTGCTTATTTTTTGCCGGAAGGTGGTTATGTAGTGGCTGCCACTCCCGAAGAAGCCTTGGCGTTGGCAAAAGAGAAAACGGGTAATGCCGGTCTTAAACAGGAAGACCTTCGTCAGGACGAAGACTGTCTGGATACTTGGTTCTCTTCCTGGCTGTGGCCTATTTCTTTGTTTGACGGTATCAATAATCCGGGCAATGAGGAAATCAGCTACTATTATCCTACCAGCGACTTGGTGACCGGTCCGGACATTATCTTCTTCTGGGTAGCCCGTATGATTATGGCAGGTTATGAATATGAAGGCAAGATGCCGTTCAAGAACGTTTATTTCACGGGTATTGTCCGTGACAAGCTAGGACGTAAGATGTCCAAGTCGTTGGGTAATTCTCCCGACCCACTGGATTTGATTGAGAAATACGGTGCCGATGCTGTACGGATGGGGATGATGCTTTCTGCTCCTGCAGGGAACGATATTTTCTTTGACAATGCCTTGTGTGAGCAAGGGCGTAACTTTAATAATAAAATATGGAATGCCTTTCGCTTAATTAAAGGTTGGGAGGTTGATGTAAATATGAGTCAGCCTAAGGTGTCAAAAGTTGCATCAACTTTTTTTGAGAATGCTTTAAGTAAATCAATAAAATCAATTAATAAATCATTTGAGAAATACAGATTATCTGAAGCTTTACGAGAAATATACAGATTGTTTTGGGATGATTTTTCTGGTAAATACTTGGAATTAGTAAAACCAGAGTATGGTAAACCGATTGATTATTCTACTTATAGTCAAGTACTCTCATTCTTTAAAAGTCTTTTAAAACTGCTACATCCTTTTATTCCTTTTATAACAGAAGAATTGTGGCATAATATGGAAGGCAATAATTGTAGCATTATGTTGCAACAAGTGCCGGTGCGAGTGAAAAAGACTCCTAATACATCTAGATATGATAAAACATTTGAGTGGGTTAGTGCAATCAGAAAGCAAATGTCGTTGCATAATATGTCTAACCGGGATTCGGTGAAATTAGTAGAAATTGTTACTAAGAATAAAACGTGCAATATTGTTAAGGTAATTCTGGAGAAGTTAATTAATATAGATAATATTAAGAATGTAAACTCTAATGATAATAAGGATTTGATTTTAGCAGTAAGTGGTTCAACTGCTTGTTATATAGATTTAGGTGTAATGATTGATGTTGCAGCGGAATTGGCGAAATTGGAAGAAGATTTGAAATATCAAGAAGGATTTCTTGAGAGTGTGCAGAAAAAATTGAGTAATGTGAATTTTGTTAATAAAGCTCCAGCGAATGTTGTAGAAATAGAGCGTAAGAAGCTAGAAGATGCACAGAGTAAAATTGCGTCTTTAAAGTTTACAATAGATTCTTTAAACAAAACAAAAAGTTCGGAAGCTTATAGAAGTTAAATGCAATATTATTTAAGTGCACCCATAATTAGATAAGTGAATGATTGCTCTGTTGTCAAGATGTTATGTATGATAATCAGAGCAATCATCTTTTTGTATAATATTAGTAGAAGTAAAATGGCATTGAACCTTAATTATCAAGACTTTTTTCGTAGCTCATTTTTGGTTGAATATAGAAAATTGGGATTATCAACAAATGATTTTCTTTCTTTTGCGAATTCATTAATAGGTGTGGAAAATTTTATTAGAAATCATCCTATACCTATTCTCGAGTATTATTGGGTATGTAATGGGGGAATGAATAAGTTGGTTGAGTCTATTGCAAATCGATTAGGGATTTGTTTAAAGAAGATAAAAGTGGTTAGTAGTGAAAAAGATGTTGATTATGCTGATAAAAATGTTTATTATATTTTTCCTGAATATCTTGATTCTATGTTTAATAGTGTAGATTGTTATGGTGGAATTAATGCAGTAAAAAGTGATATAGCAAAAGCTCGTTTTTTAGCGGATTTGAAATCCAATGATATTATTCTGAATGAAGGACTGTGGGAAAATTGTGAATTGGTTCAATCTTGTTCACGTCGGATTTCTTCTGATGAATTTGAATATTACTCTATATTTAAAACAGGTTGGGCTTATTTGTCGGAAAATCGAAATATAGAATTGGATTTATTGTTGATTTCATACTTAAAAAATAAAATTATAGCTTTGGAAAAAGAACAATATGATGAATATGCTGGTTTTAGATTTGGGAGGAACCCTTCTGCTAAAAAAAGTGCAAATGGATTAATGACATTTAGAACCCATCCTATAAGTAAAAATATAGTTTCTATTATATTGAATGATCCTATTCAGTGGGAAGGTATATTTTATGATCAAAGCTTTTGTAATAATAGTATATTGCAATATGTGAAGAATTTGGTTCCAGAGTTGAAAGAACATTTTTTTGATTTGTAAATTAGGAAATTGGAGGCCGAACTGAAGCATAAGGAAGGATTCTTGCAGGGTGTGCTGAAGAAACTGGGTAACGAGAAGTTTGTGAATAATGCTCCTGCCGCCGTTCTTGAGATGGAACGCAAGAAGCAGGCAGATGCTGAAAGTATCATCAAATCTCTCAAGGAAAGTATTGCAGCATTGAAAAAGGCATAACTGTCCATCACACATAAAAACGAGGATGTAAATTAAACTGTGTCAGCAAAGAAAAGAAATAAAATATTAACTTTGCTAACACAGTTTTTTGTATGAAAGAAGAATTTGATTTTGAGAGTATCAAGAACAAGGCTATTGAACAGCTGAAAGCAGGTAAGCCTTTGTTAGGTAAAGACGGTGCTTTTGCCCCTTTATTGGAAAGCATTCTGAATGCAGCTCTGGAGGGTGAGATGGATACACATCTTACAGAAGAAGAACGTCAGATGGGTAACCGCCGTAACGGGAAAATGCAAAAGCAGGTCCAGGCTCCATTGGGTGAGGTAACCGTATCCACTCCCCGTGACCGTAATTCAAGTTTTGATCCACAATTTATCAAGAAGCGTGAGACCATTCTGGCAGAAGGCGTTGCTGACCGTATAATTGGCCTGTATGCTCTTGGCAACAGCACACGTGAGATTAGTGACTGGATGGAAGAGAATCTTGGTAATCGTGTATCGGCAGATACAATCAGTTCCATTACAGACCGTGTACTTCCGGAAATAAAGGCATGGAAATCACGTATGCTTGATTCTGTCTATCCTATAGTCTGGATGGATGCCATCCATTATAAAATAACGGATGAACGTGGTTGTGCTGTTACACGTGCAATCTATAATGTGCTGGGTATTGACAGAGAAGGACATAAGGAGCTACTCGGAATGTATATATCAAGAAATGAGGGAGCAAACTTCTGGCTCAGTGTTCTGACAGACCTTCAGAACCGTGGAGTTGAAGATATTCTTATAACCTGTATAGACGGCTTGATAGGTTTTCCTGAAGCAATCCAAAGCGTTTATCCCAATACAGCCGTACAGCTTTGTGTTGTACATCAGATTCGTAATTCCATCAAACATGTAGGCTCCAAAAATCAAAAGGAATTCCTGAAGGATTTGAAATGCGTTTATCAGGCTGTAAATAAAGAATCGGCAGAAAATGAACTTCTTAAGCTGGAAGAAAAATGGGGCGAACAGTATCCTATCGTTATCAGGTCCTGGCAGGACAATTGGGATAAGCTGTCCGAATATTTCCAGTACACTCCGGCTATTCGTAAGCTCATATATACAACAAATACTGTTGAAGGGTATCACCGTCAGATCCGTAAGGTAACAAAAAACAAAGGCGTGTTCCCGTCGGATACAGCCCTTGAGAAACTGGTTTATCTTGCATACCGTAATATACGGAAGAAGTGGACTATGCCACTTGCCAATTGGGCTACAATCTCACAGCAACTGGCCATAAAGTTTGGAGAACGATTTAAATTATTGTAATTTTACGCTCGTCGGGACGGGTGGTCCCGCCCCTTGGTGCTGGCCGTTCCCCGACCGATGAGTTTTCTAATAGGAAATAATGCGTGACACAGTTTATTTTACACTACCCATAAAACAGAGAAAAGCTCCGGAACCTTCAACTCCGGAGCTTTTTTTAGCGGTATAATGAACTGTTTATTTGAACAGTTCTGCTACACACCACATCAGCCTTGCGGTGGTGTGAGTCCAAATTTCCTTGTAGGTACAATTGTTCTGCATCGGGAAGTAAGGCTCATCGTCATTTTCGAATGTTTCGATTCCTACGGGCACGGCTCCCACAACATTTCCGGCGTATGCCCCGTAAAGCGGCGGATAGTCATATCCGTCTCCATAAACGGTACTCATGGCAAACGGGTTGTAGCCTAATATGTATTCTACCTGGCGGGTTGCAATATCCCTTAACGCTTTGTCGTTGAATAGGCGTGCAAGAATAAAGGCAGCTTTGGCTTTGCCCATGACAACAGCGTGGAATCCCCTGAACTGATAGGCGACGGGGAAACGGCGCAGATAGAAATCCTTCGAGAGAGGGATGCCGTTGCGCACTTGTGCATTGTATTCTTCCAGGCTGGGAAGCCCTACCTGCTCTCCTTCGTGGTACAGATTCTTATAATCGGTATTATCCACCTCGTATACGGCGCTTGGCAGTATGCCGTACGGCTCAATCAGTTGTGAAATCCCGCGTAGATAGTCTGCATAGGCTTCACAGGATGCCTTCCACAACGGGACGTCCGGATGGGTAGGGGCATCTGTCAGTAGCATCGAGAGTCCTTCGGCCATCAAGTGCTCTTGGCTTTGGTGATAATAGGCCAGAATACGTTTTTTCCGGGAAGATTCATAGAAGAAACCTCGTAGGGGGATTTTCCAGTCGGTACGCTTTTCCAACTGTTGGCCCGCCATGACGGTACGTGCCAGCCGGGTTGCCCAGTCCAGATAGTAAACATCTTGTGTAAGGCGGTACAAACGCATGGCTGTGACGGTGGCAAGGGCATAAAGTTCGGTTTCGTTCTGTTCCGTCCTTTGCGTATCCAGCAGGTCGATGGCGAATTGGAAGTCCTCAATGGCACTGTTCCGGCACCACCGTGCAAACACTGGGTCTTTCTTTTCAAAATGAGGGGCGGCGAGTGCGCAACTGGAAGCGGCTTTCAGATTGTCCGTAGGCGTATTTCGTGCTTCTGTCTGCATGTCGTCTTTGTCACCACGGATATTCTTTGTCCAAATGCCGATAATCAGTCCGCCCAGTCGGTAGCCGTCACCGAAGCGGGTACGCAGAATCCAGTTCACTCCCCAGCGTGCCTCTTCCAGCAGGCGTTCGTAGAAGATACTGTCTTTGCCTTGTACGGCACCGGCCATTTCGAGGAGGGCGATGCACGATTCGGCTGTATTTCCCGTTCCTTGAGTCAGGTCGGCTGCATCGTGCCATCCTCCGGCAATGCTCATGCTCTGTCCGTCGGGATGATAGGCGAATACATCCTGATGGCATTCCTGATGAATGCCGGGCTGGTCGAAACCGCAACGTTCGGAAAAGAAGAAGTTCAGCGTGTGCCAGGCGGTAGCCAGGTAGGCATCATTTCCGATGAGGAAAGGCTTTGATTGTACGTCGCCGATGGAGAGGAAGTATTGTCCGGGCGTATTGAAACTGCTGAAGTCCAGTACAAGAAATCCTTTGTCCTGCTTCTTGTCCTGCTTCAGAGGACTGGCCGTACTTTGATAAACGATTTGTCCCGTGGCGGCATCGTGCAGGCTGAAAGTCCTTTCCGGCATGTGCTGCACCAAAGCCTGCTTGCGTGCTCCCGGCTTGTATCCGCTGTGGCAGTAGGCCATTGCATCTTTTCGCAGGTCGAATCCCCGGCTGTTTTCCGCTTCTACCTTTTCGATGCGCATGTCGTCTATGTATAGGCTCATGTGTTCGCTGGCTCCTGCAGGAGCACCTGCCAGCATGATGTTTACCGAAAAGCCGGTGACACAATCACGGTATAGGTCCGGTATTTCCCATATGATGTGCTGCCATTTGTTGGGATAGACAGTCTCGAAGTGTTGTCCTTCAAAGCGTCCGGGAGTCGGCATGATTTTCTCTCCTTCATTGTATAGGGTGAAACCGGCAAAGGTCAGATAAACGCCCGGTGCATCCACGTATACCCAAACGGAAAAGCGGTTGTATTGCCCGCAAGTCTTCCCGGTCGAGGGGACGGATAATCTCCGGGGTGGCGTAATTCCGGTTTGTTGGATTCTTCTTGCCTAGGGAGGCAGGAGTGTCCAGGCGGACACTTCCTTTGCCTGAGACAGTGACTTTACGGTCTACATGTATGGTTCCGGGTCCAGTGTGGCGCAAAGAGGCGAAATCTTCGGCAAGAGGGAGTACCCTGCTTTTCAATACCTCTTTCTTTTCCCACCGCGTCAGTCCGGCGTGTGCGGGATTAGCTTTCATTATGCGGTGCACATGATTGCTTTGCTGTAATTGTTTCTCCAGTTCCGTATCGGGTTTCCACGGAGCTTGCACCATCACTTGTGTGCAGAATGCAAGCATTGCTATCTTTATTAACGTGAGTTCGAAATAAAATTAGAAAATAGACAGTTGTCTGTCATTGACAAAATTTACGTCAATGGCGGGCTTCTTTTCAAAACAACAGTATGCTGCTATAGCCGACAAAGAATTGGCTATAAAGTTACTGAATGAACGGTGTCTGGAATGTTCGATCTGCGCAATGTTCTTCAGTTCGTCATTGATTGTTTCGATCAAGGCTCTTTTTCTGAGCTGAATCTTGTCGGCAATACTCATCAGTGAATTCTTCATATTATTTTTAACTTTAGTGACAAGCTGTATATCATTAAGGAAAAGGTTCCCAAACAGAGCCTGACCAATATATCCTTTGTCTGCGCATAGCCTTCCTTTGATGTTCTCCAGAAACTTACCCTGCTTCAACGGTTCCCGGTCATCCACGTTTTCAGGCGTGAACATAAAATTGAGAATCTCACCCTTGTCATTGATTATCAGATGCAGCTTGAATCCGAAGAACCATCCCATTGAACATTTCCCACGTTCGGCAAGTCCCTCAAATGTCTTATGAATAAGGATTCTTTGGTTACGACAAACACGTAAAGGAGTGGAGTCAACAATACTGATGCCGGTACAGGTTCCCAACAGTACTTTTTTGATGAAGATGGTCATGGGAAGCAATACTTCCTTCTCCAGTTCCACAAAACGGTTAGGAAACCTGATGCGGAAAAAGGTGTTTCAGATGTTTGCAGACATATATTTTTCCTGTTGCAATGTAAATTCCTTGCAAAAATCATCGGCCATACAATAAATCTCTATAACTTTAGACTCTGGAAACATAGCGGTAATCGTTTAAATGTTATATTCAGCACTATAAATTTAACATTTTATCGCTATATTTCTAATTGTCAGTAAAATATATTTATTCTTATTCCGAACTCATGTTATCTTATGTAGTAGGAGTAAAGTTCCTGGGCTACTCCTTTTATGTAATGTGAGGGAGAGTGTCTCCTGACTGTAAAACGTCTTTGTATTGAACTGACGAATAGTTAAGGCGAGGTATACGCATGTGTATTTGGAAATCATGAAAAAATTGTCAGGACCAGAGTTGCAAACCTAAAGAAATGTGGTGTTCTTGGTTGGCAGGCATATCAATGGGGAAACACTCGTCTTAGTGATTTGCGTGTGGCAAAAAGCCGACTTGTAACCTCCGTAATGTCTAATGATAGGTTGTGTAGGGCTGGATATCTGTTCCTAATGGACTGCTATCTCAAATGGTGTCCAAAATAGAAACTGCCGTATGCCGAATGGCACGTACGGTGGTGTGAGACGTCGGAAAACGAAAGTAGGAAGAAAACAATTTTGTTTTCCTCCTACTCGATTATTATAAGAAGCTATCTTTTTCTTGTAGGCTGATTGTTCGGAATATTATTTTTCCAGCAGTTCTTTCAGAAAAGAATCCAGTTCTTCATCCAATCCTTTCAGCAATTCCTCATTAACCAATAAGGTATCATCGTCCATCAGCAGCAGCTCAGCGATTGTTTCTCTATCGTCATCCACCAGTACAAAAGAGAATGGTTTCAGAATCGTCAGCTTGTCAAATTTTCCTTCATTTTTCATGTTACTGAGCAATGAGGACAGGATACGCTCTACATTTTCATAGAAACCATTTCCCTCGTAGGCCATCCATTCTTCAATGGAAGTATTGGCAAGTTCCTTATCCTCGTCGTCAAAGATAGACAGTGCGCCCGAATTCAGATTTGGTTGCAGATGAATGTCTGTAACGACAGTCTGTTTGCAACCGCAATTGTACTTGTCGATTGCTTTTTTAAGAGTCTCTTCCAGAAGTGCTAATGACGATTGACTGAGTTTCATAATAACTTTCTTTTCTTAATTGTTGTTCAAAGGTATAAAAAAAACGGTTATCTCTGCATCATTTGACTAAAAATCATCATCAAATCGGTTCATTTGCATGTTCAAGCGTGCCATTCCCTCTTTTCGATTCTTCAATTCGTCTACATACATGCTGATGAAAATATAATAGGAAATGGCTCCATCATGTATTTCACTTGTATTTTGGGGGACTGTTTTGCTTTTTTCGCGGGCAAGGGTTTGCGCTTTCAATGCCCATTCCAAAGCGGTATCTATGCTGTCTTGCATTTCGTAGCCCAAAGCCGCGTTATAGGCGGCATACATTTTCTGCTTCCCTTTTTTTGTTTCGTAGGTCTGCTGCCAGAGTTCTACGGCTTTACCCCAGTTTTCTTCTTTGGCATATATGGCTGCATCACGCATATTGACAGAACCACCACTGAAAAGATAGCGGTTAGCGGTTTTCCAATAGGGTAGCAGATGTTTGACCGGAACGGTTCCTGCAAATTCAGACGCTTGTTTTACCATATCTTCTTCGCTAATGAGACGAGAACGTGCTGACATTTCACTGTTTCCTGTCTCTTCCCAGAAAATGCTGTCATTACTGTTGACAGTTACCATAGGACCTTTGCGGTTAGGCAGATATATTCTGACGGTAGGATATACCTTTACGTCTACCGTACCAAGAAATACACCCCAGCCGGGCATATAGCTTGTTTTGCGACTGGAACGTATTTGTATGTTCTCCAGGGCTATCAGAAAATCCACGTCCAAATTCTGTGTAAGTTCCAGTACCTCATTCCTTGATAATGTGCTTTCGCGAGGATTAATGTCTTTGCTCCGTAAGGCAGAGTCGCATATCACTACTTCCTTGAAATAATTTTCATTAGCAAGGGATTCTGCAAGGGCTTCGGTGGTTATGACGGCATCTCCATTGTAGTAGTTGGTGAGACGTGCCAGCTCGTTCTTGCTTTTTTTCTGTTCTTCCTCACTGACGATGAGTTTGTTGTCCGGTATATCCGGCATGTTGTTGACAACGGCCACACGTTTTAGGGTTGCCGGGAAACTAACTTCTGCCGGAAGCATGTAATCAATGGATAGTTGTTCTACACTCTGGCAGCCGCCTAACAACAGCCCCCCCATTAATAACAGGCAATAGTGATATTTGGTCATGGTCTTTGGTTTTATTCTTTGGAGCAAAAGTACTCTTTTAGCTGAATATTCAAAAGTTGGAATGAATAAAAAATGTGATAATGTGGTGGGAGAAAAAGTGATAGGGTGATAAAAGATACCTGCCGGTATCATCTTATCACCCTATCGTCTTATCATTTTATAGCTTTATTGCTTTGGCTTACGCATTCCTTCCGTGGCAATTTTTGTATTTCTTACCGCTTCCGCAAGGACAAGGGTCATTGCGCCCTACGGTCTTTTCGGCACGGATAGGTTCGCGTCTTGGTTGTTCGCGCGTATCTTGTGCCGCAGCGGCCTGCTGGTTCGGGTCGTTCAAATCAACCTTCTGTTCGCGATACTTGCTCATATCCTGACGTTGTTCCGGAGCAGCCTGGCGCACCTCTACCTGGCGGGGAGCCTGGGGAGCCTCAGGGGCTTCAGCCGGAGCCTCCTGTACCGGGATTTGTCCACGCATCAAGATAGAAATAGTCTGATTATTAATCTTATTCACCATGGCATCAAACAAGTTCACAGATTCCAGCTTGTAAATCAGCAGCGGGTCTTTCTGTTCGTAACTTGCATTCTGCACGGAGTGTTTCAGCTCGTCCAGTTCACGCAGGTTTTCTTTCCATGCTTCGTCGATGACGTGCAGCAAGATGGATTTCTCGAATGACTTCACCACCTCCTTACATTCTGTCTCATAAGCTTTCTTCAGATTGCAGGAGATGTTGTACATACGTTTTCCGTCTGTGATAGGGATAAGTATGTTTTCGTACATGTATCCCTGCGTTTCGTATACTTGCTTGATGACCGGATAGGCTATCTGTGCCATACGTTCTGTCTTGCGTTTGAAGAGTTCCATGGCAGCGTCAAAAGTTCTGTCTGCCAGTTTTTCTTTCTTCTCATTACGGAATTCCTCTTCGGTGAAAGGTACTTCCATGGCAAGCGTCTGGAGTACATCCATCTTGCAGTTTTCGTAGTCGGGCGCTTCGACGGCGTTGGCACAACGGTCCCAAATCATGTTCACGATATCCATACCGATACGTTCGCCCATCAAAGCGTGGCGGCGTTTGGTGTACACTACTGTACGTTGTTTATTCATCACGTCGTCATATTCCAACAGGCGTTTACGGATGCCGAAGTTGTTTTCTTCCACTTTCTTTTGCGCACGCTCAATGGATTTGGAAATCATGCCGTGTTCAATCATTTCCCCTTCCTTGAATCCCAGTTTGTCCATCACACTGGCAATGCGGTCGCTGGAGAACAAACGCATTAGGTCATCTTCCAAGGATATGAAGAATACGGAAGAGCCCGGGTCACCTTGGCGTCCGGCACGGCCGCGCAACTGACGGTCTACACGGCGTGATTCGTGGCGTTCGGTACCGATGATGGCAAGACCGCCTGCAGCCTTCACTTCCGGACTCAGCTTGATATCGGTACCACGACCGGCCATATTGGTAGCAATAGTTACGGCACATTTCAGACCCGCGGTAGCCACAATGTCCGCTTCTTTCTGATGCAGCTTGGCATTCAAGACACTGTGCTCAATTTTACGCATGGTAAGCATCTTGCTCAGCATTTCGGATATTTCAACGGAAGTGGTACCCACCAGTACGGGGCGTCCTGCTTCTACCATTTTCTCTATTTCTTCGATGACAGCTTTGTATTTTTCGCGTTTTGTCTTGTAAACGCGGTCGTTCATGTCGTTACGGGCAATGGGGCGGTTGGTCGGGATAACCACTACGTCCAGTTTGTAGATGTCCCACAACTCGCCGGCTTCTGTTTCTGCCGTACCGGTCATACCGGACAGCTTGTGGTACATACGGAAGTAGTTCTGCAACGTAATGGTAGCAAAAGTCTGCGTGGCAGCTTCTACCTTCACGCCTTCCTTGGCTTCGATGGCTTGGTGCAGGCCGTCGGAGTAGCGGCGTCCTTCCATGATACGTCCCGTCTGCTCATCCACAATCTTCACCTGACCGTCGATTACCACATATTCGTCATCTTTCTCGAACATGGTGTATGCCTTCAGCAGCTGGTTGATGGTGTGTACACGCTCGCTCTTAATGGCATAGTTGGTCATCAGGGCATCTTTCTTTGCAAGGCGTTGTTCGTCTGTAAGGTCTGTTTCGTTTTCCAACGCAGAGAGTTGGGCAGTGATGTCAGGAAGTACGAAGAAGGTGGGGTCTTCTACATTGCCGCTGATCAAGTCCACACCCTTGTCCGTCAAATCCACGCTGTTCATTTTCTCTTCGATAACGAAGTACAGCGGGTCGGTCACCTCGTGCATGCGTTTGTTGTTCTGCTCCATGTAGATTTCCTCGGTCTTCAGCATACCGGCTTTGATGCCCTGTTCGCTGAGAAACTTGATGAGTGCCTTGTTTTTGGGCAGGCACTTGTGGCTGCGATACAAGGCGAGGAAGCCTTCTTCCTGGTCTTTCTTGTCGTTCGATGCAATCAGGCGCTTGGCATCGGCCAGGTATTGGGTAGCCAGTCTTTTCTGGGCTTCTACCAGGCGTTCTACTTGCGGGCGGAGCTGTTCGAAGAGTTGGTCGTCGCCTTTGGGCACCGGTCCGGAGATAATCAGCGGAGTACGGGCATCATCAATCAATACTGAGTCCACCTCATCGACAATGGCATAATTATGCTGGCGCTGTACTAGGTCTTTGGGGCTGATGGCCATGTTATCACGCAGGTAGTCGAAACCGAATTCATTGTTTGTACCGAACGTGATGTCTGCCAGATAAGCTTTGCGGCGGGCATCGGAGTTGGGCTGGTGCTTGTCTATGCAATCTACACTCAAACCGTGGAACATGTAAAGGGGACCCATCCATTCGGAGTCACGTTTTGCCAGATAGTCGTTCACTGTTACCACATGCACACCGTTACCGGTCAGGGCATTGAGGAACACCGGCAGGGTAGCTACCAATGTCTTACCTTCACCGGTTGCCATTTCGGCAATCTTGCCTTTATGCAGAACCACACCACCGAACAACTGTACATCATAATGTACCATGTTCCATATGGTATCGTTACCACCTGCTATCCAATGGTTCCGGTAGATGGCTTTATCGTCTTCGATGCGTACAAAGTCTTTGGTGGCAGCCAGTTGGCGGTCGAAGTCGTTGGCTGTAACCACTACTTCTTCGTTTTCAGAGAAGCGTTTGGCCGTTTCTTTTACGATGGAGAAAGCTGTAGGTAATACTTCGTCCAGCGCTTTTTCATAAATCTCCAATATTTCTTTTTCGATTTTGTCGATCTGGTTGAAGAGGTCTTCGCGTTTTTCCAGTTCGGTATCTTCAACGCTGGCTTTCAGTTCTTCTACTTTGGCGCGTTGTTCGGTTGCCGAATCGTGGATGTAGGCTTTCAGTTCTTCTGTCTTGGCGCGTAAGGCGTCGTTGTCGAGTTTGGCTACTTCCGGGTAAGCGGCTTTGATTTTCTCCACCCACGGTTGTATTTCCTTCATGTCGCGTGTGGATTTGTTGCCGAAAATCGAGCTTAAAAATTCATTAAATCCCATTATATATTTATTTTATTATTATTACTGAGTTAGTTGAGCGTGCAAAGTTACTGATTTCTATACAGATTACCCAGATTTGCACGGATTATTTTAGAATCAAAAGTCAAGGGGGGATGCCGTGCTTCCATTAGGGGCACGGATGCGCATCACACTTGCTAGGGTAGGGGCAATGCAGTCAATGCTTATAGGTATACGGATGGTTTCAGCCTTCATTCCACCTCCCAACAAAATAAGGGGAGCAGGAATATCAGCTGTACGTACTACACGGTTATCGGTACTATTTTCCTGCATGACAGTCCAGCCAGGGAGTATTTCAATAAGCAAGTCACCGGAACGCTTGCGATGAAATCCATTGCGTATGCGTTCTATTTGCGGCGACCAGGGACCCAGCAGCAGGCGATGGGCTGAATATACTTCGCTCACGCCACTGAACTGCACCAGAAATTCAGCGGACTTTTCTTGAATTTCAGTCAGGCTCAACTGCTTGTTCTCAATGAGTTTATGGTTGAGATAGATTTGTTGGTTATAATAGGCTTCCACATATTGTCCCTCGCCATAGGATGCCATGAGGTACATGTTCAGTAGGGCGGCACAGCGGTTCAGGTGGAATTCTCCGCCTGGTATCCGGTATGTGCCCGGATCGGCGGCTTCCGGGTCGGCATAGCCGGTAGAGGTGATGCAGAAAAGTACGTTATGGAGCCCGATTCTACGTTCTATGAGTTCTAATAAGGAAGCTATGCTACGGTCCAGTCGTACGTAGGTGTCTTGCATTTCCATGGCACACTCCTGCGTACTACGATGGTTATAATTTCCAGCATAATAGGTCAGAGATAGCAGGTCGGGCACGTCATCTTGTCCGATGGTACTCTTGTTCAGCAGCTCTTCGGTCAGCAGGTTGATTTCCTCGTTGATGAAAGGGCTGGTAATCAGACGGCGGAACTTATTTGTGCGTTCACCGTCCAGTTTGTATTTGAAGGGCTCGTTGCGCCATTCGGGCAGAAATGTATAGCTGGTAAAGGGAAGTGCGGGTGTCCATACCATATCCTTGATACGGTAGTCGGGAGATTTCCGGTCGTTGTATTGACTCAGCCACCACGGAAACTCGTTATAGTAGGTTGTACTACACCATTTTCCAGTATTGTTATTAAGCCAGAAAGCTCCGTTTCCCGCGTGTCCTGCACCCAATATGGCGGCATCGCGGAAAGGTGCGATGGCATAGACCAAGCCTTTGTTGCGGGTGGCTACTTTCAGCTCGTCGGCAATGGTGGAGGTCAGTAATTGGGAGGGGGAAGTGCTTTCGTCGGTATAGTTGCCCATGAAGTTGGGGTCTTCTACGCAGTTTATGGGGCGCAACGTACCTGCATCCAGCCACTGTTCTGCAATGATGCCGTTCATAGACGGTGTTGTTCCGGTGAAGATGGCGGCAATAGCCGAAGCCCGGTCTGTTCCGCAGAAGGGAAATTCTGCTTGGCGGAATACTTTACCTTCACGCAGTAAGCGCTTGAATCCCTTTTCTCCGTATAAGGACGAGAATGCTTCCATATAGTCTGTGCGCAACTGGTCAATGGTCAGCGCCACCACCAGCTTTGGGGAAGCGGGCAACGGTTGGGCTTGTATACTGCTGAATGTAAGTGCGAGTATGGAAGTTATCAGTCCTTTTTTCATTATTTTCGTTTGTATGTCAGAATGAGGTGGTTTGCAGAACGTATCAGCAAACATAGTGCCAAAGGTAATACTGCTGGTGGAATTCTCTGTGGAATTATTGCCCAAATCCCTATAAAAAGTATTAAAATAATAAAATTGGCCAGCATATAGCGGCTTGACTTCCTTTTCCGCACCCTATATAGCATCCATGGAAGGCAGAACAGGTGGAGCGGATGGAACACAAACAGCAGGTAGTTGGGGCTTACTGCCGGGTGCTGTGAACACAGTACTAGGAAGGCCAATATGCATCCGGCTACTCCTGCCGCAAGGAAAAGTACAAGGTCTGTTCCCCAAAATGTTTTTCCTCTTCGTATGCCATAGAGGCTGATGCCTGCTGTGAGTACCAGTAATAATGAAGCTGCCTGCATGGGGGTGATGTCTTCGCTGACGAAATCGGCAGGCGTTTTTCCCGTCACTACGATTCTCTCTTCCCGGGTCACCAAGGGTCTTTTTTGCCCCTTTTTGTCTGCAATCTGTGCTTTGTTGAAATACGCTTGCAGGTAGAAGGGGACAAACATGGCCAGCCGTTTGCTGATGGGCTCGTCTGCCTTGCTGCCCATGCACAAGTCCATGCCGAAGCGCGACCACGGATGCCCTTCGCTGTATGCGTGCAGCAAATCTCTGAAGGAGAGCCCCGTATTGCAGTCGGTCATGTTGTCGGCATAGTGCAGGGTGCCGTTGATGGCACGCTCTATCAGGTCTCGCGGGCGAGTGGCGCAATTGTCGTAGAAGAAGTTGTAGCGGTACACCCGGTTTTCAGGGCGATAATTCTCTTTCAGCAGTGCCGCCAGGCGTTCTTTCTCTTCCTGCGTCAGGTTGAGTGTCTGTTGCCAGACGTCGCGTCCCAGATAGTTGTATTCGGCGGCGAAATGTCCATAGCCGGTCACTCCTAGTTGATAATCCGTTTCTCCCAAGGCAAAACGAAGGATGAAGTTAGGGGCATTGAAGTTGAACATGCCGTAATTGAAGACGGCGTCAATACCACGCGTATAATTCTCGTACCGTATGGCGGTGTGTCCGAACAGGGAATAAATTTCTCCTCCTGCAGCACAAGTCAGTAGGCTGACGCGTATGGAGTCTGTTGTGGCTGTCTTTTGCTGTTGCGCCACCTGGGCATTCGCCGCAGGCAGGTAGAAAAAAAAGATTACTATATATATATGTATAAGCAGGCTTCGTTTCATGCCGCAAACTTACTGAAAATCTCTGGAAAAGGCTAATAAAAGGTGGAAAACTCTTTGTAACGCCTGTTAATAAGGCGTTTGCGAGGACAAAATAGGACATACGAAAAAACGGGATAATGCAAAGAAAAGCGGATGTATGAAGCCGTCAGGTTTTCAAATCATTACCTGCTGAAGTGTGATCTTTAACACGTGGCACTGATTGAACTGGCTGCACACCTGTATGCTACCGACAAATTAACACAGTTCGGCTGTAGATTTCATTCCTGGCCATATTTTCTGACGAATAAATCCCGATTTGCTTCTCCCCATGTAATCATGGCATCAAGGATTGGCAATAGTGATTGCCCGAGTTCTGTAATGGAATATTCCGAGCGTGGTGGAAGCTCAGGGTAGATGGTTTTACCTACAAGGCCATCATCCACCAGTTCTTTTAGTTGTAAATCGAGTACACGTGGTGTGGCTTCAGGTAAAGCCTTGTGTAATTCGCTCGGACGCATAGCTGCATTGCGAAGTTCGTCCAGTATGCAAGACTTCCACTTAGAATCTATCAGGCTCATTGTCAGCCGAAGCGGGCAACTCAAATCGACAGGTATTTTTCTTTCGTACATAATTGTTCCTATTTACGAGGACAAAGATACGGATAACATTCCGAATGAATGGTACACCGAATAATTTTTCAGTATATGAATAATTTTTCGGTACTTGTCTGTACCAGCATTACCCTGTAACTTTGCAGACGATTAATAAAAACAATAAAAGCATTATGAGAGATTCTATTAAAGAATATGAAGCAGTACAAGCAGCTGCTATGAAGTTTGTAAAGAGCGTGGCTGAAGGCAATAGCAAATATGCACGCGAGTTATTTACCGATGATGCTGTGCTGTTCGGTTTTCTCGATGGAGAACCGGAACGCGGTTCCATCGAACAGTTTTACCACAACGTGGACACTGTCAGTGGAGGTGAGGCATTTAAGGCACGTGTTGATGTGGTGGCGGTGGAAGAAACACTGGCAGTTGTTCGTGTTCTTGAAGAGGGCTGGGGGAATCGTATTGATTTCACGGACTATCTGCTTCTGCTGAAAATTGGCGGTGAATGGAAATGTGTAGCCAAGGCCTATAATCAAAACTCGAATACGATACAAAATAAATAGAAACAATGAGTAAAAGAATTGTCATATTAAACGGAAGTCCACGTATGAAAGGCAATACGATAGGACTGGTGGAAGCCTTCAAGCAAGGTGCGGAAGAAGCTGGACATACGGTGGAAGTTTTCAATTTGCAACGGATGGACATTCATCCTTGTTTGGGATGTCTGGGCGGTGGACGCGATTCAAAAAGCCCTTGTCTGCAGAAATTGCGTTTTACTCATGGCAGCAGAAGGCAATACACCGGATAACTTTGAGCCTGTAGAGCATTACTATCATGCTTTGCTTCGTCACCTCGGCTGGGAAAATCTAGGCGAAGTATATGCTGGCGGCGTTATGCAGATTGGCGATATTGCTGGACATCCTTCGTTGGAAAAGGCATATTCATTAGGTAAAAGCATCTGAAACGGTGAAAGCATTATTGGTAAACGGCAGCCCTCACAAAGACGGATGTACTTTTACGGCATTAACTGAGGTCGTTCGTACTTTGCATAAACATGATATTGAAACTGATATGCTGTATCTTGGTAAGAGGCCAATTCTGGATGTATCCGATTGGTAAAAGAGGGAATTGGAAATAGTCGCCATGCGAGACGGTCGTTTATTCAGATTGGTTGTTTGTTTTTAAATTATGAACCTGATGTAATTCTTGATTCACATTATTGGTTGTCTTCAATCAACTGCCGAGTACAGGTGGAAAATGTTTTATATTTACAAATGATACGAGTGTAAGATATGGTGGTATATTGAACCTGATTCAGTCGTATACTGAATTAGGTTCAATCGTATACTGAATAGGGTTCAGTCGTATACTGAATGTGGCGTACTTTAATCGTGCTGATAATCAGATGGTTACAGTATGATGTTGTAGCTTCAATAAATCTCAACAGATTGTCGGGGTGGTATTGTGCTTGTTCAGTACGGAATGAATAAGGATTCTCGTGTGATTGCTTTCTAATAAAGATTTGGTTTCTGCTGGATTTTAATATTAATGTTATATCTTTGCGCCGCTAAAATTATGCAATACGGTGAATCTCATTGTTGATATAGGAAATACCACCGCCAAGATGGCAGTGTTTGATGATGGACGTATCGTGGAGGTTGTGTATGACTCCAATCGGACGTTGGGACGGTTGCCTGAAGTATGTCGTGCATATACGATTGAAAAAGCGATAGTGGCTACTGTCATTGATTTGAGCAGAGAGGTGTTGTCGCAGCTGGAAGGTCTGGCTGCCCCCGTTCTGTGGCTCAATCAAAATACTCCTCTTCCGGTAGAAAATCTCTATGAAACTCCCCAGACTTTGGGGTATGACCGCATGGCGGCGGTGGTGGGAGCCAATGAGCAATTTCCCGGCAGAGATATACTGGTGATTGATGCCGGTACCTGTATCACTTACGAATTTGTTGATGCGGCTGCTCGTTATCATGGCGGTAATATCTCTCCCGGTCTGCAGATGCGTTTCAAGGCGCTTCATCAGTTTACCGGACGGCTTCCGTTGGTGGCTTCTGAAGGGCGTATGATGTCTATGGGAAAGGATACCGATACGGCTATCCGCGCCGGAGTGCTGAAGGGTATTCAATATGAAATTTCAGGTTATGTTACGTCTATGAAGCATAAATATCCTGAACTTTTGGTTTTTTTAACGGGCGGGGATGATTTTTCTTTTGATACAAACTTAAAAAGTATCATCTTTGCAGACAGATTTTTAGTGTTGAAAGGATTAAATAGAATTTTAAACTATAATAATGACAGGCTATAGACAAACACTGTTAGTGCTCTTGCTCACGATGTTAGCGGGAACGTCAGTTGCTCAAAATAATACAAATTCTCCCTATACACGATATGGATATGGACAGTTATCTGAACAAGGCTCAAGTAACAGCAGGGCGATGGGTGGTATTGCCTATGGCTTGCGAGATAAGTACCAGACCAACTTTGTTAATCCAGCATCCTATACGGCGATAGATTCGCTGACTTTTATCTTTGATGGAGCAGTCTCCTTGCAGAATACAAACCTCGGTAACGGTACTCTGAAGCGAAATGCCAAGAATTCCAGTTTTGATTACATTACGATGCAGTTTCGTGCAAGTAAATGGGCTGCCATAAGCGTGGGGCTGTTGCCTTATTCGAATGTGGGATACAACATGGGAGAGTATCAGGAGAATGCGGAATTTCCAGACAAATCTACTACAGTGAGCTATTCGGGGGAAGGAGGCCTGCATCAGCTTTATTTAGGCGCAGGCTTTAAAATAATTAAAAATCTTTCTGTCGGTGCGAATTTTTCGTATCTTTGGGGGGATATAACAAGAACCGCTGCGGAAACCTTTCCGTCCAGTTCAAGTGTATTTCCTATTACAATACAGTCTAATGTAGCTGTAAAGAGTTATAAAGTGGATTTTGGAGCGCAGTACACCCATCAGTTTGGGAAAAAGCATGTGGCAACGCTAGGAGTTGTTTTTTCTCCGAGGCACGATTTGAGTAACGATGCATACGAAGTTATGCAGACAGGAAATAGCAATACGGGAATTACCTCGACAACGAAAGACACTATTGTCGCTTGCGGCATTCCGACAACATTTGGTGCAGGTGTGACGTATGTGTACGACAATCGTCTGACGGTAGGAGCGGATGTGATGTTCCAGAATTGGAGCAAAGTGAGCTATATGAACAATGACGAGGCGTTTTGCGACCGTAGAAGAATATCCGTTGGTGCAGAGTATTTGCCGAATCCTATGGGAAGAAGTTATTTGTCTCATGTGAAGTATCGTTTGGGGGCTTATTATTCCAAACCTTATTATAAGATAGACGGTGTACGTGCCGCTGATGAATATGGTGTTACTGCCGGTTTTGGATTACCCATACCGAGAACCCGTTCCGTATTGAGCCTTTCTGCACAATACGTGCGAACCAAAGGAACCCAAGCTACGTTCTTGAATGAAAATACCTTGCGTATTTGTGTTGGAGTAACCTTTAATGAGCGTTGGTTCTTCAAACGTAAAGTGGATTAATGGAGATTGAATAGACAAAAATATAACAACTAAAATTTAAATACAATGAAAATTAAGACGCTTGTGGCTGTCTTGCTCCTTTCGGGTGGAGTGACCAGCACTTTCGCACAGACTGAAAATTGTAATTCGAACAGTAGTATCTCTCACGAGGCTGTGAGAGCCGGTAACTTTAAGGATGCGTATGCTCCTTGTATGGCTGTGTTGAAGGATTGCCCTACACTGAGATTTTACACCTATACAGATGCGATTAAAATTTTGAAAGCATTTTTAGGTGATATAAAAGATCGTAACTCTGCAGATTACAAAAAGTATTTTGATGAACTGATGCAAGTGTACGACCAAGAAATACAATATTTGCCGGAAATTAATAAAAAATTGAAAACTCCGATGAGTGCGTCTAAGGAATTAGGCAAAAAAGCGGTTGATTATCTTCAATTTTCTCCTAATCCGGATAAGGAACAAGCTTATAAATGGCTGACAGAAGCGACTCGGGGAACTGCTAATGACCCGGACGGTGCTATACTTCACTACTTCCTGCAAACTTCTATGGAAAAAGTAAAGGCTGATGATAATCACACGGATCAATTCTTCCAAGATTATATTGATGCTTCCAAATATGCGGATGATGCCATTGCTGCCGAAACGAATGAGAAGAAGAAAGCTGTGCTGCAGACTATTAAAGACAATCTGGTAGCCATGTTCGTGCAGAGTGGTGTGGCTGATTGTGAATCTTTGCAGAATATCTATGGTCCTAAGGTGGAAGAAAATAAGACAGACTCTACTTTCTTGAAGAAAGCATTGAATATTTTGAAGTTGATGAAGTGTAACGAAAGTGAAGTTTATTTCAAGGCTTCTGAATACATGTA
This sequence comes from Bacteroides muris (ex Afrizal et al. 2022), assembly GCF_004793475.1. Classification (GTDB taxonomy): domain Bacteria; phylum Bacteroidota; class Bacteroidia; order Bacteroidales; family Bacteroidaceae; genus Bacteroides; species Bacteroides muris. Next base: position 14,222 of record NZ_SRYZ01000024.1, on the reverse strand, counting down.
TCAAATAGACCCGACTGCCGATGCTGCTGTAGGTGTAGCATACATGTACTATAAGAAAGGCGACTATGATAATGCCGTGAAATACTTTGACGAAGCACTGGCTAAGGAAACCGATAATGACAAGAAAGCTGAAATGGCATATGCCACTGCTGCTGCCTTGATGCAGGCTAAAAAACTCTCTCAGGCAAGAGCATATTGCCAGAAGGCTATTAGCTTTAAGGAAAACTATGGTGATCCTTATATCTTGCTGGCACAGCTTTACGGTTCTAATCCTAATTGGACTGATGAGCCAGCTCTGAATAAGTGTACTTACTTTGTAGTAATTGATAAGTTGCAGAGAGCTAAAGCGGTGGATCCTTCAGTTACAGAACGTGCAAACGAATTGATTAGTACTTATTCCCGTCACACTCCCCAGGCTAAAGACCTCTTTATGTTGGGTTACAAAGCCGGTGACCGTATCACTATCGGCGGATGGATAGGTGAATCTACAACTATCAGATAAAAACCATGTTGCTACAACCCATCAACGTTGTTTATCATAAAAATGTGAGCATAACCATTGTCCTTGGGGCAGTGGTTATGCTTCTTTTATTTTCTTCATGTTCCGGAAAGAAGAAGGAACTGGGCGATGCCATTACCGAGCGTGATTCTATGGCGGTGATGGACACCCGCGGAGTGACTACGCTGGTGTCTGATTCCGGTGTGACACGTTATCGCATCAATACGGAAGAGTGGCTGGTTTTTGACCGCAAGAATCCTCCTTACTGGGCTTTTGAAAAGGGGGTTTATTTGGAGAAGTTTGACTCTATCTTCCAAGTGGAGGCAAGTATCAAGGCCGATACAGCCTATTTCTTTAATAAGGAAGAATTATGGAAACTGATGGGAAATGTACATATACAGAATTTGAAAGGTGAGCAGTTTGATACAGAGTTGCTGTATTGGGACCAGCGGGCACAAAGAATTTATTCGGATGAATTTATCCGTATCGAGCAGCCTGACCGTATCATTATGGGACATGGTTTTGAATCCAATCAGCAAATGACTGTTTATACGATTCGCAAGCCGGAGGGCATCTTTTATGTTGACGAGGAAACTGCTGCGACCGACAGCTTGCAGACTGATACCATAAATTGATAAAATGGATACCGTTATTTTTTTATTGATAACCATGGCTTTGTCCGCCTTCTTTTCGGGGATGGAGATTGCTTTTGTTTCCGTAGATAAACTGCGCTTTGAGATGGAAAGGAAGGCTGGCGTCACTTCCTGTATCATTTCCTATTTCCTTCGCAATCCGAACAACTTCATCTCGACCATGCTGGTAGGTAACAACATTGCACTTGTCATTTACGGTATCTTGATGGCACAGCTCATAGAGGTGAATCTCCTTGCCGGAATTATTTCCAACCATTTCGTAATGGTGTTGGTACAGACTATAATTTCTACTCTTATTATTTTGGTGACCGGTGAGTTTTTGCCAAAGACTTTGTTTAAAATTAATCCCAATCTGATGCTGAGGGTGTGTGCTATTCCTTTATTTATATGTTATGTCATACTCTTTCCTATTTCAAAGTTTGCATCGGGATTGTCCTATCTGTTCCTTCGGGTGTCTGGAATGAAGGTAAACAAGGAGGCGTCAGCCAAGGCTTTTGGTAAAGTGGATTTGGACTACTTCATCCAGTCGAGTATAGAGAATGCCGAAAGCGAGGAAGAACTGGATGCAGAGGTCAAGATATTCCAAAATGCGCTTGATTTTTCGAATATAAAGATACGTGACTGTATTGTGCCGCGTACAGAGGTGGTAGCTGTAGACCTGACCACTACATTGGAAGAATTGAAATGTCTTTTTGTGGAGTCGGGTATTTCCAAAATCATAGTATATGATGGAAATATAGATAATGTGGTGGGATATATTCATTCGTCAGAGATGTTCAGAAATCCGGTGGACTGGAGGAACAACGTGAAGGAAGTCCCCATTGTGCCTGAAACGATGTCGGCTCATAAACTGATGAAATTGTTTATGCAGCAGAAAAAAACCATTGCTGTAGTGGTCGATGAATTCGGCGGTACGGCGGGTATCGTCTCTTTGGAGGACTTGGTGGAAGAGATTTTCGGCGATATTGAGGATGAGCATGATAATACGTCCTATGTATGTAAGCAGCTGGGTGAACATGAATATGTGCTTTCGGCACGTCTGGAAATAGAGAAAGTAAATGAAACCTTCGGGATTGACTTGCCGGAATCGGATGATTATCTGACTGTGGGCGGTCTGATTCTGAACCGCTATCAAAGCTTTCCGAAACTGCATGAAGTGATTGAAGTAGATAACTATCAGTTCAAAATAATTAAGGTGACAGCCACTAAAATAGAGTTGGTGAGACTGAAAGTTGTCGAATAATTTCATTTAGGCGCAAATTTTTAAAGAATAAATGGATGCGTATTAGCATTTTTTGTATCTTCGTGCGCTAAAATGAACATGTTAGGAAAAATAATAATAAACAAATAAATCATATTAACTAAAATGGCAACATTACAAAACATTCGGTCTAAAGGACCTTTATTGGTGATTGTTATTGGTTTGGCGCTGTTTGCTTTCATCGCAGGTGATGCGTGGAAAGTGCTTCAGCCACACCAGTCACAAGACGTAGGTGAAGTGAACGGGGAATCAATTTCCGCTCAGGATTTTCAGACATTGGTAGAAGAATATACAGAAGTCATCAAGTTCTCCAGTGGCAACAGTGCATTGAGCGATGAGCAGACAAACCAAATCAAAGATGAAGTATGGAGAACATACGTCAATAATAAGCTGATTGAAAAGGAAGCAAAGAAGCTTGGTCTGGTTGTGTCGAAGGCTGAGATTCAGGCCATCATTAATGCCGGTGTACATCCGATGTTGCAACAGACTCCGTTCCGTAATCCTCAGACCGGTGCCTTTGATAAGGATATGTTGAAGAAGTTCTTGGTGGACTATTCAAAAATGAATAAGGCACAGATGCCTTCACAATATGTGGAATACTATGAATCCATGTACAAGTTCTGGTCTTTCCTCGAAAAGACTCTTATCCAGGCACGTCTTCAGGAAAAGTATCAGGCTTTGATTACAAAGTCCCTTTTCTCCAATCCGGTAGAAGCACAAAATGCTTTTGATGCAAGAGTGGATCAGTCAGATTTGCTGCTTGCTGCAGTTCCCTATTCTTCTATTGTTGATTCTACTATCGTTATCAAGGATTCCGATTTGAAGGCTGCATACGACAAGAAGAAAGAACTGTTCAAGCAATATGTGGAAACTCGCAATATCAAGTTCATTGATGTACAAGTTACTGCAAGTGCGGAAGACAGAGCTGCTCTTCAAAAGGAAATGGAGGAATATACTGAGCAACTTATTGCCAATCCTTCCGACTATACGACTTTTATCCGTTCTACCGGTTCTGAGACTTCTTACACCGACTTGTATTATACAACTAAATCTCTGCCTGCCGATGTGACGGCTCGTCTGGATTCTGTTGCAGTGGGTGGCGTATTCGGACCTTATTATAATGTATCGGACAATACCCTCAACTCTTTCAAGAAGTTGGCTGTTGCTTCCATGCCGGATTCTATTGAGTATCGCCAGATTCAGGTAGTTGCTGAAGATGCGGAAAAGACAAAGACTTTGGCAGACAGCATCTACAATGCTATTAAGGGTGGTGCCGGTTTTGCGGAAATCGCCAAGAAGTATGGCCAGACCGGTGAGCCTACTTGGATTTCCTCTGCTAATTACGAAGGTGCGCAGATTGATGGCGATAACTTGAAATATATTACTGCTGTTACGACTTTGGGACAGAATGAACTGACTAATCTGGCTTTAGGACAGGCAAATATCATTTTGGAGGTAACCAATAAGAAAGCCGTCAAGAATAAATATAAGGTAGCCGTTGTCAAGCGTCCGGTAGAATTCAGTAAGGAAACTTACAGTAAGGCATACAATGAGTTCAGCCAGTTTATCGCTGCAAACAATACTTTAGAAAAAATGACTGCCAATGCGGAAGATGCCGGTTATAAGTTGCTGGATAGAGCAGACTTGTACAGTTCAGAACATGGTATCGGTGGTATCAGAGGTACCAAAGATGCTTTGAAATGGGTATTTGAGGCAAAAGCGGGTGAAGTTTCCGGTTTGTACGAATGTGGCGAGAGCGACCGTATGCTGGTAGTAGGTGTTGCAAGTGTTGTTCCTGAAGGTTATCGTCCACTGGCTTTGGTAAAGGACCAGTTGAGAGTTGAAATTCTCCGTGACAAGAAAGCTGAGAAGATTATGGCTGACATGAAGGCTGCCAACGCAACTTCGTTCGAGCAGTACAAGAATATGGCAAATGCTGTCAGTGATTCTGTAAAGCACGTCACTTTCTCGGCTCCTGCCTATATCCCGGCATTGCGTAGCAGTGAACCGCTGGTAGGCGCTTACGCTTCTATTGCCGAGGTGAACAAGCTGAGTGCACCTATCAAAGGCAACGGTGGTGTGTTTGTTCTTCAACCTTATGCAAAAGAGAAACTGAATGAAACATTCAACAAGGAAACGGAAGAGACTGCCTTAGCTAACATGCACGCACGTATGGCAAGTCAGTTCATCAGCGATTTGTATCTGAAAGCCAACGTAAAAGACCAACGTTATTTATTCTTCTAAGAATAGAAAGCCCATATTGAAAAGCCGTCCGGTATTTCCGGGCGGCTTTTTTCGTTGTCTATACATTTCATTTTCCATATTCTCCGTTGCCTTTGTGCAACTTTATTCCTACCTTTGCAATCTTGAAAGAGTTTTGTTCTTAATGAAAAAAGATATGCAGAAACGACCTCTATTGGGCTTGACGCTCTCTGAATTGCAGAATGTGGTGAAGAATCTGGGAATGCCCGGTTTCTCTGCCAAGCAGATAGCTTCTTGGCTGTATGACAAGAAAGTGACTTCTATAGACGAGATGAGCAATCTTTCGTTGAAACATCGGGGATTGCTGAAAGAAATCTGTGAGGTAGGCGCCGAAGCACCGGTAGATGCCATGCGCTCTTTAGACGGTACGGTGAAATACTTGTACCGGGCAGGCGAGGGACATTTTGTGGAAGCTGTCTATATACCCGACGGAGACCGGGCTACGCTTTGTGTCTCTTCCCAAGTAGGCTGTAAAATGAAATGCAAATTCTGCATGACCGGCAAGCAGGGTTTTACCGCCAATCTGACATCCAACCAGATTATCAACCAAATCAATTCCTTGCCCGAAAGGGACAAACTGACCAATGTGGTAATGATGGGTATGGGCGAACCGCTTGATAATCTGGACGAGGTCTTGAAAGCGCTGGAAATAATGACCTCTTCTTACGGGTATGCGTGGAGTCCCAAGCGTGTTACACTTTCTTCTGTGGGATTAAAGAAAGGCTTGCAGCGTTTTATTGAGGAATCGGACTGCCACCTGGCTATCAGCCTTCATTCGCCGATACCATTGCAACGTCGCGAACTGATGCCGGCAGAGAAGGCCTTTCCCATCACGGAGATTGTAGAATTGTTAAGAAACTATGATTTTAGCAAACAGCGCAGACTATCTTTTGAATATATTGTTTTCAAAGGTGTGAATGACTCGTTACCGTATGCAAAGGAACTTCTGAAGTTGTTGCGCGGGCTGGACTGCAGGATTAACCTGATTCGTTTTCATGCCATACCTGGAGTGAATCTTGAAGGGGCTGATATGGAAACCATGACTGCGTTCCGTGATTATCTGACTTCGCATGGCCTGTTTACCACTATACGGTCATCGCGTGGAGAGGATATATTTGCCGCTTGTGGCATGTTATCTACTGCAAAGCAGGAGGAGAATAAAGAAGAATTAATATAAATTATTAATTTAGGTAAGGAGGATACTGTGTATTCTTCGTAGCTTTGTGAAAAACTAAAAGTGATAAAGATATGAGAAAGCACGTGTTTTATTTGAGTATGGTTCTTATACTGACGCTTTTTTCTGCTTGTGGTGGTGGCAAAAAGGGTATGTTTACTCCGACTTCCAGTGGTCGTGCGTATGAAGTTCTGGTAGTGGTTGATCCCGGTCTGTGGGAACGTCCTGCCGGTAGGGCGCTTTTCGATGTGCTTGATTCTGATGTTCCGGGGCTTCCCCAGTCAGAACGTTCATTCCGAATCATGTATACTGCCCCTTCCAATTATGATGCCACTTTGAAACTGATTCGCAACATCATTATTGTTGATGTGAACAAGAATCTCTATACTCAGCCTAAATTCAAGTATGCAAGGAATGTATATGCTGCTCCCCAGTCTATTCTCACTATTCAGGCACCGGACGAGGCTTCATTCGAGAACTTTGTGGAGGAGAACAGGCAGGTAATCATTGATTTCTTTACCCATGCGGAAATGAACCGTCAGATTTCAGTATTGAAAGACAAGCATAGCGACTATATAGCAACGAAGGTGAAGAGCTTGTTTGATTGCGATGTATGGGTGCCTGGAGAACTGACATCTACCAAGGAGGGGGAGAACTTCTTCTGGGCAGGTACGAATGCGGCTACCGGCGACCAGAATTTTGTAATCTACTCTTATCCTTATACGGATAAGGATACGTTTACTAAAGAATATTTTGTTCATAAGCGCGATTCCGTGATGAAAATCAATATCCCGGGTGCCCAAGAAGGCATGTATATGTCGACGGATTCTTTGATGACTGACGTACGTCCTATCAGTGTGCAGGGTGACTATGCACTCGAGGTCCGCGGTTTGTGGCGTGTGAAGGGCGACTTTATGGGCGGCCCGTTCGTATCGCATGTACGTTTGGACAAAGCCAACCAACGAATTATCGTATCGGAAATATTTATTTACTCACCTGATAAAATGAAACGTAATCTGGTACGCCAGATGGAGGCTTCGCTCTATACCTTGAGACTGCCTGGCAGCAAGCAGGAAGATGCGGAAATTCCGGTAGGCATAACCGCAAAAGATACTACTAATAATAAGTGATAAAAATGGAAGACAACAAAATAAGAGTCGGCATTACACAAGGCGACATTAATGGTGTAGGGTATGAAGTGATTTTAAAGACATTTGCAGACCCGGTGATGCTGGAATTGTGCACGCCGATTATTTACGGTTCGCCTAAGGTGGCAGCTTATCATCGTAAATCATTAGACCTGCCTATCAACTTCAGTATCGTCAACTCCGCTTCCGAAGCGGATCCTAATCGCTTGAGTGTAGTGAACTGTACGGATGATGAAGTAAAGGTTGAGTTTTCTAAACCTGACGTTGAAGCAGGTAAAGCTGCACTTGGTGCACTGGAAAAAGCTATTGAGGAGTATAAAGAGGGTATAATAGACGTGATTGTCACAGCCCCCATCAACAAGCATACCATCCAGTCGGAGGAGTTTGCCTTCCCTGGGCATACGGAGTATATAGAACAGAAACTGGGAGATGGCGAGAAGGCCCTTATGATTCTGATGAAAGATGATTTCCGGGTGGCATTGGTGACCGGACATATTCCCGTCAAAGAGATAGCCGGGAGCATCACCAAAGAACTGATACAAGAAAAACTGAAGATATTCAACCGCTCCTTGAAGCAGGATTTTGCTATCGGAGCACCGCGTATTGCAGTGCTTTCGTTGAATCCGCATGCAGGGGACGGCGGATTGCTGGGTACTGAAGAGCAGGAGATAATCATTCCGGCCATCAACGAAATGGTTGCTAAGGGTATACTTTGCTATGGCCCTTATCCGGCAGACGGGTTTGTGGGTTCAGATAACTTTACTCACTTTGACGGTATATTGGCCATGTATCACGATCAGGGGCTGGCACCGTTCAAGGCATTGGCTATGGACGAGGGCGTGAACTACACTGCCGGATTGCCAGTGATACGCACTTCGCCTGCTCACGGTACAGCCTACGATATTGCAGGGAAAGGAATAGCCTCTGAAGATTCATTCCGGCAAGCTATTTATGTAGCTATAGATGTGTTTCGTAATCGCCAGCGTGAGAAAGAGGCACATGCAAACCCGTTGCGCAAGCAATATTACGAGAAACGTGACGATAGCGACAAATTGAAACTCGATAGTGTAGAAGAAGATTTGTAGAATGACAAAAGCGGAAATACAACAAGTAAAATTACGTTTTGGCATCATCGGTAACAACGAAGCGTTGATGCGTGCCATTGATATCGCTATCCAAGTAGCGCCTACCGACTTGTCTGTACTGATTACCGGAGAGAGCGGTGTGGGAAAGGAGAGCTTTCCGCAGATAATACACCAGTACAGCCGGCGCAAGCATGGACAGTATATTGCCGTGAACTGTGGGGCCATTCCCGAAGGGACAATCGATTCAGAACTGTTTGGTCACGAGAAAGGCGCGTTTACCGGTGCTATCGGTGAACGGAAGGGGTATTTCGGTGAAGCCAATGGCGGAACAATCTTCCTTGATGAAGTCGGCGAATTGCCTTTGCCTACCCAGGCACGCCTGTTGCGTGTGCTTGAGAGCGGTGAGTTCATTAAAGTAGGTTCTTCTAAGGTAGAAAAGACCGATGTGCGTATTGTTGCCGCTACCAATGTAAACTTGACACAAGCTATTGCTGACGGACGTTTTCGTGAAGACTTGTATTACCGTTTGAACACAGTACCTATTCAGGTTCCTCCATTGCGCGAACGCGGTGAGGACGTTGTGCTGCTGTTTCGCAAGTTTGCTTCGGACTTTGCGGAGAAATACCGTATGCCTGCCATTCAGCTGACGGAAGACGGTAAGCAAGTGTTGCTGGGCTACTCATGGCCGGGTAATGTGCGCCAGTTGAAGAATATCACCGAGCAGATATCCATTATTGAGACTAATCGTGAAATCAATGCATCCATACTGAAGGGCTATCTGCCTGAGCAGAACAACATACAGCGCCTGCCTGCCCTGTTTGGAGTGAAGGAAGACAAGAGCTTCGGGAGTGAACGGGAAATTCTTTATCAGGTTCTGTTTGATATGCGTCAAGATGTAACGGATTTGAAAAAGCTGGTGCATGAGATTATGGCTGAAAGGGGAACTGTAGCCAATCCGGCGGTTGCTGCGTCGGCTTATTATACACCGGCTACGTCGACGGTGGTGCCTCCGGTGACGTCCAGTGTCCCTACCATTATACATCCTTCGGTAAAGCCGGTTACTCCGGTGGACGATGATTTTCAGGATACGGAAGAATATGTGGAGGAATCACTCTCTTTGGATGAAGTGGAGAAAGAAATGATACGTAAGGCGCTTGACAAGCATCATGGCAAGCGTAAAAGTGCGGCTCAAGATTTGAATATCTCTGAGCGTACGTTATACAGAAAGATAAAAGAATATGGATTGGATTAAAAAAGCGGCATTTGCTTTCTTGTTGGCAAGCTTGTCATTTTTGGTGAATTCGTGTAGTATGAAGTTAGGACTTGCCCCGATAAGTTCTATTGACTATACAAAGGTAAAAACGATTTCCATTGCTGATTTCCAGAACCGGGCAGAGTATGTATATGCACCGCTGGCAACAGAGTTTAACCAGAAAATGAAGGATATGTTCATTCAGCAGACCCGTCTGCAACTGGTGAACTCTGGCGGAGACTTGGACATAGACGGAGAAATCACCGGCTACAACCAATATAATGAATCGGTGGATGCCAGCGGCTATTCTTCGAAGGTGAAGGTGACACTGACAGTCAATGTGCGCTACACCAACAACACGAACCATGAGGAGGATTTCGAACAGCAGTTCTCGGCTTTTCAGACCTATGATTCCTCAAAATTGTTAACCGAAGTGCAGGATCAGCTGATAACCTTGATGGTGAAGGATATTGCCGAACAGATTTTCAATGCAACTGTAGCTAACTGGTAAACTTATGACATCTACCCATTTGCAACAATGGATTCAGCATCCCGAGACGCTGAATAGGGATACTTTGTACGAGCTACGCACATTGATGGCACGTTATCCTTATTTCCAGTCACTCCGTTTGCTCTATCTGAAAAACCTCTATCTTCTGCACGATATCAACTTTGGCGCGGAGTTGCGCAAGTCCCTGTTGTATGTGGCAGACCGTCGTGTGTTGTTTTACCTTATAGAGGGTGACCGCTATACCTTGAAATCCCGGAAGGCTTCGTCGCTTTTTTCCGGCAATTCTGAGAAAGAGCCGAGTGTGGACCGTACTCTTTCCTTGATTGATGCATTTTTGGCTACTGTTCCTGAAGAGCATTCACAGCATACGGAGCTGGATTATGCGGTAGATTATACGGCCTATTTAATGCAGGAAGAATCCGATGTGAATGCGGAAGATGAGCCGGAAGTACCTAAACTGCGCGGGCATGAATTGATAGATGATTTTATCCAAAAGAGTGAGTTTTCGGATGCTTCGGATACGAGAAGGGAGTTTCTTGTAGAGAAGGAGGAAGAGACTGAAGAAGAGGAAGAGCCCTCTGTATCGCCGGTAACGGAAGAGTTGGACGATAGCTGTTTTACGGAAACTTTAGCCAAAATCTATATAAAACAGCACCGATATGACAAGGCACTTGAAATTATTAAAAAATTAAGTTTGAATTATCCAAAAAAAAATGCTTACTTTGCAGACCAAATCAGATTTTTGGAGAAATTGATTATTAACGCTAAATCAAAATAACAAAATGTATTTATTATTAATTATCTTAATGCTGATTGTGTCTGTGCTGATGTGCTTCATTGTATTGATTCAAAATTCTAAAGGAGGCGGTCTGGCATCAGGCTTTTCATCATCCAACCAGATTATGGGTGTGCGCAAGACTACGGATTTTCTGGAAAAAGCAACCTGGACTCTGGCTGCTGTCATGGTAGTCTTCAGTATTGTTTCTGCTTACACTATTCCTTCTTCCACAGGCAAGGGCGGTGATGTGATTCTGGAACAGGCGCAACAAGAAGAAAAAACTAATCCTTATAACATGCCCGTAGGTACAGAAGCTCCGCAATCGGAAGCCCCTGCAGTTGCAACTCCGGCAGAGGCTCCTGCTCCTGCAGCAGAGGCCCCTGCGGCAGAATAAGATAAGGGATATTTCGGATGATTCCCGCTTGGAAAAATAAGAGAAAGGTTGATACTGAAAAGGTATCAACCTTTTTTTCGTTTTAATGAAGTATTTATTTACCTTTGTCAGCAATTAATGTGATTTGATTAATAAATTGAAATCTAAATAGTACGATGACAGAACAACTCAAACTTAAATTGAATGATTCCAAGGCTACCCGTTGGGGAGCATTGGTGATTGTTGCCTTCACGATGATGGCAGCTTATTATGTAAATGACGTGGTAGCACCGTTGAAGACAATGTTGGAAACGGACTTGGCTTGGTCCAGTACCGATTTCGGATTCTTTACCGGTGGTTATAGTTTCCTGAATGTTTTTTTCCTGATGTTGATTTGGGGAGGATTAATCCTCGACCGTTTTGGCATCCGTTTCACCGGAAAGCTGGCAACTATCCTGATGGTAGGTGGTACAGCACTTGAATACTACGCAATGACGGGACTTGCTGGTGCTGATGCGACTTTATTCGGAATCAATGAGATATTTGGCTATAAAACCGGTGTGTTCGTTGCTTTTGCCGGTTATTCCATTTTTGGGGTCGGAGCTGAGGTTGCCGGTATTACAGTTTCCAAAATCATAGCCAAGTGGTTTAAGGGAAAAGAGCTTGCCACGGCTATGGGCGTACAAGTTGCTTTGGCGCGTATCGGTTCGCAGGCCGGTTATGCCGTAGCCATTCCTCTGGCCCGTGCTTTCGGTATTTCCACACCGGTGTTGTTGGGCTTGGTGCTGCTGTTGGGCGGTATGGTTGCTTTCTTCATCTTTGCAGTGATGGACAAGAAGCTGGACAGACAGATGGAAGTTGCTGCCATTGCTGCCGGTGCGGAAGATGAGGAAGAGAAGTTCTCCTTTAAGGATGTGAAGAATATTCTGGTCAATCCCGGTTTCTGGCTGATAGCATTGCTGTGCGTATTGTTCTATTCTTGTGTATTCCCATTCCAGAAGTTTGCTTCCGAGTTGATGATTATCAAATACGGTATCAATGAGAATGTGGCCGGTACATTTGCCGGACTTCCGGCACTGGGGGCGCTGATTCTGACTCCGGTCTTTGGTGGTTTCATTGACAAACGGGGCAAGTCCGCATCTATCATGCTGCTGGGTTCGGCCATGCTGATATGTGTGCATTTCATTTATGCTATTCCCGATATAAACTATTGGTTGGTAGCTATTGTGCTGATGATAATTTTGGGTATTGCCTTCTCGCTGGTACCTTCTGCCATGTGGCCGGCTGTGGCCAAGATATTCCCGGTAAGCCAGCTGGGTACGGCGTATGCATTGATTTTCTTTATCCAGAACATCGGTCTTTGGGGTATTCCTACATTGATTGGATGGGTGCTTGATGCCTATTGTATATCCGGTAAGAAACCTGATGGAACGAATATGTATGACTATATGGTTCCGATGTGTATTTTTACCGGCATTGCCTGTTTGTCCCTTGTAGTGGCCCTATTGCTGAAGAAGGCGGACAAGAAGTATGGTTACAAGCTGGAAGAACCTAATATTCAGAAATAATAGGAAAAGCGGATATTGTATGATGGAAATACCCGAGGGAAAAGTAAGTCTGTTGGACGCTGTTCCGGTTCGCTGCGGACATATAACAACCGAATGGGAAGGTGAGTACGCTGTACTCGCCTATCCACGGTTTAAATACGAATGGATGCGTCGTTTGTTATTGCCGAAGGGGATGTCTCCTGACATCCGTGTGAGGCTTGAAGAACACGGTACAGCCGTCTGGAATCTGATAGATGGACAGCGTACCGTGCGCGAAATCATCTCTTTGCTTGCCGGGCACTTTGGGGAGGGAGAGAATTATATTCCCCGAGTCACCACCTACGTAATGCAGTTGCGTAAGGATGGATTTATCCAGTTGACAATTCGGGATTAGAATCCCTTTATTCCCTATCCACTTTTATCAATCCTCCCGTTGCCGTATCAAACAGCACTTTGATGGTCGAATTCTTGTTGAATAGCACCGGTGCGAGATATTCTACGCTGCCGAATTGGGTAATGGGAAGTTGGTCATCAAACAATTTCTTATTGTTATATACTAATGTAACCTGCGCCTTTCCCGGAAGGTTATAGGCCACACCGTCCACTTTCTTTTTGCCTTCCTCGGCTGCAGGCACATCGGGACTTTTGAGGTCGGTGACGCTGATATAATACGGTTCACCGGCAAGGTCATTATTGGCCACCACTCCCAGCTTTCGGGAAAAACGGAAAGCCACCTCATCTTTCATCTCTTTAGGCGTCAGCCGGATGGTGAATGTCTTAGGGGTTTTCTTTGTTTTGCCCGAGAACATTTCTGTCATAGCCGTTTCCTGTTGGTTCAGATTGTCGAGCATCAGCTTGAGCTGGGCGCCATCCTTGGGCATATTGTCTGCTTCGCCACGCAGGAGGGCGTTCTTGCTTTCACGGATGCTATAAATTTCCTTGGCCACCAGCTCGGCCATCTTGGCACTGGAGTTGGACATCAGTATTTCTTCTGTCAGAAAACTGCGTGGGTCAATGTTGCTTTCGGTGTTTTGGGTTTCAGGCATCTTGGCAGTCGGCTTGCCACTGAACGGAATATTGATGGAGCGTACAATCCCGTCTTCAGTAAGCTCCATAAGGGGTGCCACGGTCTTGTCTTTCATTTTGACGAAATAGACGTTGTCCTTATCCGGTACACCGGCTATACGGGTTTCTATCTTATCCAGTGTCCAGAACTCTTCCGGTTCGGCAGATACGTTGTTGAGACGCAGATAGCGGTCGGCATATCTGCAAAATTCTCCGGGAGTGTAGGTGTGCTTGGTGGCTTGCAATACGATTTCTATTTCTGTTTTGGGCAACATATAGGTTATCCCGTAGTCTTTGCCACGCATCACGCCGGCGGTTACGTCTGTTTGTGCTATGGCAGTGGTAGACAAGAACAGAGCTGAGAGCATCAATATATTCTTCTTCATAATGTACATTCGTTTAGACGGATTTAGCTGAGGGACAAAGTTAATGAAGTTATCTTTGCTAAATATTGCTTTATAAATTATTAACAGAGCTGACGAACTGTGTAACTATTCAGCGAATCGAATACAATCAGGTTGGTCAGCAACAATTTTAGAATAATCCTCTGATTATCATCAAAATAACAGTGATTCTATTTGTGAATGTCAGATAAAATCGCTATCTTTGTATCT
>NZ_SRYZ01000023.1 GCF_004793475.1 Bacteroides muris (ex Afrizal et al. 2022) | reverse complement strand
ACTCTCTTTATTTGATGATTTCTAAACGAACGCGATTTTTATCGCACCAGTAGTAATAACAAACCTAAGCTTGAACTTATGGATACAAAACTTTTAGGAAGAAAGCCGCCCGTATCATGATGAATGCAGGGCGCGGCAATCCCCCGAAAAAGGCATTAAAAGGATATCGGACGAGTATGCAAAGGAGTGGAGAAAGTGACCGGCTTCCTAACGAACTAAGGAAACAGTATACGGAAGCGGGTCAATCCATCGTTGCAGGTACGCAGAGAGAACGTGCAACCATGACGGCTCAAAACTTCCCGGATAAACACCAGGCCGATTCCCTGCCCGTTCGGTTTGGTGGAAAAGAAGGGGCTGAAAAGTTTAGCTTCGGTCTCTTTACTTATCCCCGGACCATTGTCAACGACTTCAACAGAAGCGGGGGCAGCGGTCCTTACTATTATCTCACCTTGTTTTCCATTTTCTCCGGTATCCCCCTCTATACTTTCGGCAGCATTCTTGATGATATTCACAAGTACTTGTTCCAAAAGAGAAGCATCCATACGCACCATTCCCACCTCGGGATCGCATTCCAGATGTAGTTCTATATTGCGGTCATTGCACATTCCTTCCATGAAACGCTTGCACATGGCCACCAACTCATTCAGTCGGACAGGCACCAGAGAAGGTTCAGGTATCTTTACCACATTGGCAAAACGGGTAATGAAACGGCTCATTGAGAAACAACGCTCCGTACAGACGCGCATCACGTCGCAGATGTCCTCCATATCATCCTCAGTAGAAAGTGCCTGCTCCACTGTATCGAGTGTGGAAGTGATGCCCGCAGTAGTATTGTTCACTTCATGAGCTATCATGCGGATTACCTTTTCATAGGCGCGCTTCTCGGCACGCATCACCTCTTCCGTCATACGCTCTATCAAGAAAAAAGGATGTTTGAACCCTCTGTCAATAAAAGTAGAATGGGTGCATTTATAAATATTCGCATCATTGAGACGGAGCACTGCCGTCTCGTCTTTGGGAATAGCCGAAAGTTCGGCAGCCAACGGGGAGTCCATCTGATCCAGCCGCTTTGCCAGCGCCTCCTCCATACGGACACCGAGCATCTTTACCGCCATCGGATTCAGTTGCGACACTTCATCGTCCATTGTCAGGATAATAACCCCCATTGGAGATGCCTGAATCAGCAAATCCAAGAAGTGATTCTGCTCACGCATGCGCAACCGTTCATTCTTGAGTTGCTCCATCATCCGATTAAAGATATTTACAATACGATCGGCCTCGTACTGCCCTACCTGACTGAGACGGCTACTGAAATCCTGCTCGCGCAGCAGCTCCATACCGCTGCCGATGGTATTCATCGGCTTCACTATCTTATTATAGAATACTATCAGATAAATAAGGATAAACCCGATGAGCCCCTCCAACACGTATAGGTACAAAGACGACCTTCCACTCAGCAGATATACCAGCATTCCGCCCAGACCAAGCAGAAAAAGGACGAGTATGAAGAAGAAGAATTTTATGCGCACGGCAACTGAATATTATATTTCTCCAGACGCCTATAAAGCGCAGCGCGGCTGATGCCCAACGACACTGCCACCTGGCTGAGATTCCCTTTATGCTGTTCCAAAGCCTGCAAAATAGTCTGCCGTTCTATTTCATCCAAGGTCATACCAGCAAAAGAAGTACCTTCGGCAGCTTTGGCCGACTCGTTGTAGCGCAGATATTGGGCATCGAAATCCATGGCATCCAGCACCGGCTTGCCGCTGACCAGAATGGTACGCTCCACCAGATTCTTCAACTCACGAATGTTGCCCGGATAAGGCAGACGGGAAAGGAAATTCAGAGCATCGGCCGAGAAATCCGTACGCGGCAAGCCGTTCACCTCTGCCTGGCGGTCGGCAAAGTGGCGTGCCAGCAAAGGAATATCTTCACGGCGCTCCCGCAGGGAAGGCAGTTTTACGGTAATCAGGTTGATACGGTAAAAAAGGTCTTCACGGAAAGTACGTTCGGACACCATCTTGCGGAGGTCTGCATTAGTGGCGGACACAACGCGTACATCGACTTTGCGGGGACGGCTGTCACCCAGTACTTCGAATGTCTGGTCTTGAAGCACGCGCAGCAATTTCACCTGGCAGGAAGGGTCGAGGTCACCAATCTCGTCGAGGAAGATGGTACCTTTATTTGCCATTTCAAAACGCCCTATGCGGTCGGCACTGGCATCGGTAAACGCTCCTTTCTTATGACCGAACATCTCGCTCTCGAACAAGCTCTGCGAGATACCGCCGAGGTTCACCTTGACAAAAGGCTGCTTCACACGTTGACTGTTGATATGAATGGCTTCGGCAATCAGTTCCTTGCCCGTTCCGCTTTCACCCGTAATCAACACCGAGGCATTGGTACGGGCTATGCGGGCTACTGTATTCAACACTTCCATCAGTCCTTTGGACTTGCCTATAATATGGTGGCGATTCAATGCGGTAGTCTGTTCTTCCGGCACCTCTTTCGGGGCGGCCGTAAGCTCAAGGGCGGTTTCGATGCGTTGCAAAAGCGCAGCATTGTTCCAAGGCTTGGTTATGAAATCGAATGCACCGGCCTGCATCCCCTGCACGGCAAGCTGGATACTTCCCCATGCCGTCATCAGAATAACGGGCACATCGGGACGAAACACCTTTACCTGCTTCAATAAGGTGAGTCCCTCTTCTCCGGTGGTGGAAAGAGTAAAGTTCATATCCATCAGAATTAATGCGGGAGCTTCGGTTCGAACCGTATCCATAGCTTCGCGAGGACCCGGAGCCGTCCTCACCTCATATCCGGCACGCTTCAGCATAAAGCTGAGGGAAGAGCGC
Organism: Bacteroides muris (ex Afrizal et al. 2022); assembly: GCF_004793475.1. Taxonomy (GTDB): domain Bacteria; phylum Bacteroidota; class Bacteroidia; order Bacteroidales; family Bacteroidaceae; genus Bacteroides; species Bacteroides muris. The sequence goes on along the minus strand of NZ_SRYZ01000023.1, from coordinate 57,908 downwards.
ACAGCACTATCATCGTCTATTATCAGTATCATAAAAAATTGCTGTTTGTTTCCTGCAAAAGTAAATAAAAAAGCAGAGTCATGAATAATCAGTTATAATTTATTTAATATGTCCTCTCATTTGTTTTTAATCCGTTGGCATAATTACAACTTCCCCGTCCGTCAACCTATCCTCTCACGACCTCTTCAAAATCAGCCTCCAGTTCCGTATCGCGTTCAAAATCCCAAAGGGTCAGGCTACGGAGCTGATAGAAGTAATACCAATAGTAGTACAGCTCTGAAATATGCTTTTGGCGAGCTTCGTCTTTAGAGTTCTGTGCATCGTTCAGGTCCAGTGTACTGATTTTACCTATCATAAAGGTCTCTACACTGGTCCTGTAACGCCTCTCAGCAATGACATCTGCCTCTTCGGCAATGTCCAGCTGTTGCGCCTGATTGTTGAAGTTAGCCACCAACAAAAAGATGTCCTGATTAAAGTCCATCTGTTCCTGACGGATTTTGGATAAAACCACTTCACGGTTGCTCTTTGCCACCCTAACCTTGCCACGACGTTTTCCCCAATCAAGGATAGGAATCTTGACACCCACCTGCACAATCTGGTTATCAAGCAAATCCCGGTAGGCTGAAGAAAACTCATGGTTCTGCCCCGTATAACCCACACTGGCAAAAAGGTCGATGCTACGTAGATTTCCACGTGCCGTTGCCACTTCATAATCAGCTTCCAGTTGGCGGCGGCGAATGTTCTGCGCAAAGGAGTTGCGTTCCAAAGCCTTGTTCAGCACACAGTCATATTCCATCTTTATATCGGGAACAGTGGCTGGCAACACCGGATTCAAGTTTTCCTGCTCGGACACGCCGAGGAAGGAACGAAGCTGGAACATTTTTGCATTCAGATTACTCTCAGCCTCAGTCACATCGGCTTTGCCTTGCAATGAGTTCAGTTTAAGCTGCAACAAATCATTTTCGGAAATCTGCCCCATCTTACGTTTGGCTATCGCCACCTCGTAAAGACGGTCGGCATTCGTCTTGTTCTGCATGGCGGTAGCAAGCGATTCTTTAGCCAATAGCAGCTGGAAGAAATAAGTGATGGTTTTCATTGTCACCTCTTCCGTGGCCGAAATGAACGCGGCTTTTGCTTCGGCATAACGTACAGGCTCTATACGGCGGCTCCACTTCAAAGTATTTACTCCAAAAACCGGCTGCGTCAACTCCAGGCTCACAGGAATCGACATGAACTGCTTCGCTCCTCCGGAGCCCAATTGTTTGAGATAATCCAACGAAGAAGTAAGCGACAACCTACCGCCCGTAAACCAAAGGTTCTGGTCTATCGAAAGCTGTCCGGACAAGCCCAGTGTATTATTGCGGACAAAACTATAGGAACCGTCAGAATCCTGATAGGTACTGTATGATTTGTTATAGTTGGGCAGCGTACCGGTGAAATTTACTTCCGGCAGCAAGTCCGCACGGAATGTACGGTATTCCCAATACGCGGTTTTCAATTCATTCAATGCCACGGCAGCATCCACAGACTGTGTACGAGCCAGCACAATGGCCTCCGACAGCGTAATATTGCGTTCATGTCCCAAAGTATCATTCTGTGCCACACTTGCCAACGGCATCAAAAAGCAAACTGCAAGTAAAATATCCTTTCTCATGTTCAATCTTTAAAATTGTCTCAAACAGAAAAGCAAAGAGTGTGCCAAGTGGCCGGGAAAGTTCCACAGAGGGGCAAGTGTTCATTTTCGGACAGTGAGAATGTCCGTTAGCGGACGATATCAAAAAAACAACCGGTCTCTGTCTAAAGTCTGAAAAAATCCTTCTAAAGTTCAATTAACCATTAATTAATTGATGAAAAATTTCTTTATTAGGGAAGAATTCTCTTTCTTTGTACTGTTTTATACCTTTATTAAAAGGATACAATACTAACATTAATTATATAGTTATGAAGATTTCACACATTGAGCATCTGGGCATTGCCGTTAAGAGCATTGAAGAAGCCCTTCCGTACTACGAAAACGTTTTAGGTTTGAAATGCTACAACATCGAAACCGTGGAAGATCAGAAAGTTAGAACCGCTTTCCTGAAAGTGGGCGATGTAAAGATCGAGTTGCTGGAACCGACTTCTCCCGAAAGTACGATTGCCAAGTTCATCGAGAAGAACAACGGTAACGGTGGTATGCATCATCTGGCATTTGCCGTTGAAGACGGAGTGGCCGGTGCTCTTGTAGAAATCGAAGAAAAAGGCATCCGCCTCATAGACAAAGCTCCCCGCAAAGGCGCAGAAGGTCTGAACATTGCATTCCTGCATCCGAAATCCACTCTTGGTGTCCTGACCGAGCTTTGTGAAAAACCGGAATAAGAACGACCGTAAATCGTCCAACCATAAATTGTATAAACATTAAAGAAATAAATTCATGAGTAATCAACTTGAAAAGATTAAAGAGCTTATAGACCGCCGTGCAGCAGCACGTCTCGGTGGTGGTGAAAAAGCAATTACAAAGCAACACGAGAAAGGTAAATACACAGCTCGCGAGCGCATAGCCATGCTTCTCGATGAAGGTAGTTTCGAAGAAATGGACATGTTCGTAGAACATAGATGTACAAACTTCGGCATGGAGAAAAAACACTACCCCGGCGACGGTGTGGTAACCGGTTGCGGTACAATAGATGGCCGTCTGGTTTATATCTTTGCACAAGACTTTACCGTTTCTGCCGGTTCACTGTCGGAAACCATGTCGCTGAAAATCTGTAAAATCATGGACCAAGCCATGAAAATGGGCGCTCCGTGTATCGGAATCAACGACTCGGGTGGCGCACGTATCCAAGAGGGTATCAATGCCTTGGCCGGTTACGCTGAAATTTTCCAACGCAACATACTTGCTTCGGGTGTCATTCCTCAGATTTCCGGTATCTTTGGTCCTTGTGCCGGTGGTGCCGTTTACTCTCCTGCCTTGACAGACTTTACATTGATGATGGAAGGTACGTCCTACATGTTCCTCACCGGTCCGAAAGTAGTAAAGACTGTAACCGGCGAAGACGTAAGCCAAGAGAACTTGGGTGGCGCGAGCGTTCACTCCACCAAATCAGGCGTTACTCATTTCACAGCACAGACTGAGGAGGAAGGTCTGGCGCTTATCCGTAAATTGTTGAGCTATATCCCCCAGAACAATCTGGAAGAAGCTCCCTATATAGATTGTACAGACCCTATCGACCGTCTGGAAGACTCCCTGAACGAGATTATTCCCGACAATCCGAACAAACCGTACGACATGTACGAGGTAATCGGTGCCATCGTGGATAATGGCGAATTCCTCGAAATCCAGAAAGACTATTCTAAGAATATCATTATCGGCTTCGCACGTTTCAACGGACAGTCCGTAGGTATCGTTGCCAACCAACCGAAATATCTGGCAGGTGTGCTCGACAGCAACGCATCCCGTAAAGGGGCACGTTTCGTTCGTTTCTGCGATGCCTTCAATATTCCTATCGTTTCCTTGGTAGATGTACCGGGATTCCTTCCGGGAACAGGCCAGGAATACAACGGTGTAATCCTGCATGGTGCCAAACTGCTGTATGCATACGGTGAAGCCACTATACCCAAGGTTACCATCACTTTGCGCAAGTCTTACGGTGGTTCTCACATCGTGATGAGTTGTAAGCAGCTCCGCGGTGACATGAACTATGCTTGGCCTACCGCCGAAATCGCCGTAATGGGCGGCGCAGGTGCCGTAGAGGTATTGTATGCCCGCGAAGCCAAAGAGCAGGAAAATCCGGCTCAATTCCTGGCAGAAAAAGAAGCCGAATACTCCAAGCTGTTTGCCAATCCTTACAATGCCGCCAAGTATGGTTACATTGACGATGTCATCGAACCGCGCAACACGCGTTTCCGCATCATCCGTGCCCTGCAACAGTTGCAAACCAAGAAATTGACCAACCCGGCCAAGAAGCATGGCAATATTCCACTCTAAATTGAGAATTGAAAATTGAAAAATAAAACTCATAACTTATGAAGAAAATACATATCGGAATATTTCTTTCATTGGCGCTGATGTTGGTTCTCTCTTCTTGCGGAGAGCAGAAATCGAACAGCAAGCTGTTGCTGAATGAAGTGCTGGTCATCAACGAAAGCAACTATCAGGATGACTACGGCATACACAGCGCATGGATTGAGATATTCAACAAATCATACGGCAGTGCCGACCTTGCAGGTTGCTACCTGAAATGCAGCAGCCAGCCGGGCGACACAGCCAGTTATTTCATTCCCAAAGGTGATATCCTGACGGTTGTTAAGCCACGTCAGCATGCGCTTTTCTGGGCAGATGGAGAACCCAGACGCGGTACATTCCATACAAACTTCAAGCTGGATGCCAAGAATGCCAACTGGATTGGACTGTATGACTCGGGCAAGAAACTGCTCGACCAAGTAACAGTGCCTGCCGGTACCTTGCAAGCCAACCAGTCATACGCCCGCGTCAGTGATGCATCGGAAGAGTGGGAAGTGAAAGGAGAAAGCAACGACAAATACGTGACTCCAAGTACCAACAACAAGACTATCGACAGCAATGCCAAGATGGAAAAGTTCGAAGAGCATGACAGCGTAGGCATAGGTATGGCTATCTCCGCCATGAGCGTTGTGTTCAGCGGCTTATTGCTTCTTTTCATCGCTTTCTATGTCGTAGGCAAACTTTCCGTGAGCCTGAGCAAGCGCAACGCCATGAAAGCTAAAGGCATCACAGACAAACAAGAAGCCAAAGAAAAGCAACTGGGACAAGCTCCGGGAGAAGTGTTCGCCGCCATCGCCATGGCTATGCACGAATTCCAAAGCGATGTACACGATGTGGAAGACACCGTGCTTACCATCACACGCGTGAAACGCAGCTATTCCCCTTGGAGCTCGAAGATTTATACATTGCGTGAAACCCCTCACAAAAGTAAAGTCACCTTAAAAAAACAGAATAATGAAAGAATATAAATATAAGATTAACGGCAATGTATACAAGGTTGCCATTGGAGATATCGAAGACAACATCGCTCACGTAGAAGTGAACGGTACTTCTTATAAAGTAGAAATGGAAAAAGCACCGAAAGAAGCAGTGAAACCGGTAGTACGTCCGGTAGCAAAACCGACGGCAGCTCCGGCGGCTCCGGTAGCAAGACCGGCAACAGCATCTACAGGCAAGTCCGGCGTGAAGTCTCCGCTTCCCGGTGTTATCCTCGACATCAAAGTGAACGTAGGCGACAGCGTGAAGAAGGGACAGTTGGTTGTCATCTTGGAAGCTATGAAAATGGAGAATAGCATCAATGCAGACAGAGACGGTAAGATTACTGCCATCAACGTAAGCAAAGGAGACTCTGTTCTCGAAGGTACTGACCTTGTAATTATTGAATAATATGGGAGAATTTATCACATTTCTAGGAAACAACCTTGCCGATTTCTGGACATACACAGGTTTTGCCAATGCAACGGCAGGACATGTGGCCATGCTCCTGATAGGGTTGTTCTTCATATACTTGGCCGTCGCCAAGGAATTCGAGCCGATGCTGTTGATTCCTATCGGTTTCGGTATACTAATCGGTAACATACCTTTCAATATGGAGGCCGGATTGAAAGTCGGTATCTATGAAGAAGGTTCCGTACTCAATATCTTGTATCAAGGAGTAACCTCGGGATGGTATCCGCCGCTCATCTTCTTGGGTATCGGTGCCATGACGGACTTCTCTGCTTTGATTTCCAACCCCAAACTGATGCTGGTCGGTGCAGCCGCCCAGTTCGGTATATTCGGTGCTTATATGATTGCCTTGGCTTTGGGCTTCGATCCTATGCAGGCCGGTGCAATCGGCATCATTGGCGGTGCAGACGGTCCTACGGCCATCTTCCTTTCTTCCAAGCTGGCTCCTAACCTGATGGGAGCCATTGCGGTGTCGGCTTATTCATATATGGCATTGGTACCGGTGATACAACCCCCCATCATGCGTTTACTGACCAACAAGCACGAACGTCTTATCCGCATGAAACCTCCCCGGGTGGTTTCTCACACGGAGAAAGTGATGTTCCCGATTATCGGTCTGTTGCTGACTACGTTCCTTGTACCGTCGGGATTGCCTTTGCTGGGCATGCTGTTCTTCGGTAACTTATTGAAGGAAAGCGGTGTGACACGCCGTTTGGCCAATACAGCCAGTGGGCCGCTGATTGACACCATCACCATCCTGCTTGGTTTGACAGTAGGTGCTTCTACACAAGCATCCGAATTCTTGACGTTGGATTCCATCCTGATTTTCTTCTTGGGTGCTTTATCGTTCGTCATTGCCACAGCATCCGGTGTCATCTTCGTGAAGATTTTCAACCTCTTCCTGAAGAAAGGCAACAAAATAAATCCGTTGATTGGCAATGCAGGGGTATCTGCCGTACCCGACTCTGCACGTATCTCTCAGGTAGTAGGTTTGGAATACGATCCTACCAATTATCTGTTGATGCATGCCATGGGTCCGAACGTTGCCGGTGTAATCGGCTCTGCCGTAGCAGCAGGTATCCTGCTGGGATTCTTATTGTAAACATCTATTCATTCCGTTATTAGGATTGAATACTAATCTTTTTAAAGCCCCTTCGTTCATCGGAGGGGCTTTTTCGTTAATCTATCTAAAACAGATTACGATTATTTCGTAAATACATTCTTTTTAGTAACTTGCAGTCAGTTTAACCTCCTGTAAATAATATACTGTATGCGAAAGCTTTTTATCTCCTTATGCTTCAGTGCATGCTGTTCATTCCTGGCAGCACAGACCACAAATTCCATTCAAGAGGCGATGGTCAACTACGATTATGAAACAGCCCTGATGCTGATTAATCAAGAAACCCCAACTGTCCCCCTACTCTACCAAAAAGGGAAGGCTCTGAAAGGGTTGGGAAATAACCTCGAAGCTCTGAGTGTATTTCAGGAAGTCACAGTCCAGGATTCTCTCAATCCTCGGGCGTACATTGAAGCTGCCGAATGCTGCAAATCACTCGCCAAATATGGTGAGGCACTGAATTACTACCAAAATGCGCTCCACATAAATCCGGACAATAAATACGTACGCATCCAGTATATCAGTCTACTGATGAACATGAAGAGATACCGTGAGTCTCTAAAGGAAAGTAACCTATTGGCAGAAAGGGACAGTTCTGCCTATGTACTACACCTGAGAGCGGAAAGCATGGGGCAAGTCTATGACAACACAAAAATCATGTATGTGACAGATGCCTATCTGGACATACAGAAAAGGTATCCCAATGATTATCTGTCTGCTGCCAAACTCGGCAACATCTATGTAGCAGGCCACCAATATGAAGACGCCATAAACATAACGGAGAAATACCGTTCCATAGACTCTACCAACGTCCTTGTGAACCGCATCAATGCCCAAGCCTATTGCCTGAACAAAGATTACCCCAAAGCAATAGAAAGATATGAACAACTATTGCAGGAAAAAGACAGTTCTTTCCAGACCTGCTTCTACGCCGGAATCAGCTACTATGCCCTCGAAGACTTCTATCCTGCACACGACTTGCTTGAAAAAGCTCTTAAAAATGACAATACGAACATCAACGTCCTCTATTACCTAGGCCGTGCCTGCTCCAAGACATCATGGAAAGAGGATGGAGTAACCTATCTAGAAACTGCCGTAAACCTTGCCATACCCAGTGACAGTGTCATGTCCCGCCTATATGTGGGGCTTGCGGATTGCTACAATATGGCATTTCAATACACCAATCAGGCAAATGCCCTTCTAACACAATATGAAAAATACAACCGGCAAAAACACAGACTGCTTTATGACGCAGCCTTTGTCTATTATTACTATCTGAAAGATGCGTCCAAAGCAGAGCGATACCTGATGGCATACCTGAAAACCCGCCCAAAAGACAGTAAGGACAAAGCCCAGGAAATGGATGCCGACGGAGTTCCCGTCATCGGAGAAAACAACCGGTACAATGCCGCCGAGAACTGGCTGAAGGACATCAGAGAAAAGCGCAAGAAAGAAGAGTTCTTCAAGGGAAAAGTCGATACTGCCAGCGTAGCCCCAATCAAATAGAAATCAGTGAAAACGTTTGCATAATATAATAAGATACAGTAACGGAGAAAGTTAATCTTTCTCCGTTATTTGTTTTAAATTAGCGCAAAAAATTAACCGTAAAGTTACTATCATGAAAAAAGTATTCTTAATCTTGGGAACACTCTTACTCTCCCTCAGTACGTATGCAGCTATGAATGTGAACAAAATCGACCCTCCGTTCTGGTACACCGGCATGCAGAACCCAGAACTTCAGCTGATGGTCTATGGAGAAGGCATCGGCAATGCATCAGTATCCGTCAATTATCCCGGCGTCTCATTGAGCAGCACCGTCAAACTGGAAAGCAATAACTACCTCCTGGTCTATCTGAAACTGGATAAAGACGTGAAGCCCGGAAAAATCAATCTTACCTTTACCGAAGGAAAAAAGAAACTCGTAAAGGAATATGAACTGAAAGCCCGCAATAAGAAAGGTTGCGAACACAAGGGATTCGACTCCTCCGATGCCTTGTACCTGCTGATGCCCGACCGCTTTGCCAATGGCAATCCGGACAACGACCAGATTGCAGGCATGGCCGAGTACAAGGTAGACCGCAATGACCCCAATGCCCGCCACGGTGGTGACCTTGCCGGCATCGAACAGCACCTCGACTATTTCTCCGACCTTGGCGTCACAGCCCTCTGGTTTACTCCGGTATTGGAGAACAACATGACTGGCGGTTCCTATCACGGCTATGCCACCACAGACTACTATAAAGTAGACCCGCGCTTCGGTACCAACGAAGAATACAAGCAACTGATTGAAAAAGCCCATGCACGCAGCATCAAAATCGTAATGGACATGATTTTCAACCACTGCGGTGTAGAGCATGTATGGATTAAGGACATGCCCTCCAAAGACTGGTTCAACAATCCCGACCACGAAAACAGCTTTGTACAGACTTCTTTCAAACTGACTCCGCATGTTGACCCTTATACTTCCCGCTACGACTTCGACCAGATGAACGACGGCTGGTTCGTGACCGCCATGCCCGACCTCAACCAGAAGAATCCTCACGTTTACCGCTATCTGGTACAGAACAGTTTCTGGTGGATTGAATTCGCCAATATCGATGGTATCCGTATGGACACTTATCCGTACGCCGACTACGATGCCATGAGCAACTGGATGAAGGAACTGAACGAAGAATATCCCAACTACAACACCGTAGGCGAAACTTGGGTTACCGAACCTGCCTATACCGCTTGGTGGCAGAAGGATTCCAAACTATCAGCTCCCAAGAACAGTAACCTCAAGACCGTCATGGACTTCAGCTTCTTCGACAAGATAAATATTGCCAAGAACGAACAGACTGAGACTTGGTTCAAAGGACTTGACCGCGTATACAATAACTTTGTATATGACTTCCTCTACCCCAACCCCGCTTCCGTACTGGCGTTCATCGAAAACCATGACACCGACCGCTTCCTGGGCGAAGGCGACAACCTGCCGATGCTGAAGCAAGCCTCTACCTTGCTGCTCACCACCCGCCGCATTCCACAACTCTACTACGGAACAGAAATCATGATGAATGGTGTGAAAAGCAAGAGCGACGGATATGTCCGCAAAGACTTCCCCGGCGGATGGGCAGATGACGCAACAACTGCACTGACCACAACAGGACGCACCAAGATACAGAACGAATGCTACAACTTCTATAAAACCATTCTGAATTGGCGCAAAGGAAACGACGTGATTGCCAAAGGCAGCATGGTGCAGTTCATGGTACAGAACGGAGTTTATGCCTACGCCCGTCTACACGAAGGCAAAACCGTATTCGTAATGCTGAACGGAACCGATGCCGAAACCACTGTTCCTTTGAAATTCTACAAAGAAATCCTGAAGGAATGCAAACAAGGAAAAGATATCCTTAGCGGAAAAACCATTGCTTTCGGTGAAGAACTGAAGATGGCTCCCAGAGAATCGTTAGTGATAGAATTATAATCAACTCTTGTGAATTCAGCATCTTTGCGATGTTATTTGACAACATAGCACCGCAAATCGCTGAAGATACCCCTTGGAGATGGCTTGCAGATACTTTATCTGCAAGCCATCTCCAAGTTTTCATAAAATAGGTATTATGACAAGTACCCTTTACATTCACCTGAAACGCTATAAATTAAGACTCATCTCTATTTAAACATCCATTTCTGAAATGACAAACAAACTTAACCATCTCATAGCACCAGCCTATATTAACAAATCAGCCCTTGCAACACGATGTGTCACAAGGGCTGACAATTATAATATTCAGATTATCTTTCTATTATTCAGCCAATTTATTGTCTGAACCAAGCACATTGATGATTTTGTGCTTATACAGTTTCTCCATATTGTCACGAGCCGGACCCAGATACTTACGCGGATCGAATTCAGCAGGTTTCTCAGCAAAAGTCTGACGGATAGCTGCAGTCATAGCAAGACGAGAGTCAGAGTCGATGTTAATCTTGCAAACAGCAGATTTAGCAGCTTCGCGCAACCACTCTTCGGGGATACCGATAGCAGCCTTCAAAGCGCCACCAAACTTGTTGATAGTCTCTACCTCTTCCTGAGGAACTGAAGAAGAACCGTGGAGCACGATAGGGAATCCCGGCAATTCTTTTTCTACAGCCTTCAATACGTCGAACGCCAAAGGAGGAGGAACCATACGGCCAGTAGCAGGATCAATAGTACATTGTTCCGGAGTGAACTTGTAAGCACCGTGAGAAGTACCGATAGAGATAGCCAATGAATCGCAACCAGTACGGGTAGCAAAGTCTACTACTTCTTCAGGGTTAGTATAAGTATGGTGGTCAGAAGAAACTTCGTCTTCAACGCCAGCCAATACACCCAGCTCACCTTCTACAGTTACATCGAACTGATGAGCATATTCAACCACCTTCTTAGTCAAAGCCACGTTTTCTTCGTAAGGAAGGTGTGAACCGTCAATCATCACTGAAGAGAAACCAGAGTCTATACAGCTCTTGCAAGTTTCAAATGTATCACCATGGTCAAGGTGAAGAACGATTTCAGGCTTCTCGCAACCCAATTCCTTGGCATATTCCACAGCACCCTGAGCCATGTAACGCAGCAATGTAGCATTAGCATACTGACGGGCACCCTTAGATACTTGCAGGATAACCGGAGACTTTGTTTCTACAGCAGCCTTAATGATAGCCTGCATCTGTTCCATGTTATTGAAGTTGAATGCAGGGATTGCATATCCACCTTTGATAGCCTTTGCAAACATTTCTTTTGTGTTTACAAGACCTAAATCTTTGTAATTAACCATTTTGTTTAAATTTTATTGTTAGTGAATTAAAATTCTTCGCAAAAGTAATCATTATCCTTTAAAGTAAAGAACTTGACGGGAATAAAATATCCGGCTCATCCCATCAAATCCATTCAATTTCAAAGCTATTGGCTTCATTTAACAGATTATTGTAATCTCTATATTACAAACTCCTTGCATCAGGCGAAACCAATCATACTTTTGCCATTCATACTTCTATCAACAAAAAGCCGGAGAACATGTTTGCCCTCCAGCTTCCGTTTACACATTATTATTACAGCTATTTCTTCAGATAGATGATAGTCGGCAAATGGTCACTGTAACCGTTCAGCCAAGCCCCGCCCCCATGCGTACGCAAAGGAGCACCTTTGTATTTGCCATCCTGCTGAATCAGATAATCACGGATGAAAACTTCATTGTGGGTATAGCGTAATCCTTTCTTCGCCTTCAGCAACGGTTTTGAAATGACAATCTGGTCAAACAAGTTCCATTTGCCCCGATAAAGCAATGTCCCTACTCCCTTGTCTTCCAAAGTCACCCACCAAGGATTATAGAATTCGCCTTTCTTCACTTGCTTCGGATATTTGCGCGCTCCCAGCACCTCCATACTTTCGTCCATCGGGTCATCATTCATATCCCCCATCACGATGAGCTTCAGTTTCTTGTCGCTACGCATCAGAGAGTCCTTCAAGGCCTTTACTTGTCTGGCTGCATGCACACGCACTGGCGACTTTGCTCCACGGGAGGGCCAGTGGTTCACTATCACACAGACGCGCTCTCCCGCCAGTTGCCCGTCCACAATCAGGAAGCCGCGCGTCAAGTGCACCGTATCTCCCTCAAAAGGAGTGGAAAGCACCAACTTCGAGTGGGTAACGCTGAACTGCTTCGGGTCGTACAACAAGGCACAGTCAATGCCCCGTCTATCCGGTCCTTCATAATGCACAAACTCATAATTGGAAATGGCAGGCTGCTTTACAAGATTCTCCAGCACCCGGCTGTTCTCCACTTCCGCCACTCCGATGAATGCCGGACCCTCCGGTACCAAATCACGCGAAAGAGAGCCCAGTACTTTAGAAAGGTTCTGTAGTTTGGATTCATACTTCTTCACCGTCCACCGATAGCTGCCATCTGGCAAGAATTCATTGTCGTTCTTACCGGCATCATGAACCGTATCGAATAAGTTTTCAAGATTATAGAACGCAACGCTATACAGGTTCCGTTCCGCATTTTGTGCTCCCAGCGTTGCCACGCACAGCCAGAAAGAGCATAAGACAAGTATTTTCCTCATAAATTCACAAATTATTAAGTACTGCAAAAGTCAGAAATAAAATGCGATAAACCTACTAAATAAAAATAAATCTGATTTTATTTTGCAGAATCTCCAACTTGCACTATCTTTGCGCTCTGAAAAGAAGACCATTACACTATTTATTACCAAAATAGTAACAGAATATAAATTTTTAAAAGAAAATATCAAAATGAAAAAAGGTATTCATCCCGAAAATTACCGTCCGGTAGTATTTAAAGATATGTCAAATGGTGATGTATTCTTGTCTCGTTCCACTTGCAATACGAAAGAGACTATCGAATTCGAAGGTGAAACTTATCCGCTGGTAAAGCTGGAAATCTCCAGCACTTCTCACCCGTTCTACACTGGTAAGTCCAAGCTGGTTGACACCGCCGGTCGTGTTGATAAGTTCATAAGCCGCTACGGTAACCGTAAGAAATAATCAGTTTCAAGCAGACTGAAAAAAGGGAGTCTTTCACTGAAAGGCTCCCTTTTTTGTTTCCACCTCCCACTGCAGGACCGATAAACAGGGAATCCCCTGTCACAGAATAGGGAAAAAAACGAGATTTCCTTCAATGCAGCCATGAATTATGTCAACAAGCGCTATAAGGAAACCGCCCAGCTGATGCGTATAAACAAGCAAGCCCAAGCCACCGGTATACTGAAGGAATACATCATCTTGCTTTCGGATTACGAAGGTCAAGGTATAGAAGGAGCAGAAAAGGAATGGACTGATAAAGAGATAGGTTGGGCAAACCGGACGCTGGACAGGATAAGCAGAATATAATAGAGAATGAAACAGGCTTCATTTTTTCAGACGGAAGAGCAAAAGAAGATATTTACTTTTGTCTTTTTGTTCTTCCGTCTGAAAAATAAAGCCTATATCAGTATCTAAGAAACAGTCATAAGGTGATTTTGGGATACACCATCATCCTTCTTATTATTGTTTGCGGAACGGCGGCTTCACAACCACAGCTTTCAGCTTGCGTCCCCGCATGTCAATGCAGATTTCCGTACCAACTTTACTGTATTCGGGTCTGATATACCCCATTCCGATACCAATCTTACGCGTAGGCGACATAGTTCCGGAGGTTACCACACCGATGGCAGCACCATCCGTACCATACAGTTCGTAACCATGACGGGGGATACCACGGTCTATCATTTCAAACCCCACCAACTTACGGGTAGTGCCTTCTGCCTTCTGCTTTTCAAGCATCGGACGATTGGTGAAGTTCTTTCCCTCCACAAACTTGGTAATCCATCCCAACCCGGCTTCAATGGGCGAAGTAGTGTCGTCCAAATCGTTGCCATACAAACAGAATCCCATTTCCAAACGAAGCGTATCACGCGCCCCTAAACCAATCGGCTTAATGCCGAACTCTGCACCTGCCTCAAACACCGCATCCCAAACCTTCATGGCAGCCTCCGGATAGAAATAAAGCTCAAAACCACCCGCACCGGTATATCCGGTATTGGAGATAATGACATCTTTTTCTCCGGCAAACTCACCGTGGGTAAAAGTATAGTAAGGAAGGTCGGAAAGATTTATGGAAGTCAGCTTCTGCAAAGCCAGAATGGCCTTCGGTCCTTGCACCGCAAGCTGTGCCATGCGGTCGGAAGCATTTTCCAATTCAGCGCCTTCCGTATTATGAGACACACACCAATTCCAGTCTTTCTCAATGTTCGAAGCATTCACGACAAGCAGGTATTTTTCCGGCTCATAATGATAGACCAAGAGGTCGTCTACAATGCCTCCGTTTTCGTTGGGGAAGCAAGTATACTGTACTTTTCCCGGTGTAAGGGCAGCCACATTATTGGAAGTCACTTTCTGCAGAAAGTCCAAAGCATGAGGACCTTTCACCCAGAATTCTCCCATGTGTGAAACATCGAATACGCCGACACCCTGACAAACAGTGAGATGCTCGTCAATGATACCTGAATATTCGATAGGCATGTTATATCCCGCAAACTCGTGCATCTTGGCACCCAGCGAGATGTGTTTTTCGGTAAACGGAGTGGTTTTCATGAAACTATTAGAGTTATGAGTTATAAGTTATGAATTATCTATTTGCTGGCTACGAGCTCGGCAATCTTGACGATGACGTTCATGGCTTTCTCCATATTCTGGATAGGCACGAACTCATAGCGGCCGTGGAAGTTCAAGCCACCGGCAAAGATATTGGGACAAGGCAGGCCCTTGAAAGAGAGCTGGGCGCCGTCCGTACCTCCGCGAATGGCTTTTACACGAGGCTCTACACCTACTGCCTTCATGGCGGCAAAAGCAGTGTCGATGATATGCATCACCGGTTCAATCTGTTCACGCATATTGTAGTATTGGTCGCGAAGTTCCAGAGTGGCGGTATTCGGACCGTATTCTTCATTGATTTTTGCCACAAGACGTTCCATCTCCTTCTTGCGCTCTTCAAAGCGGGCGCGGTCGTGGTCACGGATAATGTAAGAGAGTGTTGTCTGCTCCACTTCACCGGTAATGCCTATCAGATGATAAAAACCTTCGTAACCTTCGGTATGCTCCGGAGCTTCATCAGCCGGAAGCATGGACATGAAACGGTTGGCAATGCGGATAGAGTTAATCATCTTATTCTTGGCATAACCCGGATGCACATTACGTCCCTTGAAGCTTATCTTGGCAGAGGCTGCATTGAAGTTCTCGAATTCAAGTTCACCCACTTCTCCGCCATCCATGGTATAGGCCCATTCGCAGCCGAACTGCTCTACATTGAACTTATGAGCCCCCAGACCGATTTCCTCATCCGGATTAAAGCCGATACGGATTTTACCGTGCTTGATTTCGGGGTGCTCCTTCAGATATACCACCGCCGATACAATTTCGGCAATACCGGCTTTATCATCGGCACCAAGCAAAGTCTTGCCGTCGGTCACAATCAAATCCTCCCCTTGGTGGCCGAGTAGTTCGGGGAACTGGGTGGGAGAAAGAACCACATTCTCTTCAGCGCAAAGAACAATGTCCTTACCGTCATAATTCTGCACGATACGCGGAGAAACATTCTTTCCGCTCATATCAGGACTTGTATCCATGTGGGCAATAAAGCCGATGACAGGCAACGGCTTGTCCATATTGGCAGGAAGAGTGGCGAACAGATAGCCATTTTCGTCCAACGAGATTTCTTCCAAACCCAAAGATTCCAATTCTTCTTTCAGATACCGGGCAAACACCATTTGTCCCGGAGTACTCGGAGTAACCCCAGTCTCTTCACTGGACTGAGTATCGAAGCTTACGTACTTTAAAAAACGTTCTACTAAAGTCATGATGAATAATGATTAGTGATTAATGGTCAGTGATTAATGGTCAGTGATTAGTAATTGGCGAAAAGCATTATCCGAATGGCATTAATCATTAATCACTAATCATTAATCACTATTTTGTGCTGTAAAGATAAAAAAAGGGGCGTGAACTGCCAAGCAATTCACGCCCCTTTTTTATGCCTTAAGGACAAATTGTCAATCAAAAATGGCTGCTACCGTCAAAACAGTGCGTACATATCTTACACTTAGGCAGTCCGATAGCTTCAACCAAGGTTTCCAACGTATTGAACTTCAATGATGAAAGTCCGAAACGTTCGCGAATAACGTCCACCATCTTTTCGTATTCGAGCGAACCGGTAGTGGCATATTTATCGAGATTCTTATTCTCGTCGCCCTCCAGTTCCTTGATGACACGACGGGTAATCAGT
Organism: Bacteroides muris (ex Afrizal et al. 2022); assembly: GCF_004793475.1. GTDB lineage: Bacteria > Bacteroidota > Bacteroidia > Bacteroidales > Bacteroidaceae > Bacteroides > Bacteroides muris. Next base: position 41,542 of record NZ_SRYZ01000023.1, on the reverse strand, counting down.
TCCATGTCGCTTTTGGAAGCCGTGAATCCTACAAACGGGCAGCTATATATCAATGGAGGACAAGCAATCCGGATATGCACCTCCTTGGCACCATACTCATACAGCACCTTCACATTGTCATGCAACTGGGTACCCCGGACAATAGAATCATCACAAAACAGCAGACGCTTACCCTCGAGCATGGCACGATTGGGAATCAGCTTCATCTTTGCCACCAGCGAACGCAACTCCTGCTTGCTGGGAGTAAAGCTACGGGGCCAGGTCGGGGTATATTTGGAGATGGCACGATGATAGGGAACTCCTTTACCCTCAGCATATCCGAGTGCCATACCTACACCCGAATCGGGAATACCGCAGGCACAATCTACCTCTGACTTATCTGTCTGCGCCATCTTGAAACCAGAGGCAAAACGCACTTCCTCTACATTCTTACCTTCGTAGCAGGAAGTGGGGAAACCGTAATAGACCCATAGGAAGGAGCAAATCTGCATTCCTTCATCAGGCTTGCGCATCTGTTCCACACCATCAGCACGCATCCGTACAATCTCTCCAGGACCCAAATAGCGGTCTATCTCGTAACCAAGATTCGGAAAGCTGCTCGACTCACTTGTGGCAGCATACGCACCATCTTTCTTGCCAATCACAATCGGGGTACGTCCCCAGCGGTCGCGGGCAGCAATAATGCCGTCTTCCGTCAATAACAGCATGGAACAGGAACCTTTAATATGCTTATATACATTTTCAATTCCTTCGACAAATGTCTTTCCTTGTATAATAAGAAGGGCGATAAGTTCCGTCTGATTGGTTTTGCCCGAACTGAGTTCGGCGAAGTGCATGTTCTGAGCCAACAGTTCGGTTTCCAGTTCTTGCAGGTTCACGATTTTGGCTACCGTTACAATGGCAAAGCGACCAAGATGGGAATTGAGGACAAGGGGTTGAGGGTCTGTGTCGCTAATGATTCCTATTCCGGAATTTCCCTTGAACTGGTCTAGTTCATCCTCAAACTTCGTGCGGAAATAGGTACTTTCCAGATTGTGGATGGAACGGGTAAACTGCGCCGTTTCCGCATCGTATGTAGCCAACCCACCACGTTTTGTCCCTAAATGTGAATTATAATCTGTGCCGTAAAACAAATCTGCCACACAGCTTGTTGCCTTGGCGACTGTTCCGAAAAAACCTCCCATAAATTCTGTTTTGTTATTGGTTTCTAAAATTAACGGGTGCAAAGGTATGAAGAATTTGCGAAATTCGGGCAGATTTAAAATGAATAAAAAAGGCAATATATCTCTTGCCCCATACAGAAATTACTATCGGAAACATAATAACTTTTGTGATTGGAGCCAAAAGACTGCATATTTCCATATAAAGGGATTCTTAATGATTATGCAATCTGTTATCCGAGTGCAAAAATAAAGGTTTCCCCAAAGAACGGACTTACCAAAAATTCGGGTCTTGATGCTATTTTTACGGTATAAGAATGAGCTTACCCTAACACAAAAAAAGCCCCGCAAAGATTGGACTTCTGCAGGGCTTCACTAATACCTAATACAAACTCTTTCTATCCTAAATTATCTCCACTTCTTCACAGTCTTCTTGTCAGCCGGAGTCGCTTCAATCAAACTCAATGCAAAACCACCGCTACGCGCTTCCTTCACGGACATTTTGGTCTTACCGGTTACGATACCCTTCCTTATCTGATAAGAAGTAGGGTTCTCCTTGTAATCGGCATCTTTACCGTCTGCATAGAGAGTGGCTACGTATTGCTTGCCCGGTTCAAGGAAGTCGAGCGTGAAGTTGGCCGTACGTGCATTCTCGTCTGTAATACCTCCAACAAACCAGTTGCCGGTTCCTTTTGCCTTACGGGCCACGGTAATGTAATCACCCGGCTCTGCCTCAATGTACTTGCTGTCATCCCAGTCTACTGCCACATCCTTGATGAATTGGAAAGCATCCATGTGCTTTTCGTAGTTCTCAACCAAGTCGGCAGCCATCTGCAACGGGCTGTATAAAGTTACATACAGAGCGAGTTGCTTGGCAAGTGTAGTCTGCACTTGTCCGTGGGGCAAATCGCCCATAAAGTCAAGTTTGGTATCGAAGATACCCGGTGTGTAATCCATCGGACCGCCAATCAAGCGGTTGAATGGAAGCAATGTGGTATGGAACGGTTTGCTACCGCCGAATGCCTCATATTCAGTTCCTCGTGCAGATTCGTTGCCAATCAAGTTAGGATAAGTACGGCACAAACCGGTAGGGCGTACAGCTTCGTGCGCATTTACACAAATTTTGTAGTCGGCTGCTTTCTTCACGGCATAGAGGTAGTGGTTGTTCAGCCATTGTCCATAGTGATGTTCGCCGCGGGGAATCATATCACCTACATATCCGCTCTTCACGGCATTGTAGCCATTATCCGCCATAAACTGATAAGCCTTGTCCATATGGCGTTCGTAGTTGCGCACGGAACCGGAAGTCTCATGATGCATCATCAGCTTCACTCCTTTACTCCTTGCATATTCATTCAGCATCTTCACGTCGAAATCAGGATAAGGGGTCACAAAATCGAATACATAATCCTTGGATTTGCCGAACCAGTCCTCCCAACCTTCATTCCAGCCTTCTACCAATACTTGGTCCAAACCATGTTCTGCTGCAAAATCAATATACTTCTTTACATTTTCATTGTTGGCACCATGACGTCCGTTCGGCTTTGTCTTTGAGTAGTCCGTTTCACCCAATTTCACCGAAGGCAAGTCGTCCGTATAAGCCCAAGTGCTTTTACCGGCAATCATCTCCCACCATACACCTACGTACTTCACAGGTTTAATCCAGGAAACATCCTCATATGCGCAAGGTTCATTCAGGTTCAGAGTGATTTTGGAAGCAAGAATATCACGGGCATCATCACTGACAATCACCGTACGCCACGGCGATTTGCAAGGAGCCTGCAAATATCCTTTATCACCTACTGCATCGGGAGTAAGCCAAGATTCAAAAACGAAGTTCTTGTCATCCAGGTTCAAGTGCATGCAAGAGTAATCCACCAAAGCAGCTTCGTGCAAGTTGATGTACAAACCGTCAGCAGTCTTCATCTGCAAGGAAGTCTGCACACCGGTGGGTGAAAATGAGGTTTGTGAAGAGTTAGGCGTAATGGCCCCTTTCATCAGCCCGCGAATTTCAGAAAGTTTGGATTCCGTGTAGTCATATTCCTGCGTATCGTAGTCGCCCGGAATCCAGAAGGCTGTGTGGTCGCCAGTCATGGCAAACTGAGTACGCTCTTCCTTAATCACGAAATAGTTCAAGTTCTTCTGCAAAGGGAATTCATAGCGGAAGCCCAGACCGTCGTCGAACAAACGGAAGCGGATAATGATGTTTCTATCCTGCGCCTTTTGGTTGAGCGTCACAGCCAGCTCATTGTAGTGGTTACGGATTTGCTTCACTTCACCCCATACCGGTTCCCAAGTCTCGTCGAAAGTGGAAGTCTTTGCATCCGCCAGCATGAAGCCATTCATCAGACCGGGGTCGTTCTTCAGTTCGAGTCCTAATTTGGAAGGATTAATCACCGGCTTTCCTTTGTAAAAAAGTTCGTAAACAGGTTCGCCTTGCGCATTTACCGAAAAATTCAATTGAAGTTGTCCGTTGGGAGAGGTAATCCCCTCTGCCATCGCTACGCCGCTCACCAATAAGACGAGCAGGAAGCAGGCCAATTTTGTACAAAATGCTTTCATGTTTCTCATGCTATTGTTAAAAAATAATGTTCGTGATGCAAATATAGACAGGAAAGCAATAAGTTCTGAGCCTTACACATATAAAAGACAAAGGATTTACCGGCAAACGTTTGCATGAGCCCCATCTCCGTAAGCAGAATGGAGGACGAAGTATATCAACCAAACAAAGAATGCGTTTCCGGACAATATTATTTGCCGAAATGTAGAGCGATACTATCGGCCTCTGATTTCATTTAACTCCTGATAACTCCCTCAAATGAAAGAGCCGTAGGTACATGCAATAAAAAAGTGAAATCAAGCTTGCGGATATGTATCCCAAAGTTGGGAACGGGCATCCCAAGGTTGGGGATGTCTATCCCAAGCCTTGGGATAGAACTTGCAGCCTGTATTTGTCATTTCTGCTACGAATACTTCAGGAATTTATTATCTGTGTTTTGCAACTTTATTGCAAGTGTTTGCCAGGCGGGAAACCTATATTCTGTGGCAAGATTGCAACTCTTTGGCAGAAGAAACAAGAAAGAGGGAGCGATTGCCTGAATATCCCCCCCCTCTGACTCCCTTCAACTCCCTTTAATGAAAAAGCCATAGCAGGAACACTTGAAATAAAGGCAGATTCCCAATATCAAACCGGAATTTCACTACCTTTGCAACCCAAACCAAACCCGGATAACCTATGACCAGATTACTGATAGCCATTTTCCTTGGTGGGGGCACCGGTAGCGTACTGCGCTACTGCATGCAGATGATGCTCCATGAACGCATAGTCCCCTACTCTTTCCCGTGGACCACGTTCACTGTCAACATCCTCGGAAGTTTCCTCATCGGGCTATTTTATACCTTATCCACCCGTTTCAACCTTTCTACCGAGGTACGGCTGTTGCTAACTACCGGCCTGTGCGGAGGATTCACCACCTTCTCCACTTTCAGCAATGACGGGCTGATTCTAATAAAACAAGGGTTCTACGGAATATTTGCCTTATATACCTTATTAAGTCTCACATTAGGAGTCCTGGCAGCCTTCGCCGGCGGCACCTTCGGACGCTGTATATAACCCAAACACCCCTATGAAACCCAGCAAGCCTTTTGTCATGCCTCCCGTACGCATCATCCCTCCTACCTTAGAGAGACAAAGTGAAAGTTCCAAATCATTGGAAGAATGGCTGAATACGGAAGAAACTGTCAGAGACCTTCACTTCGATAAACGGACAGAGGAACACATGGAGTATTCCTACAAAAGCATCACCAACTGTACTTTCAGTCATATCCAATTCAGCGCCTGCAAACTGAGATCCTGCCATTTCACTGACGTACGTTTTGAACATTGCGACCTTTCCAACATCTCATTTGCCGAAAGTTCTCTGTTCAGAGTGGAATTCATATCCTGCAAACTGGTGGGAACCAATCTGCCGGAAACAATATTAAACCATCTGACAATGAAGGACTGCAATGCCAGATACCTCAATCTTTCCATGAGTAAAATCAGTCAAGCCCGCTTCACCTCTTGTGACTTGCGCAACAGCGACGTCAACGACTGCAAACTTGCCTCCATCGCCTTTGAAAACTGTGAGCTGGTAGAATCCGAGTTTTCACACACCCCTCTAAGAGGAATCGACTTGAGCGACTCGCACATAAGAGGTATACGCCTCAACCTGCCCGACATACGGGGAGCCATCGTCAATACTTCCCAAGCCATGGAGTTGACTGCTCTTTTAGGCATTACAATAAAGGATTAAAAACGAAAAACAATTCCCTATTTTCATTTGTTAGTAAGGTAGTTCATAATAAAAAACTGACTAAATATGAAAATAAAAAAGATTATCGGACGTGAAATCCTCGATTCAAGAGGAAACCCCACCATAGAAGTAGACGTAACCTTGGAATCGGGCTTTATGGGCCGTGCTTCCGTCCCGTCGGGTGCCTCCACCGGAGAGCACGAAGCACTGGAGCTGCGCGATGGCGACAATAAACGCTATGGAGGAAAAGGTGTGCTGAAAGCCATAAACAATATCAACAACATCATTGCTCCCAAGCTAGTCGGCATGTCCGCACTCGAGCAGATGGAAATAGACCATACCATGTTGGCACTGGACGGTACGAAAACAAAATCTAATCTGGGTGCAAATGCCATCCTCGGCGTATCTCTTGCCGTAGCCAAAGCTGCTGCCGCCTATCTCGATATTCCACTCTACCGCTATATCGGTGGTACAAATACCTATGTGATGCCTGTACCGATGATGAACATCATCAATGGCGGTTCGCACAGTGACGCTCCCATTGCCTTCCAGGAATTCATGATACGCCCCGTAGGTGCCCACTCCTTCCGTGAAGGTCTGCGCATGGGTGCCGAAGTATTCCATGCGCTGAAGAAAGTTCTGAAAGGCCGTGGCCTCAGCACAGCCGTAGGCGATGAAGGAGGTTTCGCTCCTAACCTGGAAGGCACGGAAGACGCACTGAACGCCATCATTTCCGCCATCAAGGCTGCCGGATATGAACCGGGCAAAGATGTAATGATTGCCATGGACTGCGCTTCTTCCGAATTCTATCATGACGGAATCTACGACTACACAAAATTCGAGGGGGAAAGAGGAAAGAAACGTACATCAGAGGAACAAATTGACTATCTGGAAGAATTAATAGACAAATATCCCATCGACTCCATCGAAGACGGCATGAGCGAGAACGACTGGGACGGCTGGAAAAAACTGACCGACCGTATCGGTAACCGTTGCCAGTTGGTAGGAGACGATTTGTTCGTCACCAATGTGGACTTCCTTGCAATGGGCATCGGAAAAGGCTGTGCCAACTCCATATTGATAAAAGTAAACCAGATAGGTTCGCTGACCGAAACACTGAACGCCATCGAAATGGCACACCGCCACGGATATACCACCGTAACTTCCCATCGTTCCGGCGAAACGGAAGATGCGACTATCGCAGACATAGCCGTAGCTACCAACAGTGGACAAATCAAGACCGGTTCGCTGAGCCGCTCAGACCGCATGGCAAAGTACAACCAACTGCTTCGCATCGAAGAAGAACTGGGAAGCAATGCGGTGTATGGATATAAGAAAGTGACGAGTGATGAGTGATGAGTTATTTGCCGGTGTTTTCCTTTGCTGGGAGGCGGGGCTTATGATGAACAAAGCATTCATATAAATACAAGAAGGGGCGAACCGTCACGGTCCGTCCCTTCTCTTTTTAACCTTAAATCAACAATCAATCTACTACCTTAAAGAAAACTTCTTCTCCACTTTGGCTATCCGGTGCCACCCAAAGAGCAAAGTCTCCGGCTTCCACCGTCTTCACCATATCTATATTCCAGAAAGCAAGTTCACTTATCGGAAGTTCAAACGATACATTTTTCTTCTCACCCGGCTTCAATGTGACGCGGGCAAAGCGTTTCAGCTCCCTCACCGGACGGGTCACCGAAGCAAACTTGTCCTGCACGTAAAGCTGGGCTACCTCGGTACCTTCATACTTTCCGGTATTCTCAAGGTCGAAAGTCACAGTCAGCACATCTTCCTTCTTCAGATTGGCAGACGAGAGTTTCACATTATCATATTTGAACGTCGTATACGACAGACCGTAGCCAAACGAATACAGCGGATCGAAACCTGCATCCATATAGAAAGAAGTACATCCCAACGAAGTCTGCCCCGCTTCCAACGGAATGTCATTCAGCAAAACCTCATTCCGCGTAGCCGGACGTCCGGAACTGTTATGAGCATAATAAACCGGTATCTGTCCTACCATCTTCGGGAAAGTCACCGGAGTCTTGCCACTTGGCACAGCCTTACCCCACAGCAAGTCGGCCAACGCCGGTCCTCCCATCGTTCCGGGATGGAACGAGTAAAGCACAGCTGACGAGAGTTCGACTTCCTTTCCTATGGTCAACGGACGCCCTGCCATTACGACAGTAACCACCGGTTTGCCCGTTTTCGCCAAAGCGGCAATCAGTTCGCTTTGCGCACCTTGCAGGTTCAGATCGGCCAGGCAATGCGCCTCTCCTGAAAGAATAGCCTCTTCGCCTACAAACGCCAGAATAACATCGGCACGTGCTGCTGCGGCAGCAGCTTTGGCAACACCTACCATATTCTTGTCACGGCTATAAGTCAGCCCCGGCTCGTATATCACCTGCACTTTGTCCCCCACCAGTTCCTTGATGGCCTTCAACGGTGTCACGGTTTTCGTCTTGTCGCCATCAAATATCCAGGTACCCAATTGGTCATAAGGTGCATTTGCCATCGGACCTACCACAGCAACTGTCTTTACCGAAGATTGCAAAGGCAATGTCTCCTTTTCGTTCTTCAACAAGATGGCCGATTCCACAGCAGCTTGCTTGGCAGCCTCCAGATGAGAAGGAGCATAAAGTTCCTCTATCCATTTCTCATCCACATAAGGATTATCAAACAGTCCCAACCGGAATTTGATACGCAGAATATTCCGCACGGCATCGTCTATGGCAGACTTCTTAACCTTACCTTCTTTTATCAATCCCGGCAATTCCTTGACAAACGTATAGCTGACCATCTCCATATCCACACCAGCATTTACCGCCTTCATTGCTGCCTCTTTAGAATCGGCAGCAAAGCCATGTGCTATCATTTCGGCTACTGAAGCCCAGTCTGAAACTACTATTCCATCAAATCCCCATTCACCACGAAGCACATCTTTCAAAATAAAAGTGTTTCCGGTAGACGGCGCTCCGTCATTGTCATTGAACGAAGTCATGAAAGTAGCCGCCCCAGCCTTGGCAGCAGCCTCGAATGGAGGAAGATAGACATTACGCAAGCGACGCTCCGGAATAAAAGTAGAGTTATAGTCACGTCCCCCTTCCGCAGCTCCATATCCTACAAAATGTTTGGGACATGCCGCAATAGAGGTAGGATGATTCAAAGAATCCCCCTGAAAGCCTTTTACCATGGCAGCCCCCATCACCGAAGTGAGGTATGTATCTTCTCCACATCCCTCGGCCATACGCCCCCACCGGGGATCACGAGCCACATCAATCATCGGGGCAAATGTCCAGCGAATGCCCGCCGCAGAAGCCTCCACAGCCGCTACCCGTGCACCATCTTCGGCCACTTGAGGATTAAAAGATGCCGCCTGTCCCAAAGGGATAGGGAATATAGTTTTGAAACCATGGATAACATCGCGTGCCATCAGTAAAGGGATGCCCAAACGGGATTCCTCCATTGCCACACGCTGCAAGGCATTGACGCGCACCGGGTCTACCTCATTCAGAATAGACCCGACCTCACCTTTCTTTATCAATCCGCTCATATCTTCTATGTTGCCATAAGAAGAAATCTGGTTCATCTGCCCAATCTTTTCTTCCAATGTCATACGGGACAACAGCGTTTCTATTTTCTGCTCGATGACCGCATCATTTTCTGTATCCTGCACTTGAGTACAAGATATAAAAGGAAGCAGCAACAAACAAGCAGAGAGCATTTTCATTGTTTTCATCTTTAATCTATTATTTGAAATGGAACATTAGCTGTGGAGACAAAGCCCGTATTATCAAGTACATATACGTACAAACGATATTCTCCGGGAACTTTAATTGCAGTCTCATACACATTTTTATCTGACACAGCCACGTCACCCATTCTTTCCGGACGTGGCTCATAAGAACCTCCAAAGCCCAGTACTGTAGCTTCTTTAAGCACTTCCCAAACATAAGTCAGAGAATCGTTCTCCTTATCTGTGGCGAAAACCTCCGCTTTAAATAAAGCACCTGCTTTGATACGTATATTATCAATAGCACTTTTACCATTGATAGTCATGCCTTGAACTATCGGAGCCGTTTCATCCAATTCCTTGCCGGTCCACACTCTTTGCATGGCCTCCACCATAGGAGTTTTCTCTCCTTTCAGAGGCAGCATATCCACCGTGTCTTCTACAAACATACTGAACCAGGTAGGCGTACGTTCTTCTTTTTGTCCCCACAAGAATACAAAAGAGCCCAAGCAACGGGGATTGGCAGAAATATATTGCGTATAACGCTCTTCGTATACCTGCCGTTTTTCTTCACTGGTCTGCTCTATGGGTGCCTTCCACTCGGTTGACGCTGTTTCCCACCAACCGGTCGGTCCCCACTCGGTAATCATAAATGCACCCTTGTAGTCCGACCGGTCAACAACAGCCTGCACCTCTCCCATCGGACCATATACATTGATGCCCACATAATCGAGAGACGGAGCATACTTTGCCACAGAGTCCAATGCCGACGGATTGTAGGAAATCACTGTCGAAACCAGATGACGCTTGTCTATCGACTTAATCAGCTGTGCCAGTTCTTCCACAAAATTCCATGCGGCAGCTATATTGGCATTTCCCAACTCAATTTCATTGCCAATCCCCCAAGCCAGCAAACTCGTATCATTCTTGAACGTTTCTGCCAACAAGCGGACTTCTTCGCGCATCTTGTTCTTATATTCATCATCGTAATAGCGTATGGAGTCTTTGGTCATACCTATTCCCTGCATTACGTACATGTTGTGCTCCGAAGCCAATGCCAGGTTTTTCTTTATCTCCTCCACATTACCTCCCCAGGTTCTGAAGGCATTGGCACCACTCTGGGCGGCAATGTCCAACCGATATGTGCCGCCTACGCCTTTAATATAAGTTTCTCTTCCGTCAATGGAAAGTTTATAACCGTCTGTCGCCTTCTCTATCACAATACCATCTAGAGCAGAAGGAGAACAAGCAGACAGCAAAACCAAACAGATAAAAATAAATATTTTTTCTTTTCTCATTATCAATTGTCCTAAAGCATAAGTATCTATATTATAGATAAAACTAACATTTAGTCTGCACATTCAAATTCCATTCAAATAAAACAGCTCTACTTTTTCTGAAACACGCGTACATAGTCCACCTTCATCGTCACTGGAAGAGCAGACTCGTCCACACCGTTCATTCCACCCCAATCACCGCCCCAAGCCAGATTCAGAATGGGATAGAAAGCATAATGGAAAGGCCATTGATTATGCCCAGCTCCCAATTGTTGCTTGGTAACAGCCAACTGTACCTTACCATCCACGTATGTAGTGATGGCATCTTCCGTCCACTCTAAAGCATAGAGATGAAATTCTCCCTCTGCCTGTTCTATAGTCATGGCATGCGTTTTCTGCGTACCTTTAGTATGATTATAGTCTTGCGTATGGATAGACGAAGAGACTTCGTTGGGTACGACTCCCACTTCCTCCATAATGTCTATTTCACCACACATGGGCCATGGGTTAGTATTCCAGTCATTACCAACCGGCATCATCCAAAAAGCCGGCCAAGTCCCCTTGCCTTTAGGCAACATGATACGTGCTTCAAAGTAACCGTATTTCCAACCAGTATTCACTTTAGCATACACACGACCAGAGTAAATTTTACCGTCGGAGCCTTTGAAACAATTAATGTTCAACTTACCGTCCACAAGTTCTGTCACACGCTTTCCGTCAGCAGAACCATTGACGTAATTTTGAAGCTCATTATTTACCCACCCTGATCCTTGAACCTCGTGTGTCCAGTCTTTGCCGAGAGATGTGCCCTCATTAAATTCATCATGCCAAACCAACCGATATCCCTCAGGGGTATTGATATCTAGATCTTCAGCCGATTCTTGAACAACTGTTACAGTTATTTTCTCTGTACCAGCCACTACTTCAACTGTACCCGTACGGGAAATCTTTGCATCATTAGCTAAAGTGGTCACAACAATCTCTCCGCTGTTTTTTTCTGCGCTAATCCAACTATCATTGGATTTCACATTCCATTCACCAGAAGCAATAACAGATAAGATAAAAGATTCTCCTATAGAATTAGAATACAACTCAGTCTGTGACACTGATAAAGGAGCCGCCTGCGTAATAGGAACAGATACACGAGTAGCACCGGATTTAACCACCACCGTACCAGTACGAGAAGTAGTACCCGTATGAGCACTGACCATAACCGTCGCTGTGCCTTGGCTAGAAGAAGAACCTATTACATTTACTTTGACCCATGAACTGCAATCATCAGAGGCAAAAGCAGTCCACTCTTTACCGGAACAAACCACATTCACCACATATTGGCTAGCTTGTGCAACAGCCTCTATCTTTTCAGGAGAACATTTAATAGTAACATCCTCGGATTGCGGTTCCTTGTCATCACTACTGCCACAGGCAATCAACGAAAACAAAAGAATAGATAATAGACAATAGTATTTCATATATATTTTTACAACATAAGTAGAGAAAAAGGGAAAGGATGAAACTCCAGCAATTGCCAAGATAACACACATCCTTCCCCCCTTTTATAATTCACTGCTTTTAGCAGACCGATATTCTATCCAATACCAGTCATCAATCTCTATGAGTCTGGAAAATAATATCCTTAATAGTCACCTTTGTGTTCGCAGGGTTTCCACCAAAGTCAAAGACTAAGGATATAGCATGCATCTCTTTAGGGGCCTTTTTACTTGCAACCCAGAACTTATTATCTTCATTGCCCAACAAATCCGTCTGTTCTGCAAAGAAGAAATTGTCGTCATGCTTGACATCCGGTTCATCTGTCTGAACCAACTTCACAGTTACCCCCTTCAAATCAACAGTGGGATTCAAAGTGACACAGAAATCATAAGCAGTTTCTGTATCAGCCGACAAATCCGTACTGAACGAGAACTGATTCTGCCATTGTGCCTCGGTAGCATCAGGGAAAGTAAGTGTATAGGCATTTCCATCTACTACTAAATCAGGATCAGGTCGAACACTCCAATCCGGGTTTGCATAGAAGAAAGTATTGGTAAAGGTTGCCCCGTTCCAAAGATTGTCTTCACTATCCACCTTCACCCAAGAAGGTTCAGGCTCTTGTACTTCGGGAATTTCCGTACCGTCATCATTAGCATGGTCTTTCAGAACGAAACTCTCTATCGTAATCTCTGTATTTGCCGCATTGCCGCCAAAATCGAGTGCAAACTTCAAATCGGTAATATCCACACCAGGAACATTGCTGAACCATATACACTTAGGCTCATTAGCATCCAAAGCCACACGCTGCATATTGATAAACGTATTGTCATCACCTTTCTGCTGTACTTTCACCGTCACACCCGGATGAGCGGTGGTAGAAGTGATTATCACTGAGAAATCATAGGTTTTATCCACCGGCAAAGCAATGGCCTTATCCAATTCCACATGCATCTGAGCCTGCCACTGATCGGTAGTAGCTTCCGGCAAGGCAACTACAAATGCACCATTCTGATAAGTATATTTCGGGTCGGCAATCTGAGCCCATCCCGGAGCATACCAGAAAGAAGCCACATTGAAAGTCACTCCCTTAAACATGTTGAAATCACTATCTTCCACAAAACCACCAAAACCGTTCATTTTGGTCTTCTCTATGGTGAAAGTTTTAGTAATCACACCGTCACTCATTCCATTGGCATTTTTCACCTTACACTCCACCGTATAATCGCCTTTCTTGCGATAGTACTTAGAAAAAGAATAAGAAGCACTATAACTTTCTCCGTCTATAATCCATACGGGAGAAACACCGATGGCACTCTTAAACTCAAAATTAGCATAATTAGTGGTCTGGTCTACCGTAACTACAAAATTATCGGCAAAATCACTCACTTGCGGTATATTTCCGTCAGCTCCCTCAAACTCTTCAGGCGAACATGCGGTCATCACGAGACCTGCAAACAATGTTCCTGCTATGTATCTAAATATATTTTTCATATAGGTTATTCATTTTATTGATAAACTTATTTATAATCGTTCTGAACCAATGCCGGGTCGGAATCCAACTCGCCTTGTGCGATAGGAATAAACTTCTTCTTGGCAGTCCAAGAGTTGGTGCGGTATCCGTATTCATCGGGCACAAGTGCCGTAGTTGCCTTATTCTTGGCTGATGCACCACTGATACCTTCGGCACGTACAAGATCGAAATAACGCTTACCCTCACCTACAAACTCAAGGTGACGTTCAGTGAGCACATCGTCCACCGTAACGGAAGAAAGTTCACTGAGTCCGGCACGAGTACGCACTTCATTCACCCATGTCTTTGCCTCACCGGTAGCACTTCCACCAGTGCGGAGGGACAATTCGGCAGCATTGAGCAGTGTCTCGGCATAGCGATAATAACGGAAGTTATTGTTATAGTTCAAGTTCTGGTCAAACGGTGCACTCTTGAAATTACGGTCATACGGACGATACTTGTGAAGCCAGATATGAGTATCCTGATAGCGGACCGTATATTCTGTTCCACGTACATCCCAGCAGGTAGCATCGCGGCGCTTGTCTGCATCACTGAACATCTCGTATGTTTCGAGACGCATAGGCAGGAATCCCCAGCCTTCCCCCGTCCATTCGGCATCTGCTGTAAACGTATTGGGCGAAATCAAAGTAGGCAGTACAGTACCTCCCACGGCCAACGGGCTTCCCCATCCGCGTTCACTATTAGACTGCTCGTAGTTGATTTCCCAAATGGATTCACTAGTCCATTCGCCACTTGTCTCCCAAATAGCTGCATAATCAGGATTCAACTTGAAACCGGAATCTGCTATAATTTCCTTCATATATCCCAAAGCCTTTGCAAAACGGCTCTCATCATTCTGATACATCACCATTTCGGCATACATCATATATGCCATGGCAGCTGTTACACGTCCCAACTGTCCTTCATCATCCATGCCTTTCTCATTCTTATAATACTTCAACGGTAACACCTTGGAATCGATGACAGCTTCCAATTCTACAATCAGATTGTTGTAAACCTCGTCCGCCTTCAACTGAGGAGCTGTATAGGGAGGTTCGTTGAGGTTCTCCAAATAGAAAGGCACATTGCCGAAATAGTGCCACAACATATTATAGTAGAACACACGCAAACAGCGAGCCTGCATTTCATAACTCTTACGGTTTTCTTCAGTAACGTCCGTAGCCCAATCCAAGTATTTCAACAAATCGTTGCAACGTTTTACACCCGAATAGTCAACCGTCCAAAGTGAACTGAGCGTATTGTTTTCATTGCCCTCGTAGTTGAAAAGCATGTGCCAGTTCTGCATGTCGGTTTTGGTAGCACCACCTACCCAGAAATTATCACCCATAATCTCGGCATCAATATTCAAGGCATTGTATTGTCCCAATCCCCAGTCTGCCCAGTGGATAGGGTCGTATGCCGCAATCAGCGCCTCTTGAATGCGCTCATCAGTAGTATAATATTCTTCCAACGGTTCACCCGTAGGATTCTCCACTTCAAGAAAACTGTCACTGCAACCGGTAGCCAACACTGTAGCGGCAGCAAGTAAGCCTATTACTAATATTTTATTTGTTTTCATATAGTTCTTATATTTTTAGATTAGAAAGAAACATTTACACCTACTGTATATGTACGAGCTTGCGGATAAATACCACGGTCAACACCAAGAGAAGTTGCACCTGAAGAAATTTCAGGATCAAATCCCCAATATTTGGTCCAAGTAACAAGATTTTCAGCTTGCACATACACGCGCAGACGTTCTATGGTGAGCTTGCGAGTCAAAGTTTTGGGCAATGTATAGCCCAGTGTGATGTTCTTCAAACGAAGATAAGAGCCATCGCACACATAGAGGTCGGACACCAGCCAGTTGGTAGCATTGCCCGTAGCCAGACGGGGATATTTGTTTGAAGTGCCTTCGCCAGTCCAGCGGTTCAACATCCAGGAAGGATAGTTGCCGGAAGCTACATCCGAGCGCCAAGTGGCATCGAACACATCGGCTCCTGCCACGCCTTGAAAGAAGATATTGAAATCAAATCCTTTCCAATCGGCATTCAAGTTCAAGCCGTAAGTCCAATCGGGAGTACCATTACCAATGTCGGTACGGTCATCAGCCGAAATCTGTCCATCCTGGTTCACGTCCACAAAACGCGTGTCACCCGGAACGGCATCCGGCATAATCATGCCACCGTCCTTATTCACATAAGCACGAACCTCATCCATATTTTGGAACACGCCATCCGTCTTGTATCCAAAGAAATACGGGAAAGGCTTTCCATTCGAGCCACGGGTTCCACCACCGGAAAGTCCTTGAATACCATCAAAATCCATATAGCCAGTATCGTTACCCAAGTTCTTCAATTCGTTCTTCAGATAAGTGGCATTGCCCTTCACGGCAAAATGAGCGTCGCCCACATTCCATTTATAACCCAATTCAAACTCAAAGCCGCTGTTCTCCATATCGCCTACATTTCCGTAAGGCTTGCTCTCACCTACATAGCTGGGGATAGGCATTTCCATAATCATACCATTGGTTTTCTTGATGTAATAATCAGCACTGAAAGTCAATGCATTATTGAAAAATCCCAAGTCAACACCCAAGTCCGTCTGTTCACTTTCTTCCCATTTCAAATTAGGATTTGCCAAGCGTTCTGCCTTAGAACCAATCCACTTGATGGCATCTTTGCCCAAAAGCACATTGTTACCCATGGCAGTAAGGGACGTATAGCCAAATTCAATAATGTTATCGTTACCATTCTTACCCCAGCTTCCACGAATCTTGAAGTTGGAAAGCCAATCGCGGGTATTCTCCATGAATGCTTCATTCATCACATTCCAACCCACTGAAACGGAGGGGAAAGTACCATACTTGTTGTTAGACCCGAAGCGGCTTGAACCATCGCGACGTACCGTAGCCTGGAACATATAACGCTCATCGTAGTTGTAGTTTAAACGGAGAAACATGGACGACATGCGATGCTCTACTCGGGGAGCACCAGAAACACCATGCTGTACAGTAACACCGGTGATAATCTTATTGCCATCTGCATCCAATATAGGATTGCCACTACCATCAGTCTTATATATATACTCTACGTTACCTGTAGCATAATCAATAGACGGTTTACCGGGATTGACCAAATTCCAACGGCTTCCTTTCAGATAGTCACCTTTGTACTTCAAGGCAGACTGTCCCAAAACGATACCAAACGAATGTTTACCGATAGTCTTGTCGTATGTCAAGGTATTCTCCAACTGCCACGTTACATTCTGTTCCTTGTTGTTTTCTACACTGGTATGCAAAGCATTGTTATTGCCCGAAAGATAGAAACGGGAAGTAGTGGCTTTGTCATATCCCCAAAAGCCCATATCGGCACTATAACTGAAATGATACTTCAATTTGTCCCATAACTGCAAGTCTACAGAAAATTTAGGCACAAACTTATGCGACCAGTTCTTTTGAGGAGATAAGGTCATCATTGCCAATGGATTGTTCATTTCTTGATAAGCACCTTTATAACCGGGCACAGTATAAGGATTGCCATTTTCATCACGCGGCAAGTCATAAGCACCATAAAAATCTATCATCTCCTTGGCGGCATCCCCAGTCAGTGTGGGAGTGAGGATAGGTGACAAATAGAGTGCCGAACCCAAAGCCGAACCAAATTCCGAGTTGGTAGCAATACCGGTGGAATGGGTACGCATATAAGCAATGTTGACACCTACATCCAAACGGTTCAGAAAATTACGTTCTTTGGAAGCGTCTATCACGTTGTACTGGTTGTTTGAACGAATAGTCAGACGATCGTAATTGGAATGTCCATAGTTACCGCCCACAATACCGTCTTGGCTGAAATAGCCTAAAGAAAGATAATAGTTCACCTTATCGGATGCACCGCTGATAGTCACATCGTGATTCACCACCGGAGCATTATCATTGAACAACAACTCCTGCCAATCCGTACCAAAACCCTTGATGGCGTTTCCATTGGCATCAATCAAGTTATAAGGGTCAGCATAAACCGGCTTCTCACCACCGTTCACACGCATTTCGTTCTGCAACACGGCATAGTCTGTGGCACTGGTTACATCACGATGTTTCCACGCGCTCTGCCAGCCGTAAGAAAAGTTGTAGTTGATTTGCGCTTTGCCCATCTTGCCTTTTTTGGTAGTCACCAGAATAACACCATTTGCAGCACGTGCACCATAGATGGCACCGGAAGCGGCATCCTTCAACACTTCGATAGATTCAATATCATTAGGATTCACAAAATCAAGACCACCACCAATAGGCATACCGTCTACAATATAGAGCGGATCACTATTGTTGATAGTACCGATACCACGAATACGTACACGAGGAGAATCACCCGGCTGACCGGAAGCTGAAGTTACATCCACACCTGCAGCCAAACCTTTCAATGCATTATCCATACGCACCGGAGATTTGTTTTCCAAATCCTCACTACTAACTTTGGCAATAGATGCTGTTACCACACTTTTTTTCTGAACACCATACCCCACCACTACTACTTCGTCCAGCGTTTCTGAATCTTCCTGAA
The DNA here is from genome assembly GCF_004793475.1 of Bacteroides muris (ex Afrizal et al. 2022). Lineage (GTDB taxonomy): Bacteria > Bacteroidota > Bacteroidia > Bacteroidales > Bacteroidaceae > Bacteroides > Bacteroides muris. The sequence continues at coordinate 23,520 of NZ_SRYZ01000023.1, read as the reverse complement.
GAACTATTTTCAAGGAAGTCTTTCCATTTACTGCCACTTCTTGTGACCTAAAGCCAATATAAGTAATAGAAAGCGTTGCGTCGGCAGGAACCGACAATGTGAAATTACCATCCAAATCAGTAATTCCACCGTTGGTAGTTCCTTTAACTACCACATTTACTCCAGGCAACGGTTCATTATCCGAACCGCTCACCACTGTACCTTTTACCTGTATATTTTGGGCATATACAGAAGCCAAGGTAAAGCTTAACAGAAATAAAACTGATAATAACTTTTTCATAAGTTTTACTAAATTAAGATTAACGTTTCTCGTTTTCGTTCTCAGTTGAACAGTGCAAACATAAGGAAAACTAAATAAAGAGGGCTATAAAAAACTATTCTTTAATACGTCAAACCTGAAATTCAAATACGTTATCAATACGTCATAAGAAAATAAATCACTAATAATCAAAAGATAATATATACTTCTAATCATTACGTCACAATATGTTATATAACACAAGAGGGAGAAATTCAACATTCCTCCCTCTCATACGCTTCCTATCTTTAAAGGAAGTTAATATCTAAAAGCTACAGTTTATTGCTTAGATAATCCGTCAAACTATCCTCCCTCTCCAAAGCGAACTTTTTGCGGAGACGGTAACGGATTGTTTCAACTCCACGAACCGAAATGTTCAACAGAGGTGCTATTTCTTTCGTGGAAAGGTTCATCTTCAGATAAGCACACATCATGCGTTCGTTGTGGGAAAGTTCAGGATGCTTGGCATGAAGACGCTTCATGAAATTGTTATGTATCAAGTCAAACTGGTCTTCAATACGCTTCAAAACCTCATCACTCTGTATATTACCGTCTATCTTATTATTGATAAGTATGAGTTGCTGTTTCCCTTCACGGGCCCCCTCACCCTTCAGCAAGGCGGATACTTTAAGTATCTCTGACTTGATTTCAGTCAGCATTTCATTCTTACGGACAAAGTTTATCATCAGATTGGCCATTTCCTGGCTCTTATGTTGCAAATCGTATTCCAATTTTTCTTTCTCCAGCTGCATAATCTGCTTTTCCTGACGGGCTTTCTCCTCTTCGTACTCCCTTTCCATATCGTGCAACTCCTTGTCCTTCTCAACCACCGCCTGCTGTTTCTTCCGCTTCACACGGACATCATCCCAGCGGTAGACATACCATAAGGCAAGCAAAGCCAAGATGATATAACAAGCGTATGCAGCAGCACTGCGATACCACGGTGGAAGTATACGGAAGGCGATTGTATCCGATGATGTCGTACCGTCAGGAAAGACCGCTTTAACTTCAAACGTATATTCACCTTCCGACAGATTACTATACTCCTTGGTGCGTACCGTTGTAAAATCAGACCAGCTCCCCTTATTCAGACGATATTGAAAACGGACATCATCTCCTACCGCAAAGAAAGAAAGGGCATAGTCAAAACGAACGGAATTCATGGAATAAGCTATCACCGGAACCGGCTTCTCTCCTAAAAAGTTTGCGGTATATACCAATGAATCCTTGGGATAAGACAGATACATGTTCCTTATATATAAGGAGTGGCTACGATCCTGACGCCCCCTTACGGCCGGGATACTGAATAAAGCGAAACCTTCTTCATTAGGAACCACCATCAGCGAATCTGAAAGAGGAATAATCGTTTCAAAACCGGGTACCAGTTCAATCAGCGATTGCTGGATGGGATTAATGCTTGTATTCGCCCCCCGCTTATAGGTACCCAGATTGGCAATACAGATTTCGTGAGGGCTCAAACTAATCAACTTATCATGATACTCCAAGATACGCGAATAGGCCGCGGTGCCATTCAAAAGGTTGTTCATATCCGGACAAGGCTCTATGACATCTTTATGAGGATTATGCTTATAGATTCCCCGGGGAGTGGCAAAATACACCCGGTCTTCCATCTTCGCTATATACATATCACGTCCTACCGGGAAACCATCCTTCGCGCTATATTCCTTTATACGGACAGCTTTTGTCAAATCATTATCCAAATCCACACGGGTAACGTGATCCGTATTGTACACCCAAATCACCTTATCGCTTTCCTGCTCAAAAAGACGGCAAGAATCGTTCACACCCTCAATCTTGCCAACCACCTGCCATTCTCCATTCTTTTTCCCAACCAAATAAATGCCGCTATACACCCCGACATACATAAGGTCCGTACGTCCTGCCACAAGTTGGCAACACCAGGCACCGGCAATATCCGTCACGCGTTTTACGGAAGTACCATTGATAAGGAAAATACCACGGTCGTGCAGACAGAAGAGTTCATCACCTATACGGCAGAGGTTCCAGACCTGTCCGCTGGATTGGGGCATCGGACGGATATCCGGCAAATCGCCGTTCATCTGTACCGGATAAGAAGTGTAATACAGCCCCCGATTGGTACCTAAATAAAGATAGCCGCCTTCTACCGCCGCCGTATATCCCGTGCCGTAGGAATAGGGATAGGAATAGAGATTCGTAAAAGGAGAACTCAGACAGACGTAGTCAATGCCGCTATCCAGACCGGCCCAGAGATTTCCGGTCGTATCGAAGGAGACAGAAAGCACCGTATTGTTACGCAAGCCGTTGTTCTCATTGAAATATTTCAGTTGCATGGTGCTGCAATCCACCAGTACCAATCCTTTATGAATGGTTCCCAAGGCAATCTTATCATCCTTTTTGGCCACGCAAAAGACTTCATTCTCACGCATAAACTCTTCGGCACCGGTGATAAACGGTTCCATCGTACGTCCGTCACAATAGTAAAGTCCGTTGTATGCAGTCACCACCAGAACACCTTTCTTATAAGGTATAATGCCACGAATACGCTTGGAAGCCAACCCATCTGCACCCTGAAGAGGGAAAAAAGTGTTTCCGACCAAAAGCCATACACCTCTGTCCGTACCGATATAGAGAATACCATTGACCATATTGGAACAGTCTATTTTGGCATCCATTTCAATGGCGGTATATTTGCCGTTCAGGTACTTCACCACGCACCCGTCCCCTTGGAAATACAGGATATTGTCTGTTTCATGGATGCCCCATACGTTTCCAAGGAAACGAACAGCACTCTCCAAAGTATCGGACATGCAATGATAGACCAAAGAACCATCCGCATCCGGTTCATAATAGCCGAACTCATTGATACCTCCCACATAAATGCGTTTTTGGTTAGCAGAAGCCAGCACAGAACGCACATCGGAAGCATTGTTCAATGGAAATACGTTCCAGACATTGCCATCAAATTGCACCATACCGTTCTTATTGGCAAAATACACCCACTTGTCATCATAGGGTGCTATCTGCCAAGTCTGGGTCCCCTTGCCATAAACACTTTTATCAAAATTGACGATAAAGCTATTCCAGCCGGCAATTGCTTCGACAAAAGAAGGAAAAAGAAAAAGACAGAAAAAAAAGCAGAATGACAATATGTGTTTGTTCATGCGCATAATGGCTATATAGTTAGTTGCACAAAAATAATGCTTATTTTCAAGGTAGCGTACAATAGCATATCAGTTTTTTTTCGTCCCCGATTATTTTTTTCTTCTCAAATGGCAATCTTTTGCATCAGTATACTCTAAATTCCGGTATACTAAGAAGTATTCGTCCGACAGCTGTCGGACGATAATTCAACAGTTGTCGGACGATAATTCAACAACTGTCGGACGATAAGGTTACAGCTGTCGGACGAATACTTCTTAGTAATTGGACAAATACTTCTTAGTAAAAGGAATATCTGTCCATCGTAATGCCGGAAAGAATCCGTACCTCCCCCCCTCAAAAGAGTCTATGAAGGAAGCCATGAAAAGGGATAGAATGAGGAATCAAAAAAAAACAAATAAAAAAAACGCCGGAAGCTATTGCAGATTTCAAAATAATGTCTACCTTTGCAACCGCAAAACAGAAAAACGGGTAAGTCCTATACGGCCAGCTCCCTTCGAATCCTCCAGGGCTTGATCGCAGCAAAGGTAGTTGGTTGTAGCGGCGCGATATAGCAAGCTTGCCCACCCGCCTCTTTAGCTCAGTTGGCCAGAGCACGTGATTTGTAATCTCGGGGTCGTTGGTTCGAATCCGACAAGAGGCTCAAAAGAAAAGCAGGTGACACTTTCGTGTCATCTGCTTTTTTCTTTTTGCCCCACAAAGAATCCTCTAATTTATTTAAAATCTATACATCGGCTTGCCCTTGAATCCAACTATATTTGTACCTTTGCACATTATTTCTAAGAAAGATGGCAGAAAATAAAGGTTACATGCAACGATACGCAATGCTGTTCGGCACCTATATGGGAGTTTTTTGGATATCGAAGTTCATACTCTTTCCGATAGGACTGTCGGTTCCTTTTTTACTTTTCCTTTTCATGGGACTCACGCTATGCGTACCTTTTATGGGATATTATTATGCACGGATGTATCGTAATCACGTATGCGGAGGCGGCATTAGCTTCCTGCATGCGTGGATATTCACCGTTTTCATGTACATATTTGCCGCGCTGCTTGCCGCCGTGGCACACTACATCTACTTCAGGTTCATAGACCACGGATATGTGCTCAACACTTGCGAAACGATGGTAGACACACTTGCCCAAAGCAACATGCCGGGCATGGATTCTTACATCGCCACCTATCAAGAAGCTCTGGAGACAGCCCGGCTGCTCAGCCCTATCGACATTACGCTGCAGATGATATCGTCCAATGTGTTTTGGGGTTCGATACTGGCTTTCCCCACCGCCTTGTTCGTAATGAGACGCAAAAAAGACGACGCTCCGGCAGAGTGACGGAACAGTAAAAAGGAATGTAATTTTAATTGTAAACAGAAAAATCATACATTAATGGATATTTCAGTTGTCGTACCACTATATAATGAAGAAGAATCACTCCCCGAATTGTTCGCATGGATTGAGCGAGTGATGAATGCCAACGGCTTTTCATACGAAGTAATCTTCGTCAACGACGGAAGTACCGACCGTTCCTGGCAGGTAATCGAACAATTGCAGGCACAAGCTCCGGACAAGGTACGGGGCATTAAGTTCCGCCGCAACTACGGGAAGTCGCCGGCATTGTTCTGTGGTTTCGAACAAGCGCAAGGAGACGTCGTGATAACCATGGACGCTGACCTGCAGGACAGTCCCGACGAAATACCCGAGCTCTACCGCATGATTACCCAAGAGGGGTACGACCTCGTATCGGGCTGGAAGCAGAAACGTTACGACCCGCTGTCAAAAACTCTCCCCACAAAATTGTTCAATGCCACCGCCCGCAAAGTATCGGGCATCAAAAACCTGCACGACTTTAATTGCGGACTGAAAGCGTATCGCAAAGAGGTGGTCAAGAACATAGAAGTATATGGTGAAATGCACCGTTACATCCCTTATCTGGCCAAGAATGCCGGCTTCAAGAAAATCGGTGAGAAAGTGGTGCACCACCAGGCACGCAAATACGGAAAGACCAAGTTCGGGCTGAACCGTTTTGTAAACGGGTATCTGGACCTTCTTTCCCTTTGGTTCCTTTCCCGGTTCGGCATCAAGCCCATGCATTTTTTCGGATTGCTGGGTTCGCTGATGTTCATCTTCGGCTTTATAGCCGTGGTCATAGTGGGTGTCAGCAAGTTGTACTACATGCACCATGGCATGCCCTACCGCCTTGTGACCGACTCTCCCTACTTCTACCTCTCGCTGACCTCCATGATTATCGGCACGCAACTATTCGTGGCAGGATTCCTCGGAGAACTGATTTCACGCAATGCCCCGGAACGAAACAAATATCAAATAGAGAAAACCATTTAACGATGAAAAAATTAGTCAGACTTGTCATACTCGGAGCTATCCTTTGTCCGATAGCAGGCATAGCCATTTCCTGCTCGGAAGAGGCCGACTGCTCCATGACGGCACGCCCCATGGTGAATTGCATTCTTTATAGAGTAGACCCCGAAACCCAATACGTGGAGAACGACACGCTCGACTCGCTCACCGTGACGGCATATGGCACCGACTCCATCATCATCAACAACCAGAAGAAGGTACACGACATCTCCCTGCCATTGCGCTATACGGAAGATTCCACCAAGCTGATATTCAAGTACAGCCGGACTAAGAGTGACACGATGGTGATACGCCACACCAACACCCCCTATTTCCTATCGATGGATTGCGGCTATCAGATGAAGCAGGCCATCACGAACATAACGTTCACCCGCATCTCTCTGGACTCGATATACATCAAAGACAATGAAGCAGGCATCTATGGAAAGGAAAATCTTAAGTTATTCTATTAGTCTGGTACTCTGCCTGCTGATGTTCCTCCCTCTACAGGCGCAGAACGGGAATCCTACCGCTCCCCCCCAGGGAACACCTCCCAAGAAGGAGAAGAAGGACGCGAAAGAAGAGGTGCACTATCCGTTATACAACGGCATGTCCGTGGGCCTGGACTTGTGGGGAATCGGGAGTTCCGTATTTGGAGGAGATTTCCTGAGTTCCGAAGTGGCCGTGGACGTAAACCTCAAAAACCGCTTCTTCCCTATTGCCGAACTGGGATATGGCTCCACGGACACCTGGAGCGACAAAGGCATACACTACAAAAGCAATGCCCCCTACTTCCGCATAGGAATGGACTATAACACGCTATACAAGAAGCAGCACGGACACATGCTACTCGTAGGCTTGCGCTACGGTGTAAGTAGCATTAAGTACGATGTAGACGCTTTGGGAGTGGACGACCCGATATACGGTGGCATCGTAGGTAATCCGAATCTGGACGACGAGATATGGGGAGGCAGCCTGCCCTATAGCCATAAAGGAATGAAAGGCTCCATGCAATGGGCGGAATTTTGTGTCGGTATCCGGGCGCACGTCTGGAAGGCATTGTACATGGGCTGGTCGCTACGCTTCAAGTTCAAATTGTCCGCCTCCGCCGATAAATACGGCGACCTATGGTATGTACCTGGTTTTGGGAAATATGGCTCCAACACGATGGGAGTAACCTATACGATAACTTATAAACTACCTCTATAAGCGCTTATGACAGGGTTAGAGATTTGGCTACTGGCCGTAGGACTTGCGATGGATTGTTTCGCAGTTTCTATAGCCAGCGGAATTATATTGAAACGCGTCCGGCTGCGCCCTATGCTGGTGATGAGCATCAGTTTCGGCTTTTTCCAGGCTTTGATGCCTCTGCTGGGATGGATAGGCGCAAGTTTTTTCAGCCATCTGATAGAAAGTATCGACCATTGGATAGCATTCAGTATCCTTGCCTTTCTGGGTGGACGTATGATAATGGAATCCTTCAAGGACGAAGGTTGCAAGCACGAGTATAACCCCACTAGTCTGAAGGTGGTGCTCGCTCTGGCCGTGGCAACCAGCATCGATGCATTGGCGGTAGGTGTTTCGTTTGCACTCCTCGGCATCAAGCAATTCTCAGCCATTCTTTCCCCCATCGGGATTATCGGTTTTGTATCATTCGCCTTGTCGATGGTCGGCCTGATGTTCGGCATCCGTTTTGGATGTGGCATAGCCCGCAAACTGCGCGCCGAACTTTGGGGAGGAATCATCCTCGTCATCATCGGTACCAAGATATTGATAGAGCATCTCTTCTTTTAATTAATAAAAAGTAAAAACTCAGATAGGATATGAAGAAGAAAGTACAACGAAATTTTTTATGGATTGCCCTACTGGTGCTGGGCACCATCTGGATACTTGCCCGCCACAACCAAGCCACTCCTTATCAGACAGACAATGGACTGATATTCGGTACGATATATAAAGTGACTTATCAATGCGACCAGAATCTGAAGGCTGAAATAGAAGCAGAACTCAAACGTTTTGACGGTTCCTTGTCCCCTTTCAATGATACGGCGACTATTACGCGCATCAACCGCAACGAGGACATTGTGCCCGACACATTCTTTACCAACGTCTTCCACCGAAGCATGGAAATCTCCCAAGAGACCGATGGTTCCTTCGATATCACCGTTGCCCCTTTGGCCAATGCCTGGGGATTTGGTTTCAAGAAGGGCAACTTCCCCGACTCTGCCATGATAGACAGCCTGCTGGAGATGACAGGATACGAAAAAGTAAAATTGTCCGATGAGGGGAAAGTGGTGAAAACAGACCCACGTATAATGCTCTCGTGCAGCGCTGTGGCAAAAGGATATGCAGTAGATGTCATAGCCCAACTCCTGAAGAAGAAGGGTATCTGCAACTTCATGGTCGATATAGGCGGAGAAGTGGTGGTTCATGGACAAAACCCTCAGAATAGACTTTGGCGCATCGGTTTGAATAAGCCGATAGATGACTCATTGGCGGTGAACCAAGAATTGCAAGCAGTGCTGCAAGTCACGGATTTAGGCATGGCTACATCGGGCAATTATCGCAACTACTACTACAAAGACGGAAAGAAATATGCGCATACCATCGACCCGCGTACCGGCTATCCGGTGCAACACAGCATCTTGTCTGCTACCGTCATCGCCAAAGATTGCATGAGCGCAGACGCCTATGCCACAGCATTCATGGTGATGGGGCTGGAAGAAGCAGAACGCGTAGCGGATGAGCATCCGGATATCGACGCCTGCTTCATTTATGCGGATGAAGAAGGAAAGCTTCAAACGTTTTTAACAAAAGGAATGGAGAAGTATATGAAATAATGTGCAAATACGATTAGCCCATCATTTATAAAATACAAAATATACCGCCAGAACCAGACATACAAAAGCTGCAAAATGGTTCCAATGCAGGGTTTCTCCCTTGAAAAGGACTGTTGTAAACACCGTAAAGATTATCAATGTAATAACTTCTTGAATTACTTTAAGTTGCATCAATGAAAATGGGCCTCCATTACCTAGAAAGCCTATCCGATTGGCCGGGACTTGGCAAGAATACTCAGCCAGAGCTATTACCCAGGAAAACAACACCACGGCATACAACGGCCAATTGGAAATGATTTTTGTCTCTTGTAACTTCAGATGCCCATACCAAGCAAATGTCATAAAAATATTAGATACAATCAATAGTAAAATAGTATAAAATGCCTTCATATATGTTTTTATAATTAATGGTTAATGTTTTATGATTGCAGGCAACAATTCCTCCTGCACATTCGTCATACTCCCCCATAGGCTATAGCGTGCCTCAGGATTCATTTCCTCTAATTGTTTCAGGATACCTTTCATTGTACTACGGCTGGATTGTGATTCATACGGACAATTCTTCACCTGCTTACGATACCCCCTCACTTGTGCCAACTCCATCAAATCCGCCTCATGAACCAGACACATCGGACGGATAATCGTCATATCAAACTTCTTCATCACCAGTCGGGGAGGCATGGAGCTGAATGCTCCCTGATAGGTGATATTCATCAGCAAGGTCTCCAGAATATCATCCATGTGATGGCCTAACGCGATTTTATTGCATCCCTGCTCCTTGGCTACGGTAAACAATGCCTTCCGCCTATTCCAAGAGCAAAGAAAACAAGGAGACTTACGGGTGTCGGTCGTGGCATCAAACTCCGTTTCAAAGAGCACAAAAGGCACACCCCACGACTCTACGTACTCCCTCAGATAGTCTACATCACTCTGATAAGGTATATTCTTCATCACTACATGTACGGCGATAACGGAAAAACGGGGTTTATAAACACGGGCACGGCGTGCCAACAATTCCACCAGCGCCAAAGAGTCCTTGCCTCCCGAAAGCCCAATGAGAATCTTATCGCCGTCCTCTATCAGCCCATATTCCACCACGCCTTTGCTAAACCGCTTGTCTATGCGGCGCAACATCTTTTCTTCTTCAGTAAATTGTGCCATTGATACGAGTTATGAGTTATGAATTATAGCTCTTCCGGCTGCAAAAGTAAGGCAAAAGAACGATTTAAAGAAGAATTAACAAAATAGAATTACGGAAACCGACTTTATTCACGATAAATTTGTATTTTTGACCTTATGAACAAATCAGCATGTATCAATATGAATAAAAAATATATCCTTTCCATTCTATTCGGGCTTTTGAGCATAACGACTTCCGCACAAAGTCTGGCAGAAGTCAAAGCCTTGTACGAGAAGGGAGAATACGAAGAGGCCAAGCCCACCTTCAAGAAACTTGTCAAGACACAACCTGGCAATGGAAATTACAACCTATGGTATGGTGTATGTTGCCTGGAAACCGGCGAACCCGCAGAAGCCTTGAAACATCTGGAGAGCGCTGTCAAGAAACGTGTCCCCAGCGGGCAATTCTATTTGGCCCAGGCATACAACGATTTATATCGATTCGAAGATGCCATCAATACTTACGAGGCCTACATTTCCGACTTGAGAAAGAGAAAACGCTCCACCGAAGAGGCCGAACAATTATTGGAAAAAAGCAAATCGAACTTACGCATGCTGAAAGGTGTGGAAGAGGTTTGCTTCATTGACAGCTTTGTAGTAGACAAGAAAAATTTTCTGGATGCATACAAAATCAGCCCCGAATCGGGCAAGCTGTTCATGTATGACACCTACTTCAAAAATTCCGGTAAGGAAGGCGGAACGGTATACGAAACGGAGCTGGGCAATAAGCTATATTATAGCGAAATGCAACCGGACAGTACCCTCAGTATCCTTTCGCGCAACAGGTTGCTGGACAAATGGAGTGATGGCAGCTTGTTACCCGGAAACATCAACGAGGCCATGAATGCAAACTACCCCTATGTACTTACGGACGGTATCACTATCTACTATGCCTCGGATGGCTCTGACTCGATGGGAGGATATGACATTTTCGTCACCCGTTACAATACAAATACCGACTCTTATCTGATGCCGGAAAATGTGGGCATGCCGTTCAATTCGCCCTACAACGACTACATGTACGTCATTGACGAGTTCAACGGCTTGGGATGGTTTGCCTCCGACCGCTACCAGCCCGAAGGCAAAGTGTGCATCTACGTATTCATTCCCAATTCATCCAAGCAAGTGTACAACTATGAAAGGATAGACCCGGACAAAATAATATCATTGGCACAACTTCACTCTATCAAGGACACATGGACGGACACCGATGCGGTAAAGAACGCCCAGGAAAGGCTTCGGAGCACTGCCAACACAAAGCCGCAGACCACCAAGAAGCACGATTTCCAATTCATCATTGACGACCACTCCACCTACTACCGGCTGGACGATTTCCGTTCCCCGCAGGCCAAAGCCTTGTATGGCAAATACAACCAACTGGAGCAGAGCTACAAGCAACTGCTGGAGAAACTGAAAGATATGCGTTCGGAATACTCCCGAGCCAACAAGCAGGAAAAGGACAAGATGTCTGTCGCCATCCTCGACTTAGAGCAACGCGTACGACAATTGTCTGCCGAAATGGAGCAGACCGCCATTCAGGCGCGCAATCTGGAAAAACAAGCCACCAAATAAAGAAAACTATGGATATACTCATTATCGCCGCATTGATTACAGGAGCAGTAATATTGTTCTTAGTGGAATTATTCGTAACTCCGGGCATCAGCGTTGCCGGTTTTCTGGCAGGAGGGTGCATCATCTTTGCCAACTACTATGCCTTTGCCTATATGGGCACCACGGCAGGTGCCATTACGCTTATCATATCTGCCTTGGCCTGTACCGGTTCGTTGATATGGTTCATGCGGTCCAAGACACTTGACAAAATTGCATTGAAAAAAAACATCACTTCCAAAGTAGACCGTAGTGCTGAGGAAAAAGTCAAAGTAGGCGACGTAGGCGTCACCACTACCCGCCTGGCTCTCATCGGCTATGCCGAAATCAACGGGGACATCGTGGAAGTAAAGTCATCAGACGGCTTCATGAACGAAAAGACTCCGATTATCGTAGACCGTATTGCCAACGGAGTTCTCTTAGTGGAACGGCTCAAGCAGTGAAGTTTCAGAAATCAACCTATTTATAACTAACAATTAATATTTAATCTCATGGATCCAAGCACAACTTATTTAACTGCCTTCCTCATTATAGGTGGCATTATCTTCCTGGTACTTTTCTTCCATTATGTACCGTTCTTCTTATGGCTGTCCGCCAAAGTATCGGGAGTAAACATCTCGCTGGTACAACTTTTCCTGATGCGCATTCGTAATGTCCCTCCTTATATCATTGTGCCCGGCATGATTGAAGCCCATAAAGCAGGATTGCAAAACATCACGCGCGACGAACTGGAAGCGCACTACCTTGCCGGAGGCCACGTAGAGCGGGTGGTGCACGCACTGGTATCCGCCTCTAAAGCCAATATCGAACTTCCGTTCCAGATGGCAACCGCCATCGACCTTGCCGGTCGTGACGTGTTCGAAGCCGTACAGATGTCCGTTAACCCCAAAGTAATCGATACCCCTCCCGTAACAGCTGTTGCCAAAGACGGTATCCAGCTGATTGCCAAGGCACGTGTAACAGTGCGTGCCAATATACGCCAATTAGTGGGAGGTGCCGGAGAAGACACGATTCTGGCCCGTGTAGGCGAGGGTATTGTGTCTTCCATCGGTTCGTCAGAGAATCATAAGTCCGTATTGGAGAATCCGGATTCTATCTCCAAACTGGTATTACGCAAGGGGTTGGATGCCGGAACGGCATTCGAAATTCTGTCCATTGACATCGCCGACATCGACATAGGCAAGAACATCGGTGCCACCCTGCAGATAGACCAAGCCAATGCCGACAAGAACATCGCTCAAGCCAAGGCAGAAGAACGCCGCGCCATGGCCGTAGCCACAGAGCAGGAAATGAAAGCCAAGGCACAGGAAGCCCGTGCCAAAGTTATCGAGGCAGAAGCGGAAGTACCCAAGGCCATGGCCGAAGCATTCCGCAACGGCAATCTGGGTATCATGGACTATTACCGGATGAAGAATATAGAAGCTGACACTTCCATGCGCGAAAACATTGCCAAACCGACGACGGGCAATACCAGCCAGCCGTTGAGTAAATAACTAGAAAAGTAACTGACAGAAACGCCGGAATCGGTGAACAAGAATCGGTTCCTGGCGTTTCTATTTATAAACAAAAGATTAAAACCTCAAGTATATGAAGAAATATTTCGCCTCTTCCGAACTGATTATCAATGAAGACGGTTCTGTATTTCATCTTCACGTAAAGCCCGAATGGCTGGCAGACAAGATTATCTTGGTAGGCGACCCCGGACGGGTGGCACTGGTTGCCTCCCATTTCGAAAACAAGGAATGTGAAGTGGAAAGCCGCGAGTTCAAGACCATCACCGGTACTTACCAAGGAAAACGCATCACAGTGGTTTCCACCGGTATCGGATGTGACAACATCGATATCGTGATAAACGAGTTGGATGCCCTGGCAAACATCGACTTCGAAACGCGCCAAGAAAAGCCTTGCCTACGTAGCCTTGAGTTGGTGCGTATCGGCACCTGCGGCGGCCTACAACCCTACACCCCGGTAGGAACATTCGTATGTTCCGAAAAGTCTATCGGTTTCGATGGTCTGCTCAACTTCTATGCTGGGCGCAACTCCGTGTGCGACCTGCCCATGGAACGTGCCTTCCTCAACCACATGGGATGGTCCGGTAACACGTGTGCCCCCGCCCCCTACGTTATTGATGCAAATGCTGAACTGATAGACCGCATCGCACAAGACGACATGGTACGTGGCGTAACGATTGCCGCCGGAGGCTTCTTCGGGCCTCAAGGCCGCGAGCTACGCGTGCCGCTTGCCGACCCGCACCAGAATGAGAAGATTGAAAAATTTGAATACAACGGCTACCGCATCACCAACTTCGAGATGGAAAGTTCCGCTCTGGCAGGCCTAAGCCACCTGATGGGGCACAAGGCCATGACGGTATGCATGGTCATCGCCAACCGCCTGATAAAAGAAGCAAACACGGGATACAAGAATACAATAGACACTCTTATCAAAACTGTACTCGAGCGCATCTAAGTATCCATCAAGAAACCCTACTCCCTCTCCTTCAGACAGTCTAGGGAGTAGGATTTAGCAATGACTTCATCATATCCTGCTTGACGTGCCCGTTGCTGGTCTGTATAAACTCCAAATACTCCCTCTTCTCCTCCTCATTCTCTACAAAAGAAACCATCTCGGAAAACCTACGATGGCATTCAAGGGAATACGGATTTCATGACTCATATTGACCAAAGAAAGTGTCTGCATTCGGTCGGATTCCTCTACCCTCCACTTGGCTTCGATAAGCTCCTTGGAACGACGCACACGGTCATTAATATCATGAATTACTTTCCTCTACAGGCTCTACGGTACTATGTCGGTGTCCAATCCCCACCGGAAGCATCAACATATTTGCGAACCGCACTCATCTGTCAGACACAAGGATAATTACTTTGCAGACAGAGGAATATCGAATAGTCTTATATGACCATTGTCGATTCAAGCTGTCCTATCTACCCCTGGATGAGACGCTGTTGTTCAAAGCGTTTGAGATATATGTCAATGAAGTCTTTTTCATTGGTGAACAGATGTTATGCAGTGACAAAAATTTTACGGGTGACTGCCACCTGTATTTTATCTTTTGTTTCTTCTTGACGGTTACCTGCACATAGTTGAGTTGGAGAAGAAGTAGTTACGGGTTCTTGAAGCGACTCACGCAATTTCTATAAGTATCTGTCTGAAGTCACGCAATTATTACTGTGGCTGCGCGTTCTTTAACTCCGGGGATGGTTTGCAGGCGTCTGTACTGTTCAGGGAAATACCCCTCATACAAGGCGGTGTGTTCTTTCTGACACTCGGATATCTGAGCATTTATCAAGTCTGTCATCGCCAAATACTGCTTGATTACGGTGATGTCGACTGACGAAAAGTTGCCGGTCACCGCTCCAATGATGTTGTCCCGCCCATGCTTGTTTATCATTCTTCCATGAACCAGTGAGAGAAGTTTTTCGGCATCGGTCTCGCCCTGCGATATTGCCAGTACGATGCTCTGACAACTCCTGCCATCGGTATTGGAAACGTAGTTGCTAAAGCAGAAGCCGCAACGCTACATGGCCGCGTCAAGCTTATTCTTGTTGCAGGTCATATCCTTGCTCAGATTGAAAATGAGGCGATTGAGCTTGCGCATGTCCTAAGCTACTGGGTTTGTACAAAACTCTCCCTAACAAGCTGTTTCAGCTGGCACTCGGCTATCCATTAGGCGTCCTTTGTATCGCTCTTGCAACCCGGCAGCTGCTTAATGAAATAAGGGTTGGCAAGACGAAAAGCCATGTGTTCGCACAACTTATCCCATACCGGTCCCCATACGCAGCATGGTCTCCATTCACATTCCATGACTCCATGGAGAAGCATGTAATCGCGCATCTGTCTCAGTTGGGTGGTTAACGTTCCATAAGTTTGCTTGAAAATAATGGCCTCGTCATGACGCATAATACACAAAAAACATCTTTATGTACGTCAAGGCCTGTTACGATTCTGTTTCTGTCCATGGCAAGAGATATTTTTTTGTTTTACACCCCTAATTCACGAATAACTGTGAACAAAGCACGGCATCAGTAACAGATAATTTGTGGCAGGCTTGACCTTTTTATTCTGTCGGTGTAGAAATCTAGCAATTTATATGTAAATTTGCATAAAAAAATAAGCCGAATAAAATGAACCAAGATACCATTTGTGCCATAGCCACCGCTCAAGGGGGAGCCATAGGATGTATCCGCGTCTCCGGACCAGATGCCATAGAGATAACATCCCGCATATTTACCCCTGCCCGAGAGGGGAAGAAGTTGAAGGATACCAAGCCATACACTCTTACCTTTGGCTATATCCATGAAGAAGAAAACATCATAGACGAAGTGCTTGTCAGTTTATTCCGCGCCCCCCACTCGTACACGGGCGAGGATAGCACAGAAATCATGTGCCACGGTTCAAGCTATATTCTTCAGAAGGTGTTGCAACTGCTCATCGGTAACGGTTGCCGCCTAGCCGCTCCCGGTGAATACACGCAACGATCCTTCTTAAGCGGTAAAATGGACTTAAGCCAGGCCGAAGCCGTAGCCGACCTCATCGCCTCTACCTCTGCTGCCACTCACCGCCTCGCCATAAGCCAGATGCGCGGCGGGTTCAGTAAAGAGCTAGCCTCATTACGCGACCAATTGTTGCACTTCACATCACTCATTGAACTGGAGCTGGACTTCAGCGACCACGAAGAACTAGAATTTGCAGACCGCTCCGAGCTATGTCTCCTAGCAGATGGCATAGAACAGGTAATTTCCCGTCTAGTGCAATCCTTCAGTGTAGGCAATGCCATCAAAAACGGTGTCCCCGTAGCCATCATCGGTGAAACGAACGCAGGTAAATCCACTCTGCTGAATGCACTACTAAACGAGGAACGAGCCATTGTTAGCGACATACACGGGACAACCCGCGATGTAATAGAAGACACAGTCAATCTTGGCGGGATAACCTTCAGGTTTATTGATACGGCAGGTATACGCGAAACAAATGACACCATTGAGAACTTAGGAATTGAACGAACCTTCCAGAAACTGGAGCAGGCGGAAATCGTACTCTGGATAGTCGATGCCACAAATGCCGTCTCGCGGATACCACAACTATCTAACCAGATACTTCCCCGTTGTGCAGGAAAACAGCTCATTCTCGTATTCAACAAATCTGATTTAGTTCAGGATGCCTCAACCATCCCCAACTCAGGTTTTACCGTGACCACTACTAATGTGCAATGCATCGCCATCTCTGCCAAAGGGCGTACCAACCTCGACAAACTCCAGCAAATGCTAATCTCTGCCGCTAACCTGCCCACAGTTACCCAAAATGATGTCATTGTCACGAATATCCGCCATTACGAGGCTTTGACCCATGCCCTGAAGGCCATCCACCGAGTCCAACAAGGGTTAGCAGAAAATCTATCCGGAGATTTTGTTTCACAAGATATCCGTGAATGTGTTTTCCATCTAAGCGATATTGCAGGGGAAGTCACGAACGATATGGTACTTGGAAATATTTTCGAACATTTTTGCATCGGCAAGTGATACAAAGAAAAGAAAAGCATAAAAAGAGAAAATATAAATCCGTAAAGTGCGAAAAATCAATGATTTTATGAGAATTTGTATTTTCTCTTTTTCTCCATACTTTCTGCCTGTTTTCATATTTTTTTCGTAATTTTGTCCCCAGATTGTCCCCCGAAAGGGATGCGAGGGACAAAAATCTGTCCCCCCGAAGACAATGAATCACATCTCTCATTAAAATAGGAACAGGCTATGACTAAGAAAACAACAATCCAGAAAGAACCTGTAAAATTACGGGAAAAGAAGTTGGCAAACGGTAACGTGAGCTTGTATCTCGACATCTACAGAAATGGGAAACGTCAGAAAGAGTATTTGAAACTTTATCTGATCGATGCCACTACTCCACTGGAGCGTGAGCAGAACAGACAGACATTGGCAACCGCTCAGGCTATAAAATCTAAACGCCTCATTGAAATGCAGAACGGAGAGTATTCTTTCACTCGCCAATTCAAAGAAGATACTCCCTTTTTGGAATACTATCGGAAGATGGTTAAAGAAAGACACAAGAATCCTGAATCTGAGGGAAACTGGGGTAACTGGAGAAGCTGCTTGCGTTATCTCGAAATCTATTGTGATGAGAAAACCACATTCAAAGATATTACTCCGGAGTTTATAAACGGCTTCAAGGATTTTTTGAACAATGTGGAAAAAGACACTCACAAGCGTACCGGTCCACGTAGGGAAAGGGATGTGTTTCAAGGCTTGTCCCAAAACTCAAAAGTCTCTTATTTCAACAAGCTCCGCGCCTGTATCAACCAGGCTTACGATGAAAGAATCATACCTGTAAATCCTTTGCGTGGAATCGAGGGATTCAAAGCCGCAGAAGTAAAGCGTGACTATCTGACCTTGGAAGAGGTAAAACAGTTGGCTGCTACTCCTTGCCGCTATCCTATTCTAAAAAGAGCTTTCCTCTTTTCATGCCTGACCGGACTTCGTAAAAGCGATATTCAGAAACTCACATGGAGCGAGGTTCAAAAATTTGGAGATTACACGAGAATCGTCTTCAAACAAAAGAAGACTGGTGGACAAGAGTATCTTGACATTTCCTCACAGGCTGAAAAATACCTCGGTGAAAGAGGCAACCCGGAAGATCCCGTATTTACAGGATTTACATACGGAGCTTGGACTTCATTGGAATTACAGCGTTGGAGCATGGCTGCCAATCTCAATAAGAATCTAACCTTCCACTGCGGGAGACATACCTTCGCTGTGCTTATGCTTGACTTGGGAGCGGACATCTATACTGTATCAAAACTATTAGGGCATAAAGAACTGGCGACCACACAAATTTATGCAAAGGTACTTGACAAAAACAAGCAGAATGCTGTATCGTTGATTCCTGACATTGAATAAATCCTGCGCTTATGACAAGACAAGAAACTGTTATAAAGATAACGAAGATTACCCGAATCGTAGGCGAAATGAAAAGCCAGCTGGATCTGGATGATGAAATAGAATTTGAAGCACTTGACTCTTCGTGGATGAATATCGGAAAATGGGCGAAAGAGATTTGTCTATATATGGAACAAGCCCCCTCTCCTCTTTTGGCAAACCTTATAACAAATAACGAATTTACCGTTCCTGTCGTAAACTATGTACAAAGTCATAGGCTGGAAATTGATTCTGCATACGTCAAGGTAATTGACTGTTATGCGAACAATATGCAAGCGTTGCTGTCACTTTGCAAAAGGCAAGAAGAGGAGGTGAAAGGCGAATATAAAGATTTGATTGAGCCTTTAGCCAATGAACAGGTGGCTACATTATTACAAAGAGCCATACGCGCAGGTCTCTTGGATGAACACTATCAGCCGATGCCGCAAACGAAACCGCTGCAACTGAAAGTGATAGCCTATGCTGTATCTACCATCTGCAAACTTCCCAGCACCTACATCCTTTTTGAAAAGCAATGGAAAAGGGAATATGGAAAGCGATTCAGCACTTGGCGTGTTCCGAGATACAATACGGGACTTTACGAAACGACCAAAGCCCTCTACCCGGAAGTTGACTTTACTGAATTTGAGCCAACGCATCAGACAGAGACATTCTACACACCACAGAGTGAAGAAGATATAGCAGTGTTGTATCGAGATTTAGTGAAATACGGATACATCGCACCTGACACTGGCTTGAAAACATTTGTCGGCATTTTCAATAAAAAGACATTCCGCAAGCCGGTAGAATGGATCAAAACGCAACGGCAGTTGTCCTTTTTCGTCTATCAGGCATTTTACAAATTCAACAAGAAGGACTTGTGGATAAAAGGAGAATGTTGTTTCAGCATAAACGGACACACTCCGCACAAAGCTTGTTTTGTATCAGGTTACAGTTGGATTAAGCGAGCCGGATGGTTGGATAGGTATGATGTTAAATTAAAGACTATCTGTGATAAGTTCAACCACATTGAAAATACGTTCAATGAAGAAACTTCTGATGAACGGCTCATTCATACGAGCAAAGTTGTATTTTACAGTCCGAATAGCGAAGATGAGATACATTTAATGTTCTCCGCCCTACTTGACGGTGGATATATCTCCTCCGACACCACATTTACCGCATTCAAAGGTATTTTCGACGAAACGGTATTTGAACATCCTATAGTATGGATGAAAACACAGACTTCACTTATGTATTTTGTACATTTGGCCTTTAAGCAACACAATCCCTATGATGTATGGGTAAAATGTGTAAACTGCTTCCGCTTGCAAAATGATAAAGTACCTAACAGAGAAAGTATGGATAGTAATTTTCGTTTTATAGTAAAAAAAGGATTGATGGACACATACGACATTCAACTTAAAACCATTGCAGATAACTATCTTAGCACTCAAAACAAAAATGCCATCAACGCAAAGGTGGCAAACAACAATACTTAAAATAATGTTTTATGTCAAAGAAATTATCTTTGCACCTCTCTCTTTTTGAAAAGAGCGATGCGAGGTTTCCAATGGACTCCTGCGCAGACCGGTAAAGAAGGGCTATTCCGGTTGGTTGAGCAAGCCCATAAGTCTTACAAAGACGAAGTCACCACACGGCAAAAAAGTTACAGGCGATACGTGCTTGACTTTACCCATTCACATCGGTTTCACGATGCGAATGATGCCTGGAGCAAGAATGAACATCTAAAGAATTACCACACGGTAATAGAGCTTCTGAGAAAGCATGAAATTTTGATTCGCAAACATTTCGACCATGACCTATTGGACGAAAATGGGATCATAAAACTTCTGAACGAATTTTACGCCATTGACCTGTCGGAATCCGCTACCGAGTCCGACAACAGCAGTCCGGGGAATCCTATTCAGACCAATCAGAATACCAACTTCAAACCTTTACTTGACAGACATACTCTGGACCTCATTGTGCGGCTTGCCAATGAGGTCTGTTTGTTTAAGGAAGTTTTGGATGCAGACAATGTTGCCATTTGTTATGCGGCAGACACATTGCAGACTGTGACTTCAAGAAACAACAGCAAATTGGTTTTATTGTTGGATAAACTGGCTTCACACGATGTGATAAGCTATAATTGGCAGTCCGTAATTGCCAGGAAACGACTTATCATCAGTTCTTCAGGAAAGAAACACCTGACCCAGCACGATATGTCGTCCACCCTCAATCGCATAAAAGACACCACTCCCAACGCCATAGATAAGCAGTTTCTGGCAATCATAGACAAGTACATCATTCTAATCAAAAGCAGAGAAGTGTAACAAAGGAATGACGGTTTGTTGAGAACCGTATTGAGAGTTGTGTTGATACTCAATAATCTCAACATAATCAAGCAAATACACTTATCTACCTTTGCCCTCCGTAATCGATTACCCACGGAGGGCATACCTCCTATTGTCAAATTTAACAACATCAATCAATGAGACATCGAAGAACGGCAAATGAAAACAAGATGCTCTCCAAGATGGAGAACATGATTTCCATGATGGCATCGGAGAAACCCTTTGAACGGCTCCAGACGTTGGAACAAAAGATTAACGAAGTGGATAAAATCCAAACCATCGAGAATTACATCATACAGTTGAAAGAACGTATTTGGGCTGTCAAAGAGGTGCTGACTACCGCTGAAGCCTCCGCTTATCTCGGTTTGTCCGAAAGCTATATCTACAAGCTCACTTCACTCAAACAAATACCGCATTACAAGCCCAACGGCAAATTGGTGTATTTCAATCGAAAAGAACTTTGCGAATGGGCAATGAGAAATCAAGTACAAACAGTCGGACAACCAGCCACTATAACAGGAGAAAAAATATGAACAGAAAAGAAATAGATTTATTACTCTCTCGCATGGAGGGACTGAAATCGCTCCTTGAAGATAATTCCTTGGAAAACTTCCAGCAAGAAATATTGAGAGTTGAAAATTTCCTGAAACGATTCGGATCTTTGGACGAATTGCTAACCCATCTTGGGAATGTGGAGAAAATCGCTTATACGGCAAAAGATTTTCTCAATATAGACGAAGTGGCAGCTTATCTACAAGTGTCCAAAGGGTACGTTTATAAGCTGACCATGCTAAAAGAGCTTACCGTATATAAACCCAATGGGAAAAATATCTTCATTCTCAGAGACGACCTGAATCAATGGATAAAACGCAACCCTTCCTTCTCCAATAGCGAGATTGAAAGGCAAGCAAATATCATTGCTTATGCCTTGGATCAGAAGAATAAGAACAAACCAACAAAAGGAGGCCGAAAATAATGCAAACAGATATGATGCAACCCAATAATTACCGGATAGACGAATCAAAATACAAGTCTTTGCTGAAATATATCCGGCTGAGTGTTACCGAAAAGTATGAGTTTCCACAGGAAATCGTACAAATAGACGGTGTTACCGTTGCCACGATAGGAAATTTCAGTGCTTCCACCGGTAAACCCAAAAGCAAAAAGACATTCAATGTCAGTGCCATTGTCGCATCGGCTCTTTCCGGAAAGGAGATTCTAAAGTACAAAGCCGATTTGCCGGCTTGCAAGAATAGAATCCTATACATCGACACAGAACAAAGCAAGTGCCATTGCCACAAAGTGCTTCATCGAATCCTAAAACTGGCCGGACTTCCTACCGACCAAGAAAACGACAATATCCAGTTTTTGGTTCTGCGAGAATACACTCCCGACCAAAGGAGAGACATTATACGATGGGCACTCCACGAAGAACAACACATCGGACTCGTAATCATTGACGGCATCCGTGATCTGATCCATGACATAAACAGTCCCAGTGAATCTCTTGACATTATCAACGAACTGATGAGATGGTCAAGTTATTACGAGCTGCACATCCACACCGTGTTACATCTAAACAAAGGGGATGACAATACCAGAGGGCATATCGGAACAGAACTGAACAATAAGGCCGAGACTATCCTGCAAATATCAAAAAACAATGAAAATGGGAAAATCAGTGAGGTAAGAGCCATGCACATAAGAGACCGGGAATTTACACCTTTTGCTTTTGAAATCGGAGAAGACTCCCTCCCGCACTTGGTAAAAGAACACCAATTCAAAAAGAACAAAATGGACAGACTGACTTCCTATACGGATATGACCGAGCAGCAACACCGAACCGCTCTAGAGT
This sequence comes from Bacteroides muris (ex Afrizal et al. 2022), assembly GCF_004793475.1. Classification (GTDB taxonomy): domain Bacteria; phylum Bacteroidota; class Bacteroidia; order Bacteroidales; family Bacteroidaceae; genus Bacteroides; species Bacteroides muris. Next base: position 920 of record NZ_SRYZ01000023.1, on the reverse strand, counting down.
CAACCTTCGCAGAAAGTGCGGAATATGGCTATCAGTCTCTGCTTGATGCTCTAAAAAAAGGATACGAGAGCATTGGGTATTCACGAGGAAGAAACACACTGGTAAACTTGTGTAAATTTCTGTTGGAACATCATGCCATTACAAAAAACGGCCGTACCTATTCCTATAATCCTTCATTCCACCTCTAACCGGTATGGTTTAGTTTGTGGGTATATATAAGTAAACCATACTAAAATGAATATCAACGAAGCAAAACAGATACGGCTTGTGGAATATCTGCGGATAACCGGCCACCACCCTGTCAATGTCAGGGGTTATCAGTATTGGTATCTCTCGCCGCTAAGGGAGGAACGCACTCCGTCTTTCAAAGTCAATGACAATCTCAACGAATGGTACGACTTTGGACTTTCTGCCGGTGGGGACATCATAGAACTTGGGAAATACCTCTATAAAACAAGCAATGTAAGTACGGTACTGCTGCGTATCAGCGAGAATGCCATTGGTGTGCCGGGACAACAGTTACAGAGCCGAACCGTCCGACCCTGCCCTGTAGAGGATGAGATGGAGAATGTGGAAGTGGTGGATTTGAACCACTACGCCCTACTCTCTTATCTGCGTTCAAGGGGCATAAGTGAAGAAGTCGGCAGAACCTATTGTAAGGAGATACACTATGAACTGCGCAAACGGCACTATTTTGCCATAGCCTTTGAGAACATCAAGGGCGGTTACGAAGTCCGCAATCCTTATTATAAAGGATGTATCAAAGGCAAGGACATATCCGTCATCAGGTACAACAGGGATGTCATCCAAAGACACGTCTGCGTTTTTGAGGGGTTTGTGGATTTCCTCTCTTATCTAATGTTGCCACTACTGTCCCATTAAAATCTGAAAAAGTTCTTTGAAATTATTGAAATATAGTT
>NZ_SRYZ01000022.1 GCF_004793475.1 Bacteroides muris (ex Afrizal et al. 2022) | reverse complement strand
ATGCCTTCTTTTATACCCTCTTATAAACTTTCATGCTGACTTGCGAAACTTAAATTACTAATTACTAATTATCAATTACCAATCGTCATGAGTGAAGACACAAAGTCAAAATCCGTGTGGGGCATTGTCCTCAAAGTAATCATCACCGTAGCCACCGCCTTGGCGGGAGCTTTAGGTCTGGGCGCTTGCAAATAGCCATGCGTACGATTACCCTGCTCATTGTTCATTGCTCGGCCACGCCTCAAGGCGTGACCCTGAGCTTTGAGGATTGCCGCCGCGACCACATCCTCCACCGTGGTTTCCGCGACATCGGCTATCATTTCTATCTGACGCGCGACGGCGAGATTCACCGAGGCCGCCCGTTGGAAAAAACCGGTGCGCATTGCCTCAATCACAACCGCCACTCTATCGGCATCTGCTATGAAGGAGGACTGGATGCTGCAAGTTGTCCTGCCGATACCCGCACACGGGAACAGAAGGCTTCGTTACTGGCACTGTTACGTGAGTTGAAGCGTATCTTTCCACGGGCGCTGATTGTGGGGCACCATGATTTGAATCCGGCGAAAGCTTGTCCGTGTTTCGATGCGGAAAGGGAGTATAGGGGGCTGTAAAAGGCTCCCTTCTTCATTCTACACCCAATTTCATCAACCCCATGCGCACTTCTTTATTGGGGATATCCAGCGTATAAAGATGTGTAAGCGGAGAATAATTCTTTATCGTCACATGCCTTTTGACGCCTATAATTGACAATATCACGCTTTATATCCTCTTCCATCACAGCAACACACCATCTTTCACTACATTATAATAAAATACAGTCTTTCTCTTTGCTGCCTCCCAAGCTTTACGAGTCATCACAATCGGGCTAATAATAGTACCTGTTTCTATTCTGTTTTGCCTCTCCACGTGCCTCAGAACCATAAAGAATTGCAGTAACAATATTCTCTTTTTTGATGACCTCTAACTATTCACGAACTCCCATGCAAATCTCGTTCCTTTCTCCAAATCCTGATTTACTTTCTTTCCCAATATATCTTTCAGATACTTAGGGTGCAAACCGAAGCCCGGACGAACGGAGCGAACGTTCTGCTCTGTAACCACTTCTCCGGCTTTCATATCCTCGGCTACATAGAGCGAACGGGAGAACTCCCTTCCCGACTTCATCTTATCAGTAAGTTCATACGATACTGAGCCGATAGCCGCTTCGGCCATGCGTATATCTTTCACCATTTGGGCAAACTCCTGCTCGTTCATTGAGAATGAGGCATCGGGGCCGCCAATACTACGGTCGATAATAAAATGCTTTTCAATCATGGTTGCACCTTGTGTCACAGCCACTACGGCAGACACACTGCCAATGGTATGATCGGACAAACCGGACTTCACTCCATAGCGCTCGGCTAAATCCTTTATCATGCACAGATTGGCTTCCTCAATGGGGGCAGGATAAGAGGAGGTGCATTTCAACAGCGTAATATCATCATTGCCCGCCGCACGGCAAGTATCTACAGCCAACTGAATGTCTTCTTCAGTGGCAATGCCGGTAGATATCACCATCGGCTTCATCTTCCTGGCGGCATATTCTATCAAAGGAATATCCGTAATTTCAAAAGAGGCAATCTTGTAAATGGGGTTGCCCAAGGATTCCAGGAAATCTACCGCAGTTTTATCAAACGGTGATGAAAAACAGACAAGTCCCTCTTCGCGTGCCACCCGAAACAATTCTTCATGCCACTCCCAAGGGGTATAGGCTTGCTGATAAAGATCATACAAATATTTCCCATCCCAGATTGTGCCTTGCTTTATCTTAAAATCATCGGCATGGCAGTTCAGGGTTATGGTGTCAGCTGTATAGGTTTGCAGCTTTATGGCATCGGCACCTGCACGCTTGGCGGCTCTAATGGTGTCAGCAGCCACTTGTCTGCTCCCGTTGTGGTTGGCCGAAAGTTCTGCGACTATTATTGATTTGTTCATTTATTTGAATTTTAATACCGTTCCAGACCAGCTCAATCCCACTCCGAACCCTGCAATCATTACACTCATTCCCGATTTGACTATCCCCATATCCATACAATCTTTCAGTCCGATCATCACTGTGGAAGATACCGTATTACCTGTCGTTTCCAAATTTACATAAAATTTATCTTTAGATAATCCACATACTTTACGAATGGTATTAAGCATAAATTTATTAGCTTGGTGAAATACAAAGTAGTCTATTCCCTCTTTCTGCATTTCATTTCTTTCGAGAACCAGCCTTAGCAAAGCGGGAACCACCTCCAAAGTAAAGTTAAATACAGCACCTCCATTCATATAAAGATAATCATCATGCCAAACATGTCCTTCATCATCTGTCACAGACAGACCTGTTGCCATCTTCCAACGTGCTGCTCCTGTTTTCAGAATCAAGTGTTCGGCACCGCTGCCGTCAGTTCCCATTCCAAATGCACCTATTTTTGCAAAACCATCCGTAGAAATGAGACATGCAGCCGCTCCATCTCCAAATATCGAACGATTACTTTTGTCTGAAGGATGAAGATATTTGTTATAGGTTTCTGCCGTCAGCAACAATACGTTTCGTGCAATGCCTCCCGCTATCAGTCCTTTGGCTACAGCCAATCCATACACACAACCGGAACATCCCAAATTATAATCGAAAGCGCCCACATCGGTACGCAATCCTAAACGATTCTGAAGAATACAAGCCGTAGAAGGAAAAAAATAATCAGGACTCTGTGTACAAAGAAGAAGAAAATCTACTTCCTTCGGATCAATAGTGTATTCGTCAAATAACCTTCGTGCAGCTCTTTCTGCCATGTCACCGGCCGTTTCATGCTCTCCCGCAAGGTGCCGTGAATGTACGCCTACCTTTTGTGCCACTTTATCCACACTCCATTCCGGAAACTCCCGAACAAGTGCTTCGTTTGTCAAAACCGTTTCAGGCAGATAATACGAGATTGCTTTTATATACGCTCCCATAATTTCAATTTATTACAGTTCATTCGCCCCCCCCGTTAAATCAACACAAGAACCGGTCATCCATGCAGAAGCATCCGAAAGTAAGTAGACTGCCAGATAAGCCACATCTTCGGGGGTACCGTAACGCTTCAAAGGATATTGCAGCTGTGCTGCCCCCAAATCTTCCATAGTAAGACCGCCTTTCAAAATCAAATCGGTTGCAACCATTGCCGGACAAATGCAATTCACCCGAATGAGCCTCGGTGCCAGCTCAAGCGCCAAGCATCTGGCATACGATATCAGGGCTCCTTTTGACGCACTGTATATAGCATTTCCGATACTAGGGGATGATGCCGCACGGGAAGCTATAAACACTATCGAAGAGGACTTCTGTATTTTTTTCGCCTTAAGCAAAGCGGCTTGCAACAAGACATTCGATTTGAAATTGATGTTCATTACTTCATCAACATCTTGGGACATAACCATTTTACAAGGAAGTCGCTGGCCTATACCAGCACAATAAACCACCCCGTCCAACAAAGGCAATTGTCCCACAAGAGCCCGAACATCCTCGTCCGATGTAAGGTCGGCTACCAACATCTGACAGCCATTTCCCGAAAGACTGTCAAATATTGAATTAAGACGTTCTTTGTTACGGCCGGTCAGCACTACTTTCGCACCCATTCGGGAACAAGCAATAGAAATGGCCCTGCCTATGCCGGAAGACGCACCTGTCACAAGTATGGTTTTTCCTTGAAGGGAAAAAGGATTATCCACCATATTCATTTGGAGAGCAACAGATTAAACAAATCTTCGATGGTGCCACAAGAACGAATCTCTTTACCCGTCACACTTTTACCATACTCTGTCTTGATAAAAGCTATCACGGACATGGCAGTCAGTGAAGACCATTCTTCCAATTCCTGAAATACGGTATCTGCCTTAAACTCTGACATTTCAGTTTCATCAAATTGATTTGCAAAGTCTTGAACGAATTTTTCTATTCTCATCTTTTACGTATTTTATATAATCGATAACATCAAGTTTATATTTTTCCAAGAAATCCATCGGAGAATAATCATCACAAACCCAATACCTGATCTCCTTTTCATTTTGCCGCAAAGTCTTAAAAGATAAAAACTCGCATCCGAAAAACCTGTCAAGCATAATAGCCTCTGAATTATCCTCATTGACGGCACCATAGAATGTTTTTATCTTAAGAATCTCAAAGAAGAAAAAAAAGCACTCTCTGACAAAGAAAAAACCTTCACCACAAAGGCCGGGAACTAAATAATAGCCCAACTCCGCCTTATCCGATTCTTTATCCACACCGGTGACATTCATTACCCCTATCGGCTCATTTTCATCATATACCAGCCAATAATAACAATCGTCCCGCATACTCAGCCCATCAACAAATTTCAAATGGTCATCCAGCTGTAATACCTCTGAATGATACATCCATTGTCGTACATTTATGTCATTCCGCCAATTTAAAACATTTAGTTTTTCTTCAAAGGACAACTGTACAAAATTTTTAAAACTATATCGGGGAGTCTTATAAATGGTATTCCTATCTATTGATATCATAGTTCATTAAATATGTTTCGATAATTTTGTAAAATAAATGCCATACCATTTACAATCTTTGGCTTTATAGGCAATTTACTACCCGAATCCAATATTGTACTAGAATGTTTATCCAACAGATTCCCCAAAGGGATAATAGAGTCAGACTCTTTCAAATTCATATAGAATTCTTTCTGATTATTTACATACCATCCGGCAGCCACTCCTGCCCCACATGCCAATGCTTCCATACAAACCGAACTGGCAGAACAAATCACCAGATCGGAGTCGCAGAAAAGGTCTGCCATTTCTTGTGCCGTAAGGCGCGAACGATAAACAAGGCGACTGTCCTGCACACACGATGAATGAGAGGTGTAAGCATCTCCTACTACTGCCGTAATACTGTTCACAGTACAGAATCGAAGTACCTGATTCACAAAATAACCGGTTATATCATGAATGTCACTTCCTCCGAAACATACAGCCACTTTCTCTATCCTATCCGAAGAAATACTTTCCCTTTTTACAGCCTCTAGAAACGGCCTGCGCAACAGTGCCCAGTCAGATCCCAGACAAAGCCGGGTGTAAGGTTCCACGTCGAAAAGTGCAGAATTGGTCTGACCATGGTTAATCACAACATCAGCCACATAGTGCTTATCGTGCATATCGTCAATGCAAACCAGGCGGCAGCCTTTTTGCTTGATGGCACGCTGGTAATCGGTAGTGAAGAAATAATTGTCGAGCACCACGATTTCATCACCTTGCAGATGGGAAAGGAACTCATCATAATGCGCTTCCTCTTGCAAGGGGATGAAAGGACATACCTTCTCCATCTCACTTACCTGATATGAGGTAGGATGGCAAGTAAAGAAGGTACAATCGAAATCGTCCTTCAGCATATCGGCCAAAGCCAGAGTACGGATAAAGTGACCGTAGCCGATGGTAGCGCTTGCGTCGGCACGGAAATAGATTTTTCTCAAGGAAATGAGATAAATTAAAATATTTAGAGTTTGTCTATCTCTTCAATGGATAGTCCGGTAACCCGATGAATGATGTCAAAGGAAACATTCAGTTTTTTCATGTTTCTGGCATTCTCTTTCTTCTCTTCTTGTCTGCCTGCAGCAAGACCTTCCAATCGACCTTCCAATCGACCTTCCTCCCTGCCTTCCTGCCGGCCTTCCTCCCTGCCTTCCTGCCTTCCTTCCTCCGCTGCCGTGGTCAGGACATCATTCTGAATCATCACGGCATTGATATGCTCGTCATACGCCAATTGTTCGGCACGGTTCATGTTATAATAAATCAGTTTACGACGGGCCTCTTCCAGACCGGGAGCTTTCGTGTCGGGACGGATGACACCGGTTTTCAGATATTCTATCCACTCTTCAAGCGGAGTGACGGCTACCTTATTAAACTCGTTCACCCGGATAAGGAAGTACTCGGGGAATATTTCGGAAGGCAGCTTACGTACGATAGCATTTTTCTCTTTGGTGCTCACTTCGAGGAAGTCCCCCGTGTGAACACCTACGAATGTGTTCTGACCGTGATACAAGTAATCATTCCCCTTGCCGATGTCAAAATAAAGGATACTGACGGAATACACTTTCTTCACTTCCGAGTAAAGGTTTCCCAGTTCGATATGCTCTGTGATGGCTTTTGCTACACCGAAAAGGATACGTTCCAGATAATAAATCTCGCGGGTGTTCTGAACTTCCACAATAATGATTTCGTCCTTACTGTTGCGGGCCTTGATGTCCACACGGTTGAATTTATCGCTTTCACACTGCTGGTTACCCTCGCTTTCCAGTATCTCCACGATATGGATGGATTCGCCCAACAGCACGGTAAGGAAACCTTCGAGAACACCGAAGTTGGCCTTGTTGCGCAGCAATCTTTTCACCGCCCAGTCAAAACGTATATATTTATCTTTCTGTTCCATAACCTTCACCGATAGTTAATTATATGTATATGCAAAGATAACGATAAATATCGAAACTAGAAATATCCAGAATCTTTTTCTACCTGCAAACTCTTTAAAACCATACACGAAGGTTATCTATGAAGCAATCCATACTTCATTTCTGCCAATGTCCAGTCGGTCAGCGTATCGAGGTCCTGCACTTCAAGTTCGGAAAGTACCAACCCGGCTGTATTCTCACCCCAAAAAGTCCGGCTCTCCACAAAGGAAGCGGTACGAGAGAAATAGAACTGACCGGCATCGTGATAAATCGGCTCCAAATCTTGGGAACGTGTATTCATGTATTCGGGATAAACCATACCGATTCTCCCGTCCACGATGTGAAGGCTGCGCTGTATGGGATAGGAATAAGCCACACAAGTGAAAACGGAATCTATCTCCGAATTCATTTTCCCATATGCTTCCCGGAGTCTTTCGGGAGTGACGAAAGGAGCCGTTGAGTAAATGCAACAAACCGTTTCGAACTCTCTGCCTTGCTCTTTATACATCTGCAGAACTTCAAGAATGACATCAGCCGTCCCGGCATAGTCATTTGACATCTCGGCACTCCGCATGAAAGGAACTTTGGCACCATATCTGCAAGCGATTGCAGCAATCTCCTCATCATCGGTAGAGACCATTACCTCATCAAAAAGTCCGCTCTGCAAAGCCGCCTCAATGGAGTATGCAATAATAGGCTTCCCCAGAAAGGACTTTATATTTTTCCGCGGGATGCGCTTGCTTCCGCCACGGGCAGGGATGATTGCTATATTTTTCATCGTTTAGCCTTTATAATTAAATGGGGAGAATACCCGAAAACTATCGAATTATCCGGCACATCCTCATCTTTCACACCAGAATTTGCCCCGATGGTCACATTGTCACCTATCCGGCAGTTACCGATAATAGAAGAATTTGCACACATCCGCACATTTTCACCTAAAACCGGATAAATTCCTTTATTGTTGCCCACCGTGCAATTTTGCCCAAAACTGAATCCTTCACCATATTCAGCCCGTCCCATAACGCTACCGACCGGATGGTCCAACGTAAAATAATGAGGAAGATTTACCTCATGATACAAATCACACCCATTCATTACCTTATTCAAATAATACAACTTATCTGCCAATAAACGGTTATCAGTATCTTGAGAAACGGTGTTAGCAAAGAAATAGAGAAAAATTGTATATTGTGCACTTTGATAGGGATTGAAGTATGTCTCACCGTTGTATGAATAATACTTGTTTTTTGTATGGGAAAAACAATACTCACAACGGGAAATTACCCCCCCATTTTTGTATTTATTAACATTTTATCTTCTTCATTCAAGAAGAAAAAAGAGGAAAGCTGCTGCAAAAGCTGCTTTTCAATAGCTTCAATAGGAATGGAAGTAATCATTGCTTTATGTATTCTATAACCTTTTCAATCACAAATTCTTGTTCCTCGTCCGTCAGCGTGGGATACATCGGAAGACTCAGACAATGTTCGTAATACTCCTCGACTACAGGCAAGTCTCCTTTCTTATTGCCCAACTGCTGATAGTAAGGCATCAGATGAAGCGGAGCATAATGAACCTGCGCATAGACATTGTTCTCGTGCAGATAATTATAAAGGCCCAAGCGGTCGGCCACTTGAATGACATAAAGATGATAGGCATGATAGGCATCGGCAGCATTGAACGGAGTCTTGATGCCATCTATTCCGGAAAACGCTTCATTATAGCGTCTTACGATTTCATGGCGGCGTTCAAGACCTGCTTTCGCACGTTCCAGCTGAGAAACACCCAGGGCAGCCTGGAAATCAGTCAGACGGTAATTATACCCCAGCTCCTGCATCTCGTAATACCAGCCGCCATGATGCTCGTGCAACAAGGCAGGGTCTTTCGTAATGCCATGCGTACGGTAAAGACAAAGCTTGTCATAGAGCTCCTTGCTGTTGGTGGTCACCATGCCTCCCTCACCCGTAGCGATATGTTTCACGGGATGGAAAGAGAATACGGCACAGTCGGCAAAACAACCGTTACCACAATGTTGTTTCTTGCCTTTACTGTCCGTGAAATAGCCGCCGGGAGCATGGCAGGCATCTTCGATAATCCACAGGCCGTACTCGTCGGCAAGCTTTCTGAACTCTTCCAGGTTCAAAGGATAGCCGGCAAAATCAACCGGAACAATACCTTTGTAAGTACCGCGGGGAGAAGCCTTAAGCATGGCTTCAAGTTTACGGATATCCATGAGGTAGGTATCCTTGTCAATATCGCAGAACACCACCTCGCCGCCACAATAGCGGATGCAGTTGGCACTGGCAGCAAAGGTCATGGGAGTGACAATCACCTTGTCGCCCGGCTTTACATTCAGTGCGGTAGCTGCAAGATGAAGCCCCGAAGTGGCATTGTTCACCGCTACGGCATATTGCGCACCTACATATCCGGCAAATTTCGTTTCAAATTCCCTGATCCTGGGACCTTGTGTCAGGTAGTCGCTTTTCAGGGTATCGATGACTGCCCGGATATCCTCATCTGTGATATGCTGACGACCGTATGGAATAGGCTTGCTTATCATTTCACCTCGAAATTAGGGTCAACGTATTTCTTTATATTCTCGCGCATAGTCTCTACTGTCTCCCACTCCGTATTGTTGTCACTACTGTAGTGGAAACCGTCGGGAACGGGCATTGCATTGTGATGTCTGATGAACTCTTCGCGACTGTGCCTGAAAGATACGGAAGGAAGAATGACATAATATCTGCCCAAGTCGATCGTATCAAGAGCATCGGTTACAGTAATCATCTCTTCGTGCAGCTTCTCTCCCGGACGGATGCCCACTTCCACCTGCGGCAGATTGGGCGCAATGGCAGCGGCCACATCCTTGATATGGTAGGAAGGAATCTTAGGGATGAAGATTTCACCGCCCAGGTGATGTCCGATGGCATACATGACCAGAGCTACACCGGCTTCCAGCGAGATGTTGAAACGGGTCATGCGCATATCGGTTATGGGAAGTTCCTTCGCCCCGTTGTCGCGCTTGCTGATGAAAAAAGGGATTACGGAACCACGGGAACCCATCACATTGCCATAACGTACTACGGAGAACTTGATGTCCTTGGAACCGCTGATATTGTTGGCGGCAGTAAACAGCTTGTCGGAAGTGAGTTTGGTGGCGCCATAAAGATTGATGGGGGCACAGGCCTTGTCGGTAGAAAGGGCCACCACATGCCGGACCCCGGTGGCAAGAGCAGCCTTTATCACATTTTGCGCACCGTGTACATTGGTTTTGATGCACTCTTCGGGATTGTATTCAGCGGTATCCACCTGCTTGATGGCGGCTGCATGGATAATCACGTCCACTCCTTCGCAAGCCCGCGTCAGACGTTCAAGGTCGCGGACATCACCGATAAAGAAGCGCAATTGCGGATACTTATGACCGGGATATTTCTGCTTCAGTTCAAATTGCTTCAGCTCATCACGGGAGTAAATAATGATTTTCTTTACTTGCGGATAATCACGAAGAATGGTTTCCACAAACTTCTTGCCGAAGGAACCTGTTCCTCCGGTAATCAATACGGATTTGTTGTTAAGCATTATAATGAAAAGTTTTATTCATCGATATATTCCCACGGATAGGGATTGCCTGTCACATCCTGAAACTCATCAACCGCTTCCTGCTGTTCGGGAGTAAGTGATGAGGAATCCCAGGAGGAGATAATGGAACGGCCCTCGTCGGCCAAAGACTCGTCGAACACTTCACCGTAGCAGGCGGTAAGCAGGCGGAGCTTCAGTAAGGAAGCGGGAAGGGCGTCGAGCACATCCCAACAACAGTCCAGCACTTCCTGGACATGCCGCTGTTTTTCGCCATGGTCGACAAAAGAGGCGCCGTAACCCATAAGAAGGGCAAGACAGACATTTGCCTGCTCTTCGATGGTAGCACCTTTAATACCCGACCGGTACAAAGCCATGGTAAGACGGTAGACCTCACCGTTCCGCCGTGACAAGTCATCGCTATAGACGGGACTGCCGTCCATACCCAAATACATCAGTTCGTGCGCAGCACGCTGAAGAGAGATTGCTTCTTCGGAAAGAGACATAAGCAATTATGGAATTAAGAATTAAAAATTAAAGTTCAGCCGATTACTTCTATAAGATCGGGATGGATAGTGGCCATGGCAACAGCTATGACACCTTGTATTTCGATAACCACGCGACGGTCACGTGCGCCTTTCACCTTCAGAAATATACCTTCTTGCCCCTCAAATTCACCGCCGGTAATCCGGACTTTGGTACCTTTGGACAAGTTCAATTCATCCGGTTGAAAATAAAGAAGATGATCATCGTAAGTGCCGGATACGGCAATGAAACGCTGCATCTGACTGTCGGGGACAATAATCTTCTGTCCACTGCGAGTATCGGTGATATATTGCAAATAAGTGACTTGAGACTTGACACGCTGCACATCGGAAGGACGGGCATGGACAAAAAGCAGATTATGAACGACCGGAACCAAAACACGGACTTTTTTTCCTTTTTTTATACATATCTTATATTGCATAGGAATGAAACAGCCCAAATTTTCTTTCTTGAGCAGACGCATGGCATCCGGTTCTCTGCGGTAGGTGGCACGCATGGCATACCAAATTTCGGCCTCTTTCTCTATTCCCATTTTATGCTTTTGTTCAGAAAAGGGTGTTCTTCTGGGGCTTTGAATCTCTTGTATATGCTTGAAATTCAATTATTTGCGGACACATTTTGTAGAATACGACAAGCTTTATGCCCTTCTTGCCAACAGATTTTTTGCAGTCATTCATTACCTGTCAGGTAAAATACTGTAAACGAATCTATTGCAAGCAAAAAGCGTTCAATAGACGTTCGTTTTTTGAACGTCAATATTTAAGAAAATTAAAGAGAAAAGATTACTTAAAAATTAGTAAAAGGAAGAAGTTAGAGAAATACAATGCAATAGGCTTACTGACAAAGTATTATACTCACTAAAAAGAAATTTATAGAATATTTTTATTAAACATTTTGCGAGATTCAAAAATACACGTTATCTTTGCGTTCATTAAACGAACGTTTAAAAAAACCTTCCCTAAACGCAATATTCCACTGTATAACAGCAAATTACACCCAAATAAAAAAAATATCGTGTTTATAGAAATCAGATTCCTACAAACACGATATCAATTAAAAAAGAAATTACTATTCTCAGAAATTAAAGATACCCAATTCCGGGAAAGTAGCCCCCTGCACCGCAAAACAGATTCCGAAACAAGCCGCACTTACAATCCAAAGGATAACCAGCGTCCACTTCAGACCGGAATTCATCGGCTGCCATTTGAATATCTGGCTAAAGATGGCCCACACAAGGCTGACCAAAGGAATCCCTACCAGCAAGATACCTGCAATGTACATCACAATGGCAGACAACGGAGAAGTAGACAGTACCAAATCAGCCATCGGGAAATGGGAAATGAGAGCCGCACCACCACCGACAGCGACCGTTATCGCAGCAAACAACAGCGCCACGAATACCACTCCAAATACAAACAGTATCGGACTGCAGATAATGGCAAATATCACCAGACAGATTTTCAAAAACCAGCCGGCAATCATCACCAGCCCATCTCCCAACTTTTGCAGGAAAGTACGGGGCTTGTCCGACCTCATATAATCATTCACCCCATTGGCGACTTTCTCAAAACCATCCGTCACCGTCTTTCCGATATTCTCCACCGTAACGGCCTCGCCCCGCATGCTCAACTTCTCAGCAGCCGTGCGAGCCTCCGGTATAATCAGCCAACATACGATATAGACCGGTATCAACGTCCCTACCCCGCAAATCAAGATAACAAGCAGCAACAGCCGAAGCAAAGTCACGTCCCATCCTAGGTAGGCAGCCATTCCACTGATGACACCACCCAGCATCTTGTCATCCGGATTACGGTAAAGACGACGGCGTGTAGTGCCATAAGCGGTATTACTGTTCCAAGCACCGGCACCATAGCCGCCCCCGGTACTCGTGCTGCCGGAATCGGCACTAGCACTCTCTCCTTCCGCCTCCATATCTTCAGGCTTTCCCATGCGGGCAATCACCTCTTCTACATCGGCTATCGTAATTACTTGTGAGCCGGCCGACAATTTCTCGGCAAAGAGTTCGGAAATACGGCGTTCAATATCATCTACAATCTCGTCGGCACCGGCTTCCTTGCGGAAGTGCATCTTGAGATTACTCAGATAATTATCCAAAAGACGGTATGCGTCATCATCAATATTGAAAACGGTTCCACCTAAATTTACAGTTAATGTCTTTTTCATAACACACTATTCATTTACAATTTGACTATTTACGATTTACTATTTATCATTCGGCGAATGCGGCATATTCTCTGTGGTCATTTCAAGAATTGCTGATGTGATTCACCGTCTCGTTCAATTCTTTCCAGGATGTTTCCAGTTCACCGAGAAAAACTTCTCCTTTTTCCGTCAACCGGTAATATTTACGGGGAGGACCTTGTGTAGACTCAATCCATTCATATCCCAGAAGGTCGTCATTCTTCAGACGGGTGAGCAATGGATAAAGTGTACCTTCTACTACAATCAGTCTGGCTTCTTTCAACTTCTGAATGATATCCGAAGCATAAGCCGGCTCTTTGTGAAGCAGCAGCATGATGCAATATTCAAGCATGCCCTTGCGCATTTGCGACTTTACATTGTTTACATCCATAATGGCATTTACAATTTGACAATTTACTATTTTGCTGCGCAATAGAGTAATGAGTGTCCTTATTAATTCTATTGACGTTCCTTGTATGGCACAAATATATGTATTATATCAGTACCTTGTATTACAAAGTACCTTATATTAAATATGATTAACAATAAAAGCAGTACACACCACTCTCCATCATCAGTAGTGTGAACAACATATCGTTTATGGTCAATAAGTTATTAAGATTTACAGATAAATAAGCCGATTGATAAGCCTGAACAGAGAAAGGGGAATATTTACCGATGGATAACTATTTTATCCAATATACCGGTCAGACTCGCAATCACCACTCCGTAGTTAGTTATGGGGATATGTTGTGCGCGGGCATGGGCAATACGGTTGAGTACATACTTACGATTGAACATACAGGCCCCGCAGTGGATAATCAAGTCGTATCGGGACAAGTCTTTTGGGAAGTCACTCCCGGAGACGAAGTCTATCTGCAATCCCCCACCGACACGCTTCCGCAGCAGGCGGGGAATTTTGACCTTCCCGATGTCCTCGGCCAGCGGAGCATGGGTACAAGCTTCGGCTATCAGTACGCGCGATTGCGCTGTGAGGCAGTGGATAGCGGCAGCTCCCTCCACAAAATCATGGATATTCCCTTTGTAACCGGCAAAAAGAACCGAAAAAGAGGTGAGGCTGCTTTCGGCGGGCTTTTGCCGATAAACGACGGGAAATACCTGAGAGTCTGTGATAATCAGCTTGGGCGGACGGACAAGGGCTTGCAGAGAGGCTTGCAGCTTATCGGTGGTGCAGCTCATCACCAGGCACTTTTTATCCAACAGTTCGCGGATGGTCTGCACCTGCGGAAGAATCAACCGACCTTTTGGGGCTTGAATATCTTGGGGCATGACCAACAAAACAACATCTCCCTCAGCCACTAGTCCGCCCGTAATGGTTTGCTCACCAAAGTCCTCGGGAAGTTTCTCAAGGATGGCATCGAATATGTCCTGAATGCCGATGCCTTCTTTGGCACTGACTACAACTGGAGTCCGTCCACACTCCCTTTCAATCCGGAGCACCAACGAAGCGACATCCCGGCGGGAATCGGCTTTATTCAGTATTGGTATAACGGGAATTCCTTGCTCTGCCAGCAAATCCATCCATTGTTTTTCCAAAGTTCCGTCTTCTTCATAAAGCAAGAGGGCGACGTCGGCTTTCTCCACCGTCTTCAAGGTACGTTCCACACGCATCTCGCCCAGTTCGCCTTCATCGTCATCAAAGCCGGGAGTATCAATAAAGAGACACGAACCCAGAGGATATACTTCCATGGCCTTTGTCACGGGGTCGGTAGTAGTGCCGGGAGTTGCCGATACCAATGCTGTGTCTTGCCCGGTCAAAGCATTGACAAGGCTGGACTTTCCGCTGTTCCGTCGTCCGAAAATTGCAATGTGCAGACGGTTTGAATGGGGTGTATGATTCATATTCTCCTTTTTTCCTCCGCTTGAAATCTAAAATCTGAAATCCCTTTTACCTTCTTCTATCTCCCGAAGGTTACGCTCGGCTATCATACGTATCTTGGAATTCGGAATATGCGCCATCTCCTCACGAATCAGCCGTATGCCCTTCTCCTTTGTTTCGGGAGAGGCATAGTCCTCCAGATATTCTTTCAATGTCATCAGGGCATTGGGCTGGCAACAGTTTGCTATCTGCCCGCGCTTGACGAGCGACATGAAACGGTCTCCGGTGCGTCCCTCGCGATAGCAGGCGGTACAAAAACTGGGAATATGCCCCAGGTCGAGCAGCCAATTCACCACTTCATCCAACGTGCGTCGATCGCTTACATCGAATTGGGAAGAGTCCTCTTCTTCCTTTTCCGGAACGGCATAGCCTCCCACACTGGTACGCGAACCGCCGCTTATCTGCGAAACGCCCAGTTCGAGCACCCGGCAACGTACGGCTTCCGACTCACGGGTGGAAATAATCATACCCGTATAAGGCACTGCAATGCGGGTAACCGCCACAATACGGCAGAACATCTCATCTGAGATGGCATCGGGAAAGTCTTCGGTCGAGATATCATCTGCCGGACAGATACGCGGCACGCTGATGGTATGCGGACCTACGCCAAAGGTAGCTTCCAGATGTTCTGCATGCATCAACAATCCTACGAAGTCGTAGCGATAGGTATTCAACCCAAATAATACACCGATACCTACGTCGTCGATGCCTCCCTCCATGGCACGGTCCATCGCTTCGGTGTGGTAGGCATAATTACTTTTCGGTCCTGTGGGGTGCAAGGCTTCGTAATGCTCTTTGCTGTAAGTCTCCTGAAAAAGGATATAGGTGCCGATGCCTGCCTCTTTCAGCAACCGATAGTTTTCCACCGTAGTAGCGGCTATGTTGACATTCACCCGGCGGATGGCTCCATTCTTGTGATGAACGCCGTAGATGGTGCGGATGGACTTTAAGATATAGTCGATAGGGTTGTTTCGCGGGTCTTCTCCGGCTTCCAGCGCCAGACGTTTATGTCCCATGTCCTGCAAGGCGATAACCTCGCGGCGTATCTCCTCTTGCGAGAGTCTCTTGCGGGGAATGGTACGGTTCTTGGCATGATACGGGCAATAGACGCAACCATTCACGCAATAGTTGGAAAGGTAAAGCGGGGCAAACATCACAATGCGGTTACCATAGAATTTCTGTTTGATTTCACGCGCCAAATGAAAAATACGCTCTACCAGTTCCGGCTCGTCACATTCCAGCAGCAGGGCCGCCTCCCGATGGGAAAGCCCCCGGCACAAAGCAGCCTTGTCAATCAGACTCTCGATGAGCGGACGATTGTTGCGGTTTGCCCGGGCATACTCCAACGTGTCCAATATCTCCTGATGATTGATGAATTCTTCTGCTTGTCTTGACTTTATATTATACACTTTGCAAATTGTAAATTGATAATTGATAATAAAGAATGAAGAATTGAGAATTATCCATTCTCATAATCCCCCCTCTCTTTGGACACTTCATAGCCTATTCCTTTCAGTCGCTCCTCCAGTTTCTGCAAACCTTCTGCAGCTTCAGCACCCACAGAGGCTTTGTTGTCGTAAAGGGAATACTTTGCCCGTTGATGAGAAGGGGAAAGGTTGGGCATCACGACATTGGCGCCCGCCAATATTCCCCGCTCCCGTCCGTCCGGGGCAAGTGTAGCCAAGGCAGTAGTGGCAGGTATCAGTGCGGAAGGATGCATCAGCCGGAAGATAGAAAGCAGCTTCAACGTCAACTCCATATCTCCCGATGAAAAAGAGGAAAACGGAGTATCGTGATGCGGAAGGAAAGGTCCTATGCCTATCATCTCCGGATGAAACCGTTCGATGAAGAGAATGTCTTCCACCAGATAGTCCACCGTCTGGTAAGGACTGCCTACCATGATTCCGGTTCCCACTTGATAGCCTATCTCTTTCAACCACCCCAGGCATTGTAACCGGTGAGAAAGAGACATCTCCGCCGGATGGAGCTTGCGATAGTGCCTTTCATTGCAGGTTTCGTGCCGCAACAGATAGCGGTTGGCACCTGCCAGGAAGAAACGTTCGTAGGCTTCCCGCGATTTCTCGCCCAAGGATAAGGTAATGGCACAATCCGGGAAGGATTGCCGGATGGCGGCAACTGTCTCCACCATCCCCTCATCCTTCACCGCCGGCGCTTCGCCCCCTTGCAGCACAAAGGTACGGAAGCCCAACCGATAGCCTTCATGGCAACACGAAAGAATCTCCTCCTGCGTCAGCTCATAACGGGTGATGTTCCGGTTCTCCTTCCGTATGCCGCAATAGTAGCAGTTATTGCGGCAACGGTTGGTTATCTCAATCAGTCCGCGAATGAAGATTTTATTACCAAAGCGGGCAAGCGCTTCTTCCCGGGCAAGCCCTTGCAGGTAGGCTGCAAGGGCTGTGTCCCGACAAAGAAGCAAGGCTTTATACTCTTCGGCATCCAGCCTGCGATTGCTCCGCAGTTTGTCAATCAAATGCTTCATATAAACGGACAAAGGGCTAATACGTCTCTTTTCTCTTTGCCAACTCCTGCGTCAGCTGGCGCTTTCCGGCAGTTATTTCATTATGCGAACATGGCCCGGTAATACAACCGCCCTCACAAGCCATCACTTCAATAAACTGCCCCGGAGCCTTGCCCGACTTGACGTAAGCACGCAACGCACCAATAGCTTTCTTATCCAGATTAGCCACTTGTACGGCATTGATTTTATCCGCCTCTTCCTTCAGATAGGCTTTCACGGCACCCATCACGCCCCCTGCCTGCGCGAAGCCATGCGCCTCGCGCACAGAAGTGAAACTCATGGAATAGGGCTGTGCCTGCTCCATCTGAATATCCAGCCCGGCAAGCACAGAAGCCATTTCCTCGAAAGTCATGATGAAGTCCACCGCCTCGTCACGCTGCGCCTCTTTGCGCTTGGCGACGCAAGGACCTATAAAGACCACCTTCGCATCCGGATACTTCTCTTTAGCAATGCGGGCGGCATAATACATCGGAGACCCGGTACCTGACACGTAGGGCTTCATGGCAGGAATATGCTTGTTCACCAGCTCTATATAAGACGGACAGCAGGAAGTCGTCATAAACTTCTGGCCCTCTTCCAACTTCTCAATCAGCTCGTGCGCCTCGTTGCTGACAGTATCCATCGCTCCCTGAGCTACCTCAATGACATCCGTAAAACCAACTTGTCTCAATGCGCCATACACTTGTTCAATGGTTGTCTTGAACTGCCCCAGGATGGACGGAGCCACAATAGCTACCACCTGCTCACCCTTGCGGATTCTGTGTAACACGTCAAATACCTGCGATATTTCGAAAATTGCTCCGAACGGACATGCATTGAGACACTTTCCGCAATAGATACATTTGCTTTCGTCGATATGCTCTATCCCCTTCTCATCCTTACTGATGGCTTTTACGGGACAAGCTTCCTCACAAGGTACAGGAATATAAACAATGGCATGGTAGGGACAGCTCTTATGGCAGATGCCGCAACTGATACACGCATCATGGTCAATCCACGCCTGCCCGCTCTCCTTGACATGTACAGCTTTCTTGGGACAATTCACCTGGCAACCGCGTGCCGTACATCCGCGGCAAAGGTTCGTAATCTCGTAGTTTATCTGCACACATGCCGAACAAGCTTCGTCAATCACACACATGATATTGTCTTTCGGCTTGCCATTCTCCGCTCTATCCAGTGCACGGGCAGCGTACTCCGACAAAGGAGTCAGTTCATCCATCTCGTCCTCCATATCAAGTCCCAGCAACGGCAGTGATTTGTACTTCCACACTGCGCGCTCTTTGTGCACGCAGCAGCGTCCCGCATGCTTGGACCGTCTCGGACTCAGCTCGATAGGCAGCCGGTCTATTTTATCCACAAGTTCGTTATTATTCCACAGCTTTACCAGTTCCTTCAGCAATCTGTGGCGGACAATCATAATGTTGCTCGTAAATGCCATATTTTTTAAAATCAGAATTAGTTAGTTCGGTAACGGTCTGCAAAGATAACGATTGTTTCACAAAAAAGACTTAACTTTACAACCCAAACAGTATAAATACCACCGATATGTTTACTATAAGAAAAGCAACGACAGCAGATTGCGCACTGATTCAGAAACTTGCGCAACAAATATTTCCCGTTACGTATAAGGATATCCTTACTCCCGAGCAGACCGCCTACATGATGGAATGGATGTATTCATTGGACAATATCCGTAAACAAATGGAAGAAGAAGGTCATGTCTACTTTCTGGCTTACAAGGAATGTGAAGCGGTGGGCTATGTGTCTGTAGAGCAGCAAGGGGAAAATTTATTTCACTTGCAGAAGATTTATGTACTCCCACATTACCAAGGTGCACATTGCGGCAGTTTCCTCTTCCGTGAAGCCATCAGGTATATCAAGGAAGTACATCCCGGCCCTTGTGTGATGGAGCTGAATGTGAACCGTAACAACAAGGCACTGCAGTTCTACGAACACATGGGAATGCAGAAACTCCGTGAAGGGGATTTCCCGATAGGAAACGGATATTATATGAATGACTACATCATGGGACTGGAAATCTGAGCCCCGGCATTAAAAGTCCTCCAAAAATTAAAAGCTGCGCAGTTCATTACGAACATTGCGCAGCCTTTGGTTTTATCTTCCGTTTCCGATTACTTCGCCACCTTTTCAAGCCATTTTAGCATGAACAGCATGGTAAACATGGAAATGCAGCACGCTACTACGAATACCGTCCACGTCATCCAGATAGGGATACTTTCGTAGAGGATAGCACCGATAACGAGCAACTGATTACCAATGGCAGTAGCACCCAGCCAACCGCCCTGCATGATACCCTGATATTTGGGAGGAGCCACCTTGGACACGAATGAAATGCCCAACGGAGATATGTACAACTCGGCAACAGTCAATATCAGATAGGTAACCATCAGCAACAGCGGAGTCACCTTCACCGGAGAAGTACCCAAAGCGATAATATCCTTGTGCATCGGCAAGTTGCTTACATAAGAACCGATAGCCATTATAAGAAAGCCGGTGGCAGCAATACCCATACCGATGGCAATCTTCCGCGGAGTGGAAGGCTCTTTACCCTTGGCACGTTGTGCTGCAAAAACAGCCATAATAACTGGTGTCAGAGACACAACAAAAATCGGGTTCAAAGACTGGAATAGCTCAGCGGAAATAGCCATTCCGAACAAATTCAAATCTGTATATTCCTTGGCAAAATAAGTCAGCGTCAATCCATTCTGATGGAAAGAAAACCAGAAGAAAATTACCACACCAAATACGGCAAACAATGCATACATGCGCTGTTTCACCTCTTGCGCACTCATCTCCACAACAGTTGCGTCGCCTACTTTTGCAGCAACCTTCTTGCTGGGATCGGGGAACTTCTTTCTGTTGATGATAAAAATCACCAGAGAAAGAGCCATAGCCAAGATAGCTACACCGAATGCATAGTGGAAACCGGTAGTAAACACATTCAGATATTCATTGGCAAATACCGTCATATCCGTTACGGGTGTTCCGGAAATAGTGGCTTTTGCCGCCAATGCGCTGTAAGTGTCCACAGCTTCGGGAGTCAGCGTTCCAGCCAGATGTCCGTGGCAAAGGGCAGGCAGGTCGGCATCATAATTGTAGCCGAACGTGGACAGCCACCAGTTACGTACGCCTACTGCGGCAAACGGAGCAAAGATGGCACCTACATTGATGAACATATAGAATAAGGAGAAACCGGAATCGCGCATGCTGGAATATTGGGGATTGTCGTACATCTGCCCTACCAGCGCTTGAAGATTTCCCTTGAAAAGGCCATTTCCGAAAGCTATGACAAACAAGGCTGCACAAGTAATCACCAAAAACAAGGTTTTATTGGCAACCGGTGTAGGAGACGGGATGGCCAGCATCAAGTAGCCTACCGCCATCAAGACAATACCGGTAAAGATGGTACCTTTGTAGTTACGAGTTCTGTCGGCAATAATACCACCTATCAATGCAAGAATGTAAATAGAAAAATAAAATGTTGAGTAAATCAACCCTGCCTCTTTTCCATCCAGTCCGAACTTGGCTTGCAGAAAAAGTACAAGAATGGCCATCATGGTATAAAAGCCGAAGCGCTCGCCCAAATTAGCAAAAGATGCGGCAATCAGACCTTTAGGGTGTTTGTTGAACATAAAAATTAGTTTTTAGAATTAGTAATTAGATTGATTTCTTGAATAATTCCTGCAAATATATAAATTCTATTGAATATTTCCTTATATAATTAAAATATCTCAGCAAAAAATAGAAGATTTATTCATTAAAAAGAACACAAACCTCTGCATGTACTTCCCTTACCAAATCCTTCGGGTCTAGTTTAAGCTGCAAACCGCGTTGTCCGGCACTGATATAAATATATGGAAACTGAAGGCACGTTTCGTGAATATAGGTAGGGAAAGGCTTCTTCATGCCGATGGGTGAACACCCGCCCCGGACATAGCCTGTCAGGGGTAAAAGTTCCTTAACCGGAATAAGGTCACACTTTTTGTTACCCGATGCCTTTGCCGCCAGCTTCAAATCCACTTCGTGCTCACCCGGAATGACACAAACAAAATAGCCGGATTTATCACCGTGAAGAATCAGCGTCTTGAACACGCAATTGATGTCCTCACCCAAACTGGCAGCTACATGCACTGCACTTAAGTCATTCTCATCCACCTCGTAGGGAATGAGCTCATACGCAATCTTGGCCTTGTCGAGAAGCCTTGCTGCATTCGTCTTATTGATTTTCACCATGGCAATTTACAAATTTTATTTTATCAGCTTCCAGCTCTTCACGCAGGAATTTCGGAGTATAGCCTTTCTCGCTTTTTGCCACCTCTTCAGGCGTCCCGCAGGAAAGAAGCTCCCCTCCTCCCTTGCCACCTTCAGGCCCCATATCAATGATATAATCTGCCATCTTGATAACATCGAGATTATGCTCAATGACGACAACAGTATTCCCTTTGTCTACGAGTTTGTTCAACACGTTCATCAGAACGCGAATATCCTCGAAATGGAGTCCGGTGGTAGGTTCGTCAAGGATATAAAGAGTCTTGCCCGTATCACGTTTGGAAAGTTCAGTAGCCAACTTCACGCGCTGACTCTCACCTCCGGAGAGCGTGGTGGAGGACTGCCCCAACTTGATATAACCCAATCCGACTTCCTGAATAACCTTAATTTTGTTCAATATCTGAGGAACATTCTCGAAAAACTCCACCGCACGGTTGATGGTCATATCCAGCACATCGGCAATGGATTTTCCCTTAAAACGTACTTCCAGCGTCTCGCGGTTGTAGCGTTTGCCGTGACACACCTCGCAAGGCACATACACATCTGGCAGGAAATTCATCTCAATACACTTGTACCCGTTGCCTTGGCAAGCCTCGCATCGCCCTCCACTGACATTGAAGGAGAAGCGTCCCGCCTTATATCCGCGTATCTTCGCTTCGGGTAAGCCGACAAACAGATTGCGTATATCGGAAAATACGCCCGTATACGTGGCCGGATTGGAACGCGGGGTACGCCCCAAGGGAGACTGATCTACATTCACCACCTTATCTATATATTCTAATCCTTCAATGCTGCCATACTCCAAAGGGTCCTGCAGAGAACGATAGAATTTCTGTGAAAGAATAGGCTGCAACGTCTCATTGATAAGCGTGGACTTACCACTGCCGGAAACACCAGTAACGCAAATCAGCTTGCCCAACGGAAACTCCACATCCACATTCTTCAGGTTATTACCCTTGGCGCCACGCAGCCACAGGCTGTGCCCATTGCCCTCGCGACGCTTGGCAGGCACCTCGATGGCACGTTCACCGTTCAAATATTGGGAAGTCAGCGTATGCGTCCGGAGCATTTCGCGGGGAGTACCGGCAAAGACAACATCCCCTCCCAGCCTACCGGCTTTCGGCCCCATATCAATGACATAATCGGCCGCAAGCATCATATCCTTGTCATGCTCCACCACAATGACGGAGTTGCCAATGTCACGCAAGTCCTTCAAAGAGCATATCAAGCGCTGGTTGTCTCGTTGGTGCAGGCCGATACTCGGCTCGTCCAATATATACAACACATTCACCAACTGAGAGCCTATCTGCGTAGCCAGGCGGATACGCTGGCTTTCGCCACCGGAAAGGCTGACGGAACTGCGGTTCAGCGAAAGATAATCCAGACCGACGTCAAGCAGAAACTTGAGCCGTGTACGGATTTCCTTCAGGATTTCACCGGCAATCTGCTGCTGCTTGCTACTGAGATACGGGTTCACGTTTGCCAGCCAGTCATACAGTTCATTGATGTCCATCGTGGACAATTCGTAGATGTTCTTGTCGTGAATGCGGAATGAAAGCGCTTCTTTATTCAACTTGGCACCATGACATTCCGGACAAACGGCAGTCTTGGCAAACTGATCCGCCCACTTCTGTGCCGTGGCAGAAGCATCCTTCTCCTGCAGCATCTTGATATACTTTACAACCCCCTCAAACGTCACAAAATAATCGGAAGAGGTACCTATCAATGAACTCTTTATCTTGATACGCTCGTCCGAGCCGTAGAGTATCTCATCCAGTGCATCGTCCGGCAACTTCTTCACCGGAGTTTTCAACGTTGCTTCATATTTCTCCAGCAAGGCGGCAATCTGCCAGAAAATCATACTGTTCTTAGCTTTCCCCAATGGTGCGATGGCACCTCCGGCAATGGAGAGCTCACGGTCAGGAATCACCTTGTCAATATCAATCTGACTGACCACTCCCAGCCCCTTGCACTTAGGGCATGCGCCTTGCGGCGAATTGAACGAAAAGTTGTGCGGTGCCGGTTCCCGATAAGACAACCCCGTCATGGGACACATCAACCGTTTGCTGTAATGGCGCACGCTAT
The DNA here is from genome assembly GCF_004793475.1 of Bacteroides muris (ex Afrizal et al. 2022). Classification (GTDB taxonomy): domain Bacteria; phylum Bacteroidota; class Bacteroidia; order Bacteroidales; family Bacteroidaceae; genus Bacteroides; species Bacteroides muris. Next base: position 38,266 of record NZ_SRYZ01000022.1, on the reverse strand, counting down.
CCGTCTGCACATCGAGTATCATCAGCAGTCCGTCACCTTGGCGCATGGCGGTGGCCACGCTGTTCTTCAGACGTGTGTCATCCTTATCCGTCACCACCAACTTATCTATCACCACCTCCACATCGTGGTTCTTGTAGCGGTCCAGTTTCATACCGGGCAAAGCTTCGTGCACCTCACCATCCACACGTACATAGAGGTAGCCCTTCTTGCGCACCTGTTCGAAGAGTTCTTTGTAATGTCCCTTACGGCTACGCACCAGCGGGGCAAGAATATAAATGCGTTTTCCCTTGTAATCCTTCAGGATAAGGTCAAGAATCTGTTCCTCGGTATACTTCACCATCTTCTCGCCCGAAAGGTAAGAATAAGCGTCACCAGTACGGGCAAAGAGCAGACGCAGATAGTCGTAGACCTCTGTGGTGGTGCCTACGGTGGAGCGTGGATTCTTGTTCGTAGTTTTTTGCTCAATAGAGATAACCGGACTCAATCCCGTTATCTTGTCCACGTCCGGACGTTCCAGATTACCCAGAAAGTTACGGGCATAGGCTGAAAAGGTCTCGATATAGCGACGTTGCCCTTCGGCAAAAATAGTATCGAATGCCAGGGAGGACTTGCCGCTTCCGCTCAAGCCTGTAATCACAGTCAGGCTGTTACGAGGGATTTCCGCATCAATATTCTTGAGGTTGTGTACACGCGCACCATATACATTGATATATTCTGTTTCTTCTTGCATGTTGATTAATCCTATCGTTTTAACTGCAAAAATAACTGTTTCCCCCCGAATATCAGCTGGCAAGCGCTATTTTTCAGTTTTGAAATGCACAATATTATTTCTTAACGCAATCCTTTGGTTAGAATGCCACAATATTCGTACCTTTGCAGCTACTTTGGGAAATTGTAAACATAAACCAACGATTACTGAATGAAAACGATTAACCGCATTATCTGCTCCTTGCTGCTTGCCGGTGCATACAGTATCAATGCAGTAGCACAAGAGAATCAATCTTATTTTCTGCATACTATCGAGAAAGGACAAAGTCTTTATTCCATCGCCAGCATGTACGGCGTCAGCCAGTCGGATATCATCAAGCTGAATCCCGGCAGTGACGAAAAAATATTCATCGGACGCACGCTGCGCATCCCGCGCAACGCTGCCAACGTACAAAAAGAGACATACCATACTATCGAAGCCGGTGAGACCCTCTACCGGTTGACTGTAAAATACAATGTATCTGCCAGAGCCATCTGCGATGCCAACCCGGGACTGAGTGCCGAGAATTTTCGTATCGGACAAGTAATCCGCATCCCTTCCACAACCGAAGCCAAAACCATTGTCCCAGTTGAAACGCAAAACAACACTATGGTTGCCAACAATATTCCCGGCCCCGTAGAATCACGATGCCGTGACATGCACAAGGTGAAACGGAAAGAAACCGTATTCAGCATCAGCCGCGAATACGGCATCAGCGAAACCGAACTGATAGCCGCCAACCCGGAGTTGAAAGGCGAAAACAAAATAAAGAAGGGAACCTTCCTCTGTATTCCCTATCCCAAAGCGCAGACGGAGCAAAGCACCCAATCGCAGGCAATACCTACCGACAGTGAGTTGTTCCGCGAAAACAGAAAAGAGACAGAGCGTTTCAGCACCATCAAGGCTGCTGTCATCCTCCCCTTCCTGGACGGGGTATCGAAGAGCGAATCCTCCCGTATGGTAGAATACTACGAAGGTCTGCTGATAGCCGTAGACAGCCTGAAACGTACCGGCACTTCCATTGACCTGTATACTTACAATTCGGGTCCCGAGAACACCTCATTGAACTCCATTCTGGGTAAAAGCGAGATGAAAGATATGGACATCATCTTCGGGCCTCTATACCAACAACATATCAAGCCGCTGGCCGAGTTTGCCAAGAAACAAAACACGCGTCTGGTGATACCATTTACGTCGAAAGACAACACTGTATTTCAAAATCCGGCAATCTACCAGATAAATACCCCACAATCTTATCTGTACTCCGAGGTGTACAATCATTTCGTACGCCAGTTCCCCAATGCCAATGTCATCTTTATTGAAGCCAGCCAGGATACCAAGGACAAGGCAGAATTCATCAAGGGACTGAAAGACGAACTACGCAACCGTTCCATCCCGATGAAGAGCTTGAAAGAGAGTGTCACCGTAGAATCCTTGAAAACGGTATTACGTGCTGACCGTGAGAACATCTTCATTCCCACATCAGGCAGCAACCTGACATTGATTAAGATACTTCCCCAATTAACGCTATTGGTGCGCGAGCAACCCGAAAGCCGTATTCATTTGTTCGGTTATCCGGAATGGCAGACCTACACCAAAGACCACCTGGAAGCCTTCTTTGAGTTAGACACCTATTTTTATTCCTCTTTCTATACAAACAACCTGCTTCCTGCCGCCATCAACTTCACCAAAACCTATCGCAGATGGTATGGTAAGGAGATGGATGAGCGCTATCCCAAATTCGGAATGCTAGGCTTTGATACCGGTTATTTCTTCCTGAAAGGACTTGCGCGCTACGGCTCTTCTTTCGAGAAAAACATGCAGGGATTAGATTTGGTACCTATCCAGACCGGCTTCAAGTTCCAACGGGTAAACAACTGGGGAGGCTTCATCAACAAGAAGGTGTTCTTTGTGCACTTCACCAAGAACTTTGAGCTAGTGAAACTGGACTTTGATTAGGGATTCATATAACTCGTAACTATATTTTCGAATGAAACTAAAAACAATCGTCATATTCGCCTTACTGGTGTGTGCATGTGTATTGCCTCTGCATGCACAGGTGGGCGAGCAACGCCACAACTTCGCTGTCGGCGTCAATGGAGGCATCAATCTGAATAGCGTAAGCTTCTCTCCCTCTGTCAAGCAGAAGAATCTGATGGGCGTCAACGGTGGTGTGACAGCCCGATATATCTCTGAGAAATATTTCAGTATGATTTGCGGTGCACAAATTGAAATAAACTACTCACAGCACGGTTGGAATGAGTACTATGAGGACTACCCCACACTGAGCTACACTCGCACCATGAACTATGTGGAAATACCGTTCTTGGCACATCTGGCATTCGGCAAAAACCGCGGTCTGCAATTCTTTATCCATGCCGGTCCACAGATAGGTTTCCTGCTTGGCGACAGTGAAAAGATAGACGGTGATTGGGACGGTACTATAGCAGACTCCTACACCCACATCACCGTGGAACAGCACGGAAAGGCCATAGACAATAAATTTGACTACGGCATTGCAGGTGGAGCAGGCATAGAACTGCGCACCAAGGCTGGCAATTTCCTTGTAGAAGGAAGATACTACTATGCTTTGTCCGATTTCTATGGTAGCACCAAGAAGGACTTTTTCTCACGTTCCGCACATGGAGTTATTACAGCCAAGATTACTTATTTGTTCGACTTGAAGAAATAATACCTTCAAGTAGTATTCTGAGCTATCCCTACAGAAATCCCAGGTTCTTGCTAAGATATCCGGGATTTTTGTCCGTTTTTATATTCCGCCCTCACCCACTTCCCGCCTCTTTCTTCCATCACACTTGAAAAGATGTCTCAGACGCCCATATCTATATGCTCGCCTTATACGGAACAGCAGTAGTCCCAAGTGACAAGGTCTAAGGAAAAATCCAGTAAAAAGGCAGACCACGTATTCCGAATGAAACACGTGGTCTGCCTTTTATTATTAATTATCAAAACCCTTCTTATCTTCTTAAACGATCTGCTGCCTTAACCATCACCTCATCCTTGTAGATGGCACGAAAAGCCAGATAGTTGAGAATGATGGCTACCACCGGAAGGCAGAGAGCCCATCCTAGCTGGAAAGTCATTGCATCTAAATTATCCTTCAAAATGAACATAAAGACACAGAAAGCTATGTAGTAGCCTATCAGCAGAATACTGCTAAAGATCGTCATACGTATTTGCAACATACGGTTACGGAAAAGGAATATAGTACAGAAGGAAACAAGCACACTGAGCAACAATATCCCGAACAAGCCCCAAGTAGACAAAAATCCTCCGCCAGCCAAAGACACTCCCAGAGGTTTGAAAACATGTGCCGTTACTCCGTCCGTTCCAATGAACTGTCCTACAGGCATACAGATTGTCACAACCAGCAAGATAGTTACCAACAACAAATAAACGGATTGAATACGCTGTATCATTACTGCAATTTTTCTTTTTCCTTAGCCGGGTTACGATAATAAATCTTACCCTCAATATACTCTTGTGTTCCAATCAATGTCGGCTTCGGCAGTTTTTCGTAATAGCGGGAAATCTCAATCTGTTCCCGGTTTTCGAACACTTCTTCCAGATTATCATTGTAAGAGGCAAACTCAGCAAGCTTTTTGGAAAGGTCATTCTTGATTTCCACACTAATCTGGTTGGCACGTTTTCCGATAATCGCTACGCTTTCGTATACATTACCAGTATCCTCACACAACTCCATCATATCACGGGTCACCGTAGTAGTAGGAGCATTTGTCTTTCTGTAATCCATAAATTTATCTATCGTATTAATTACAAATTATTAATTACTTTATCAATCATAAACTTTAAATCACAAACCACTTAGCATATTCATGCTTGCCATTTGCAATTCGTAACTTTCAGTCTGTGGTACCTTCTTATTATTACTCTTCGCTTCCTTCTCCCAGCATTTTCTGTGCCTCCTTGAAGATTCGGTCGGCTTCCTTCGTATATTTGCTTTCAGGGAATTCGTTTTTAAAAGCATAGCACTCATCCACAGCTTCACGGTAACGTTCCGCTCTTCTATCTTCCACACTATATACAGCCAATTCATACTTGGCACGCAAGATAAGAATGGATAAATCTTCACGCAGGTTGGTATATGGATAATCCTTCAAGGCATTCTGAGCAGTGATAACACACGCCTGATAGTTATTGCCCAGATAGTTACCCATATTATAATAAAGTTTTGCAGACAGATATTCCTTCATCACCAACTTGTCCTGCAAGGCAAATATCATGTTCTGCGCCTCCTCTTTCTTGGAGCTTTGCGGGAAGTATTCCATAAACATCTGCAACTGTTGGATAGCACTGTATGTACCGGATTGATCCAAACGCGGCTCCGGAGTATCCAGATACAAAGCTTTACCGGCATGGAAGCGTGCCAATTCTGTAAATGTACCACGGGGATAAACGTTGTAGTACTGAATGAAAGTCTGCGCAGCAGTCTGATAATCCTTCTGGTTATAGTAACTCATGCCCAGCATATAGAGGGATTCCTCCGCCTTATCAGTACCTTTGAGAATGGCAATCAATTCGTTGAGCAAAGTAGCAGCACGGTTGTACTGACCTTTTGCGAAGTAATTTTTTGCCGCCTCGTACTTGTATTCATAATCCGTGCTTTTCAGCAATTTATTGTATTCTCCACACGAGGAGAGCAGCAATGCTGCAAGCAGAGTTATTAGGATGTTCTTCTTCATTACTTTTGTTCAAATAATGCGCAAAGATAGAGGTTCGCATCGAATAAAGCAACGATACGAGCCTTAATTTTTCAAAAACCAGATGAACGGGTTAGAAACAGGGATTAACGGTTAGGGATTAGGGATTATCCCTAACCACTATTTCACAGCTTATACAAGTCACTTGCCGCCAACAAATCGACCTTTTTTTCTGTCAATACACGGATACAATTATCCATGTCGTTGGGACGGATGATAACATTGGCCGTTTCACCGTTGGCAAAAGAATACATATACTCGATGAAGACACCTTCGTCGGATAGGAAACGGAGTACTTTTGCCAATGAGCCGGGGATATTAGGACAACTGATCCCTACTACATCTGTCACATTCACAGCGAAGTGATTATTTTTCAAAGCCTTATATGCTTTATCCGGTTCGGAAACAATACCACGAAGGATACCGAAATCGGCATTCTCTGCAATACATAGAGCAGAAAGGTTGACACCTTCTTTTGCAAGAACTTCAGTCACCTCCGTGAGGCGGCCGGACTTGTTCTCCAGAAAAATGGAAAGTTGTTTTGCTACCATGATTATTGAGTTATAAGTTATAAGTTATTAAAGCTTTCGGTTGTCGATGACGCGCTTTGCCTTGCCTACGCTGCGCTCAATACTGCGTGGTTCTACCAGACGGACATCTACGCCGAGGCCGAGTACACTCTGCAGGCGGGCTACGAGCTTCTTCTTCAGAGCCAACATCTTGTTGATTTCGTCGGAATAGTATTCAGGGCGAACTTCAACCTGCAACTCCATGGTATCGGTATTGTTCTTGCGGTCTACCAGCAAGAGATAGTGAGGCTCGAATTCCGGCATTTCGAGAATGACAGACTCTATCTGCGTGGGGAATACGTTGACACCACGGATAATCAGCATATCATCACTACGTCCCAAGATACGGTCCATACGAACCAAGGTACGTCCGCAGGAGCATTTTTCATAATGCAGAGCAGTGAGGTCCTTTGTGCGGTAACGCAACAGCGGCATACCCTCTTTCGTAAGGTGAGTGAACACCAATTCACCTGTCTGGCCGGGAGCAACCGGCTCAAGAGTCTTCGGGTCTACAATTTCGGGGAAGTAATGGTCTTCATTGAGGTGGGTGCCATGCTGGCACTCGCATTCATAGCCCACACCGGGACCGGCAATCTCGCTAAGTCCGTAAATATCGAAGGCCTTGATACCCAATTTAGTTTCAATATCCCGACGCATACTTTCGGTCCACGGCTCAGCACCGAATGCTCCTATTTTCAACCTGAACTCTTCGCGGGGAAGACCGGAGTCCTTGATGGCATCTGCCAAATAGAGGGCGTATGAGGGTGTACAGCAGAGTACAGTAGAACCGAAATCATGCATCAGCGTAATCTGCTTCTCCGTATTGCCACTGGACATCGGGATAACAGAAGCCCCGATATTCTCGGCACCGGCATGCGCACCCAGTCCGCCGGTAAAAAGTCCGTAACCGTATGACACCTGAAAAATATCCGAGCTACTGGCACCATAGGCGGTAAAAGCCCGTGAAAGGCATTCGGACCATGCCGAAAGATCTTTTCTGGTATAGCCTACCACAGTAGGCTTTCCGGTAGTGCCGGAAGAGGCATGGATACGTACAAGCTGACTCATGGGTACTGCACAAAGTCCGAAGGGATAATTGTCCCGCAAGTCATACTTGGTGGTAAAAGGCAGTTTTACAATATCATCTATACTGTTTATATCATCAGGAGTAATTCCCAGTTCCTGCATTTTCTTACGGTAAAAAGGAGTGTCATGATACACACGCTCCACAGTCCTTTTGAGGCGAATACTCTGGATTTTACGAAGGCTCTCGCGGTCCATGCATTCAATACTTTCATTCCAAATCATGTTCTTCGTTGTATTACAATTATTAATGGTTGTTATCAATATAGCTGCAAAGTAAACAAAAAAATTTTGTTTATCTCAAAGATTTTGCCGAATATTGCCGCATTAAAAAAGAGACAATGAGCAAATTCGAACTGACATCTGCCTACCAGCCCACCGGTGACCAGCCGGAGGCCATCGCACAGCTGACCGAGGGTGTGCGCGAGGGACTCCCCGCACAGACATTACTCGGTGTCACCGGTTCCGGAAAGACATTCACCATAGCCAATGTCATTGCCAACATCAACAAGCCCACACTGATATTGAGCCACAACAAGACGCTGGCCACCCAGCTGTATAGCGAGTTCAAGGGATTCTTCCCGAACAATGCTGTGGAATATTATGTATCCTACTACGATTATTACCAGCCCGAAGCCTATCTGCCGTCTTCGGACACTTACATAGAAAAGGACCTCGCCATTAACGACGAGATAGACAAGTTGCGTCTTGCCGCAACCTCGGCCCTGCTTTCGGGCAGGAAAGACGTGGTGGTAGTATCTTCCGTTTCGTGCATCTACGGCATGGGAAACCCGGCAGACTTCTACAACAACGTCATCGAAGTGCAGCAAGGCAGGAACTTCAGCCGCAATGTCTTCCTGCGACGCTTGGTAGACAGTCTTTACGTACGCAATGACATAGACCTGAACCGCGGCAACTTCCGCGTGAAAGGCGACACAGTGGACATTTACCTGGCTTACGCCGACAACCTGCTGCGCGTCACCTTTTGGGGAGACGAGATAGACAGCATCGAGGAAGTGAACCCCATGAGCGGCATCACCGTCGCCAGGTTCGACGCCTATAAGATTTATCCCGCCAACCTCTTCATGACTACCAAAGAAGCCACGTTGCGTGCCATACACGAGATAGAGGACGACCTGCACAAACAGGTGCAATGGTTTGAAAACGAAGGTCGTCCATTCGAGGCCAAGCGCTTGCAGGAACGGGTAACCTACGACATGGAAATGATACGCGAATTGGGACATTGCTCCGGCATTGAGAATTACTCGCGCTACTTTGACGGACGTGCTGCCGGTACCCGCCCCTACTGCTTGCTGGATTTCTTCCCTGAAGATTTCCTGATAGTCATTGACGAAAGCCACGTCAGCGTCCCGCAGATACGTGCCATGTATGGAGGTGACCGTGCCCGCAAGATAAACCTGGTGGAATACGGTTTCCGCCTACCGGCTGCCATGGACAACCGCCCGCTGAAGTTCGATGAATTCGAAGAGATGGCCAAGCAAGTGATTTACGTCAGCGCCACACCGGCAGACTATGAGCTGATGAAATCCGAAGGCATCGTAGTGGAGCAGGTCATCCGCCCGACCGGACTCCTGGACCCTATCATCGAGGTGCGTCCCAGCCACAACCAGATAGACGACCTGATGGAAGAAATCCAGGTACGCATCGAAAAGAGCGAGCGAACCCTTGTCACCACCCTCACCAAACGAATGGCCGAAGAACTGACCGAATATCTGCTGAACAATAACGTGAAGTGTAATTATATCCACAGCGACGTAGATACTTTGGAACGTGTGAAGATTATGGGTGACTTGCGCGAGGGTATCTACGATGTACTTGTCGGGGTCAATCTGCTACGTGAAGGTCTCGACCTGCCAGAGGTCTCTCTTGTTGCCATTCTTGATGCTGACAAGGAGGGGTTCCTCCGTTCCCACCGTTCACTGACACAGACTGCCGGACGTGCCGCCCGTAACGTGAACGGCATGGTCATCATGTATGCCGACAAGATAACGGACAGCATGCAACTGACCATCGACGAGACCAACCGCCGTCGCGAGAAGCAGTTGAAGTACAACGAAGAGCACGGCATCACGCCACAGCAAATCAAGAAAGCGAAGAACCTCAATGTATTTGTTACCGACAAGGTTTCCGGCGAAGCCGTCCTCAGCAGCGAGAAGTTCACTTCCAGCACTCCCCGCCCCTATGTGGAACAAGAAAGTACATCTACGATGGCTGCCGACCCTATAGTACAGTACATGAGCCGCAAGCAACTAGAAAAAAGCATCGAACGCACCAGGAAGCTTATGCAGGAAGCAGCCAAGAAACTCGATTTTATCGAAGCAGCCCAGTATCGCGACGAGGTATTGAAAATGGAGGAACTGTTGAAAGGAAAAGACAAGTGAGAAAAGATAGAACGGCATTTATTTTTCTCATTATTTTTGTGTACGTTTGCAGGTAAATTCAATGCAGCGATTTACATGGAATTATTAGTATATAAAGCCTCTGCCGGTTCCGGCAAAACCTTCACGCTAGCCGTGGAATACATCAAGCATTTGATAATCAATCCACGCGCCTACCGGCAGATACTTGCCGTAACCTTCACCAACAAGGCCACGGCAGAGATGAAGGAACGCATACTGACACAGCTTTACGGCATCTGGAAGGGAGAACCGTCTTCCGAAGCATACCTGGAAAGAATTAAGAATTATAATTTAAAAGCTCAAGGAGAGAGTGGAGACGAATTGACGGACGAGGACATCCGCCAACGGGCCGGCATGGCACTGCAATACATGCTGCATGACTACAGCCGTTTCCGCGTGGAAACCATCGACTCCTTTTTTCAATCCGTGATGCGTAACCTTGCTCGCGAACTGGAGCTGAGTCCTAACCTGAACATAGAGCTGAACAACAGTGAAGTGCTGAGTGATGCCGTAGACAGCCTCATCGAGAAGCTCACCCCCACTTCTCCCGTACTGGCATGGCTGCTGGACTACATCGACGAGCGCATCCGCGACGACAAACGCTGGAATGTCTCGAACGAAGTGAAAAGCTTCGGACGAAACATCTTTGATGAAAGCTACATAGAACGCGGCGAAAAGCTGCGGCAATGCCTGCGTACTCCGAACACGCTGAGACTCTACCGGGATGTGTTGCGCGACATGGAGACCGAAGCCCTGGAACAGATGAAAAGCTTCTGCGACCAGTTTGAGGGCGAACTGGAAGGGCATGCACTCACTCCCGAAGACTTGAAGGGAGGCGCCCGAGGCATAGGCAGCTACTTCCGCAAGCTGCGCGACGGCAGACTGTCGGACAAGGAAGTGCTGAACGCCACCCTGCAAAACAGCTTGGCTGATGCAAAAAACTGGGCAACAAAAACGTCTGCACGGAAGGACGACATCCTCCGTCTGGCAGAAACCAGCCTGATGCCTTTACTGCAGGAAGCTGAAAGAATGCGTCCGCAACGCAACCGTACGCTGAACAGTTGCCGCCTCTCGCTCCAGCACCTCAACAAACTGCAACTTCTCAATCACATCGACGAAGAGGTACGTACGCTGAACCGAGAGCATAACCGCTTTCTATTGTCGGACACCAACGCTCTGCTGCACAAGTTGGTGCGCGAGGGTGACTCTTCGTTCGTCTTCGAGAAAATCGGCGCCAACATACGCAACGTCATGATTGACGAATTCCAGGATACCAGCCGCATGCAATGGGACAACTTCCGCCTACTGTTGCTCGAAGGACTTTCGCAAGGAGCCGACAGTCTGATTGTGGGAGACGTGAAGCAGTCCATCTACCGCTGGCGCAACGGAGACTGGGGAATACTGAACAGTTTGGGCAATGAAGAATTGAAAATGGAGAGTGGAGAATCAAGTTCTCCATTAAACAACTTTCCCGTCCGTGTGGAAACCTTAAAGACAAACCGGCGTAGCGAAACGAACATCATCCGTTTCAACAACCAAGTATTTACGGCTGCCATAGACCACCTCAACGCACTGCATCTGAACGAGCTGAAAGAGGATTGCCTACCCCTGAAACGCGCTTATGCCGACGTAGTGCAGGAATCGCCCAAGAGCAAGGAATACGGCTATGTAAAAGCCGCCTTCCTTGAACCGGATGATGAACACAACTATACAGAGCAAACCCTTCTCGCCTTAGGAGAAGAGGTACAACGGCTACAGGAGGAAGGCGTAGCACTGAATGACATCACCATCCTTGTCCGCAAGAACAAGAATATCCCGCCAATAGCCGACTATTTTGACAAAGAACTGCATCTCTCTGTCGTGTCCGACGAAGCTTTCCGGCTGAATGCTTCCCTTTCCATCTGCATGCTGATGGATGCCCTGCGCTGCCTGTCGAATCCGGAAAACAAGATTGCGGAGGCTTCGTTAATGGAGAATTGCAAATTACAAAAGACCAACGACGAGCAGCAAGAAGACACGGCTCCCCTTCCCGAAGCTTTTACCTCCCGGCGGGAAACGCTGCGCCTGATGCCCTTGTATGAGTTGCTGGAAGAACTGTTCAGCATCTTCGGCATGAGCCGTATTGAAAAGCAAGATGCCTACCTCTTCTCCTTCTTCGATGCTGTGACGGAGTATCTGCAAAGCAACTCTTCCGAACTGGACAGCTTCATACGCTACTGGGACGAAACCCTTTGCAACAAGACCATCCCCAGCGGTGAGACGGACGGTATACGCATCCTCTCCATCCATAAGTCCAAAGGACTGGAATTCCATACCGTACTGATTCCCTTCTGCGACTGGAAGCTGGAGAACGAAACCAACAACCAGCTGGTGTGGTGCGTACCGCCGGAAGAGCCTTATAATGCCATCAGCCTAGTGCCGGTGAACTATTCCGCCACCATGGCGGAATCCATATACCGGCAAGACTATCTGCACGAACGACTTCAACTGTGGGTAGACAATCTGAATTTGTTATATGTGGCCTTTACCCGTGCCGGCAAAAACCTCATTCTCTGGAGCCGGAAGGAACAGAAGGGAACCATGTCCGAACTCCTTGCCCACACCCTGCCCCGCATAGCCAAGGACGGAGCGGGCAGTTGGGACGAAGAGGCTACCATATACGAGAACGGCAAGATTTGCCCCTCTCCCGCCCCCGTTTCACAACATGACGCAGACAATCCTGCTGATGACGAAGCCAAACCTCTATGCTGCGAACGTAACCCTAAGGTTTACGAACAGCAACCGGTTAACAGATTTTCGCAAAAGCCAGTCAAACTGCCCGTCCACATGGAAAGCATGCTCCACGACATCGAATTCCGCCAATCCAACCGTTCGGCAGACTTCATAGCAGGAGTGGACGAAGCAGAATCCAACCAGCGCTTCATCAACCGGGGACGTTTGCTGCATACCCTATTCTCCGCTATCGAAACGGAAGAAGACATTGACAATGCCATCAGCCAGCTCATCTTTGAAGGTGTGATTGGACGGAGTGAGACGGAAGAAGAAATACGCGACCTCACCCAACGCGCCTTTTCTCTGCCACAAGTCAAGGACTGGTATTCAGGAACATGGCAGCTGTTCAATGAATGCGACATCATCTGGCAGGAGAACGGCGAACTGCGGACGCGCCGCCCGGACCGCGTGATGATGCGCGGTGAAGAAATCGTAGTGGTGGACTTCAAGTTCGGAAAGCCGAACAAGAAGTACAACAAACAAGTGCAAGGATACATGCAACTGCTAGCCCGCATGGGGTATGCCGCAGAAAATATACAGGGCTACTTATGGTATGTAGAAGAGAACAACATAGAACCGGTATAACTCACCTCACCATCAACCATCAATTGTCAACTGAATCATGGAAACATTCCTCCAATTGGTCGCCCGCGACCTTTACGCCAAAATAGGAAACGACCTCTCGCGCACTGCCATCGTTTTCCCCAACAAACGTGCCAGTCTGTTCTTCAACGAATACCTGGCAGCCGAAACAGACCGCCCTTTGTGGTCACCTGCCTACGTCAGCATTAGCGAACTGTTCCGTCAACTCTCGCCATTGAAGTCCGGCGACCCTATCCGTCTGGTATGCGAACTATATAAGGTATTCCGAGAAGAGACCCGCAGCGAAGAAACTTTGGACGACTTCTACTTCTGGGGAGAACTGCTCATCAGTGACTTCGACGACGTCGATAAAAACCTTGTAGATGCTAACAAGCTATTCAGCAATCTGCAAGAACTGAAGAACATCATGGACGACTACGACTTCCTTGACGAAGAGCAGGAAGAAGCCATCCGACAATTCTTTCAGAATTTCTCCATAGAAAAGCGAACGGAATTGAAAGCCAAGTTCATCTCCCTCTGGGATAAGCTGGGCGACATCTACCACCACTACCGCCGAAACCTCACGGAACTTGGCATTGCCTACGAAGGCATGATGTACCGCAATGTCATGGAGCAACTCGATACCGACCGACTGCGCTACGACCGCTATGTATTTGTCGGCTTCAATGTGCTGAATAGAGTAGAAACCCGCTTCTTCCAACTCTTGCAGGATGCCGGGAAAGCAATGTTCTATTGGGATTACGACGTGTTCTACACCCGGCTCCCCCTTGAGCAGAAGCCGCCCTATACCCACGAAGCAGGCGAATTCATCCTCCGCAACCTAAAGTTGTTCCCCAACCAACTGCCCGAAACTTCTTTTGATGTACTGCGGAAGCCCAAGAACGTACGTTTTATCTCCGCTTCTACCGAAAATGCACAAGCCCGCTACTTGCCGCAATGGATTAAAAATAATGAGGAATCGGCCGGAGGTGAAGAATCAAGAACCCCTTCCTCATTCAAAGACACTGCTGTGGTCCTCTGCAACGAGTCCCTGCTGCTCCCCGTCCTCCACTCCATTCCGGCAGAAGTAAGGGACGTCAACATCACGATGGGTTTCCCCCTTGCCCAAACTCCGGTATACAGCTTCATCAACGCCCTTGTAGAGCTACAGACTACCGGCTACCACGCAGGCACCGGACGATATACCTACGAGACCGTGCTCACCCTGCTGAAGCATCCTTATACCCGGCAGCTTTCCTCCCATGCCGAAGCACTGGAAAGGCAGCTTACCCGGGACAACCGCTTCTATCCCCTTCCCTCGGAACTGAAGCAAGACACATTCCTTGAACAAGTCTTTACACCACAGAATGGCATCGCTGCCCTATGCGGCTACCTCACCGGACTGCTTCGTGAAGTAGCCGTCCTCTATCGCCAGGAAAAAGACGTGGAAGACATCTTTAACCAGCTGTACCGCGAATCTCTGTTCAAAAGCTACACCCTCGTCAACCGCCTGCTCAATCTGATAGAGACCGGGGAACTGAGTAGTCTGCACACAGACACACTGAAGCGACTGCTGAACCGCCTGCTTACCTCCGCCAACATTCCCTTCCACGGAGAACCCGCCATCGGCATGCAAGTAATGGGTGTACTGGAAACGCGCAACCTTGATTTCCGCAACCTCATCATGCTCTCTCTCAACGAAGGGCAGCTGCCCAAAGCCGGAGGCGATTCCTCCTTCATCCCCTACAACCTGAGGAAAGCATTCGGCATGACTACCATCGAACACAAGAACGCCGTCTATGCCTACTACTTCTACCGCCTCATCCAGCGGGCAGAAAACGTCACCTTATTATATAACACCTCTTCCGACGGGCTGAACCGCGGAGAGATGTCCCGCTTCATGCTACAATTCCTGGTTGAGTCGCCACACGACATCTCCCTCGAGTACCTTGAAGCCGGACAATCGCCCCAGCAAGCGCGGAAAATTGAGATTCACAAGACACCGGAAATGTTGCAACAGATGTTCAATGCCTACGACGTCCACCAACGTCCCCAGGCATTCTTTTCCCCCTCTGCCCTCAATGCCTATCTGGACTGCCGGCTGAAATTCTACTACCGATATGTAGCCGGCCTGAAAGCTCCCGATGAAGTAAGCGCTGAGATAGACTCCGCCCTCTTCGGCACCCTCTTCCACCGTTCCGCCGAACTGGTGTACGACGAACTGACAGCCAACGGACGGGAGATACGTAAAGAGGACCTGGAACGATTACTGAAAGACGATGTCCGCCTGCAAGCCTATGTAGACAATGCTTTCAAAGAAAAGTTCTTCCACATACCCCTTACGGAGCAACCGGAGTATAACGGCACGCAGCTCATCCATTCCAAAGTCATTGCCTCTTACTTGCGCCAGCTCCTGCGCAATGACCTGCAGTATGCCCCGTTCCGCATGGAAGGTATGGAGCAGGACGTCAGAGAAACGATGGAAATAGATACTCCGCAAGGAAAGCTTGCCTTACAGATAGGCGGTACTATCGACCGCCTGGACAGCAAAGGAGACACGCTACGTATCGTGGACTACAAGACCGGCGGTACTCCCAAGACTCCCGAGAATATAGAACAACTGTTTACTCCCGCCGACAATCGTCCCAGCTATATTTTCCAGACGTTTCTGTACGCAGCCATCCTTTGCCGCAAGCAATCGATGAAGGTAGCCCCTTCCTTGCTCTACATCCACCGGGCAGCTTCCGAAAGCTATTCTCCGGTCATCGAAATGGGGGCTCCACGGCAACCCAAGGTACCGGTCGGCAACTTCGCTTTCTTCGAAGACGAGTTCCGCGAACGGCTACACGGACTCCTGCAGGAGATATTCAGCCAGGAAGAAACATTCTGCCAAACAGAGGACATCCGGAAATGTGAATATTGCGATTTCCGCAGTCTATGTAAGAGATAAAAAGAAGTCTTGATGGTTTTAACGGCATCATATTGGTAGTGGATGGGAGAAGCAGGACAATCAAGATTATATATTTCGTCCACATCCCCCTTATAAGATTGTAGGCGATTTGATAAATTATGCAAGTTTGCAACAAAATATTTCACCTGTTAATGAACATAAAGAGGCAGATTAAAAAATCTGCCCCTGAAATATTTCATTTATCTGCCACATACTCTTCTTCTTTCTTATCCGGAATACTGAAGTCCTTGTTCGCAAACAAGTCTGCCAAGCCCGAAATTTGCTTTAACCGCAACACTTCGTCACGGTCCATCCCGATGTTTTTCATTATCCATTCATCTGACATGCCGGCTCTGTCCAATTCTGCCACAATATGACACATCAACTCAATGTTGTGCGTGCCACGGGCACGGTTATGACGGATAGTGGACGCCATGCGGTTGGAAAGTTCCTTGTCGATTACGACCACGGGAAGCAACCCGTTTTCGCGCTGATAAATTCTTTTGGATGTCTTCAACACCTGATAACGGTGATAACCGTCTACAAGGATATAGTTGTCTTCTTTCTCGTCATAGTAACAGACACAAGGCATGGTGAAACCGTCTTCCCAGATGGAAAGCTCCAGAAGTCTCATTTCGGGCGGTGCCACTACATTCGGATTGTAATCGTTCGCTTGTATTTTCTCTATTGAAATCGCCTTTACATTATATACCGGACTTTTATCTACGCTCATAACATCATATTTTTGAATTGTTCCATTATCTTGTCCCTTTTGTATGCCTCTTCCTTGTTCAAGGCAAACCCCATGTACTTGCAGGCATGGTCGTTCTTCAGAATGCATATACACATCCGCTTATAAGTGGGGATTTCCCGAAATTCCGCAATGTCAATATCATCCAAATAGTCCATGCGCACCGGTTTCTTGTTCGTCTTGTAATTCGTGGTATTCATCACTTCGATGGACACTCCTGCATCCCTCAGCTTCTGGATGGTCTCGTCAGCCAGACAGCCCCCTTTTGTACGCCAGAATTCAATACTGACAGTAAGCTTTTTCAAGTAGTTCCTCCGGGTCTCTTCCGGCAAGGTGGAAAGCAAGAACTGCATAAAGCCTTTCCACGTATACCCTTCGGGCAATCGGACTGTTTGCCACCCCATGGCACGCGTCCCTCCGTAAATACCGGTAAAGTTCACTCCGTTGACCCGTCCTATCATTTTTCCCCAAGTATTCGGATCGATGACACGATACAGCTTCAGGCTCTCCTGTGCCTCGCAGAGAAAAGGACTTGCCACACGCTGACGTTCGATATTGACCCCGGCTTTATAATATAGGTCATACAAATGGTTATAGTCAAAACCGAATTTGCCGTTGGCTGTCCAGATATCTGTCGTCTTCCAGTCATAAATGGGATAAGCATTGAAAATGTCATTACCTATTTTCGAGGTCCAGCGGTAATTGTGGTACATCTGATACTTCCGGTTCAGATGGATGCTGCGCCAACGGTTAAAACTCTCCTGCGTACGAATGCCTATGAGAAAGCAGGCACGCACTCCGTTCTTCTTCTCATGCAGCCATTTGGCAAAATGCATCTGAAACTCATAATCCCACATTTTGGGAGTATAGAAAGGAAATGTCTCCTTAGTGAAACAGCCTTTCGGCATTTTCCTCACCCAAATGTCCTTCAAATCATCCTGCCACGGACGCCAGTAACTCTGGTACATCGACGTGCAAGTCGTTACACGAAAAGGCACACAAACACGATATACCTCCAATATATCCTTATTTGCCTCCAATATCCGGTTCACATAATCAATGGTCATGCTATACTGTATCTCATAGTCCATGTGGAACACACACAGTTTACAGTCCAACCGTTTCCTGCGGATATAGTCTATGCATAAATTCAGCAACACTCCACTATCTTTTCCTCCCGAAAAAGAGACGCATACCGTGTCAAACTCCCTGAAAATCACATCAAGACGTTCTTGCGCCAGTTCATACACATTTTTGGGTGCAGCCATAATTATTTGTTTTTCTCCATTTTCACATAACGAGTCCATACCTTGTCTTCCAAAAAGCCCAGCTCACCGAAGACATCCCTATCCTCAACAAAGCTGACAGCTGTCAGGCTGCTCTCCTCGCTCAGCTTCTCAAGTACCTTTTCCAGAAGTAATTTCAGCGTGTCAACATTTTTCTCCTCAATATAATAGTTGTTGATAACACATTTATGTTGCTTATGCTCCACCGGCACAAAACCTACAACATGTTTATCATCCAGAGCAACAAACCACTCGTACTCTTCCGATGTCCGGAAAGGGTAATTGTAATTCTGTTTCAGCACTTTCGAGCTCATAACCAAAGGGGCTACAAGCTCATACAGTTTTTTATCCGTACCATGTAATTGTACTATCTGTATCATATACATTCATATTATTTGAAATTACGTGTTAAAGATAAAGCTTATTTACGACGGAATATCCTCCTTTTAAATAGATTTAAGAATATAACCGGATAAAATATTAATAAACAGATATTATCCTCCTAATTTGTATATGTTGACTAATTGGGAGTTCTTTGCAAAAAAAAGTCACCCGAAGAGAAATAATGAAATATTTACTGCTTTTTATAATCTTTGCTAAGATAGAAATGTTCACTATCGGTGGCGGATACACATCTTTAACGGCATTCGTCCGGCAGTAGCCACACTGATTGTGATTCCCTACATTTCGGGCTGTCCCCGTATGGATTTCCTTGCCGGAATCTCAGGCTTCCTCCTATATTGAGGAAGCGGTGGAGACAGACACCATCTTGCGGGCATATGCCCATACCACGCAATAAGCAACCAGCGGTACAATAAACGCCCACACCATCGTCGCATGATCTGCCACCAGCCCCATCAACAGCGGACCTACCACGCCTCCCACGGGAGACATCATCAGGAAAGAGGAAGCCCTCTTGGTATGATTTCCCAACCCGCGCAAGGAAAGGGCAAAAATCGTGGGAAACATAATAGCCTCAAACGCATATCCGCACAACAGAGCTGCAAGCGATACCATCCCTACATCCAGCAACACCAACGAAGTGGTCACTACTGTCCCCGTGGCACACACCAGCAACATTTTCTCGGCACGTACGCGTCCCATAATCCAGCTACCGGCAAAACGTCCCAACATGAACAGTCCCAATCCGCCGAAAGAAAGTACTACCGAAGCTTCGCGAGCATTCATCCAGTTTTGTTCCACCACATAGTTGATAAAGAAGCTGTTGATGGAAATCTCACCGACCTCATAAGCAAACAAGGCTATCAGCCCGAAAATGAAAAGCCGGTGCGACCACAATCCTACCTTATTACCAGCTTCGTCCACCTCCACACTATGTTCAATCTCGGGCAACTTGATTCTTGAAAAAACCAGCGCTACCAGCAGGACAACTAACCCCATACAGATATAGGGCAATGCGACATTGCCCGAGCCCGTCTGCCCATCCTTAGAAAAGAGCAGCAGTCCGGCAAGCACCGGTGCACAGATACATCCCAGACCGTTGAAGGATTGCGCGAAATTCAGTCGGCTGGCAGCTGTTTCCTTTGCGCCCAATTCTGTGGCATAAGGATTGGCGGCAGTTTCAAGAAATGTCAGTCCACAGCCTATCACGAACAACGCAAACAAGAAAAGATTAAAAGACAAATATTGCTGCCCGGGGATAAAGAGCAGCGAACCGATACCGTAGAGCAGCAGTCCGAATACCACACCCCGGCGGTATCCGAAGCGACTGATGAAAAGTCCTGCAGGAATGGCCATGATGAAGTATCCCATATACATCGTCATCTGTATAAAGGCCGAATGCGTCTTCGTGATGTCCAGTATCTCTTGAAAGTGCTTGTTCAGTACATTCAGAATGGCATGAGCAAATCCCCACAAAAAGAAAAGAGAGGTAATCAAAATGAAGGGCACAAGGTATTGTCTGCCCACCAATGGTATTCGTTTCTGCTTCATAATATGATAATTCCAGACAATCGTTACAAGGCGATTGATAATTGCGGGTGCAAAGATAAACAAAACTCCCGGTCTTTTCCCAACATTTTCACATTCGCTATTGTACAGAGCAGCTTTTTCTCTAACTTTACTGCCATCATACAATGTTAAGCCATGAAAAATGCCATCCCACGATACAATTTCTACAAAACTAAGAGCCTATTAAAAAATGACTGAAATCTTTTTCTAAAGAGGTTTCCGTATCCGTCAGATTATTTCTTTCTTTGAGGCGACCAAACTTAAAAAAAGATGTATCAGACAGATTTAACGGAAACCGAGTGGCAATATATAACAATTGCCCCGTCAAGTCGCGCAGCTCGGTATATTTCGTCAGACTGAAATCGACGTGCAGCACCGGATAGGCCTCCCACTCCTGCTCCAGCCGTTCCATGGCCAGTCCCTCGAAAGACACTTTATTCGTAATAAAGTAATACTTTATCACTGATAAAGCACTGCTTTACTCGCAATAAAGTGTTGCTTTACTCGCGATAAAGTGATACTTTATATTCAGCAAAGTGTTCGTACAGCTGTTGTATGCTGATAAAGAAGACGTTTAGTTCGGCCGTCTCAACACAGTCAGAACGAAGCAAAAACTATACTTTAATGAAAAAGTCTGATAAGGTTTTGAGCGAAGCTAATGACAGAGCAAAATGATAGTTTCAGTTTTGACTTGTGGATTGTATTATTTAAGTTTATCGTATTCTTCATCCGTCACCGGCTCTAGCCATTCATTAAAAGTATCCTCTCCGGGAACTTCGAAAGCAAGATGGGCAAACCAACCATCAGAAGCGGCTCCGTGCCAATGCTTCACATTTGCAGGGATATGGATAACCGTACCGGGTAGAATCTCTACTGCCGGCTTGCCTTCTTCCTGATACCACCCACGACCGGCAACACCGATAAGCATCTGTCCACCGCCTTTAGTAGCGCGGTGTATGTGCCAGTTATTGCGACAACGAGGCTCGAAAGTGACGTTAGAGACGGAAACCTGCTCACGTGAAATGGGAGCGAGATAGCTGTTACCTATGAAGTACTGTGCGTATGCAGTGTTCGGTTCTCCAATGGGGAAAATCATTTCACGCTGGAACGCGGCTTTGGTATCTTTACCGGCGGTGTCCTCTGCCCATACGCCTTTGGCCAGATTAAACGCTGCCCACGCTTTGGGCCAACCGGCATAGAAACCAATATGGGTGATGATTTCGGCAATCTCCGTACGGGTGATGCCGTTCTTTTTTGCCGACTGAAGGTGGAACACGAGCGAATTATCCGTGATTCCCTGACTGATAAGAGAGGTAATAGTTACTAAACTACGGTCGCGCAGACCGAGTTTGTCGGTGCGGCTCCAGACCTCGCCAAAGAGGACATCGTCGTTGAGCTCCGCAAATTTAGGAGCAAACTCACCCAACTGGGTGCGTCCTGCTGTCTGTACTATCTTTTCTTGTGCCATAACATTGAGTGTTAAAATGCTGAATACTGAAATAAAAAAAATCTTGTTCATAGTCGTTCTATTTATTGCATGAAGTTATTGAGCTTGTTAGCCGGATTAAGTGGCGTCTGGTCAGACAAGACCAATGATTTGACCATGTGCAACGTTCCTTGCTTGTATTTCTGAAAATGTTCTGATGCAATATGTTTTTCATAAGCCGCATGGCTCGCATAGGTTTCGAGGATGGTCACCTTGCAGGGATTCTCCTTCTCGCCGACCGCATACATAGTCAGCACGCCCGATTCGGTGCGCAGAGAGATTTCGCCTACTTCGATTGCGTATTTCATATACTCGTCGAGATACTGCGGATAAACCTCAATCTTCGACAACCGCACGATACCGTCAGCACTCATCGGCTCTTTGGCGCACATACCCGGCTGCTTATCCAGATTCAGGCAATTGCCGATAATCTCTCCCGTGGCAAGGTAGGAATAGGTCGGAAATTCAAACAATACAGGTTTCAGCTTCGTATAGTCGAGTTTCCCGTTATTATCAAGTACTTCAGGAACAGCATATGTATTGACTATCGCACAAATGAAATTGTCGAAACTTTCAGTTTCATAGATGTCTACCACCTCACACTCCATGGTGAGTGGCGATGCGTCTATAACGGGGGTACCGTTTTCGCCAATATGGTAGGCGAACACCTCTGACTTATCGACCATTGCACCGCTTACACTTCCCACATAGTCAGCTTTCTGCAATATTTCACGACTCACTAGATTGATGGAAAGTCGTTTTGAGTCCTTTATTCCTTGATTAGTGTAATGGCTTTTACTCATGCTGATGAGTATCCGGTCATGTCCAATAACACCCGTATGGCCTACCACTAGCCAGTTTACTTTCCCTTCAACCTCCGCCCCGACAACCGTCATCGGCTTGGGATAGAGCGCCAACAGATTTCCGAGATTTTTCTTGTTCGTTTCCATTATATTAGGTTGAACGGTGTTCTCCTTCACGGGGATACTGCACGATATTATGACAAGCAGTGACAAAGCTCCTAAAATTGTTTTTGCCATACTCTATATTACTCTATTTTTCTTGTTAAACTTCTGATGACAAAGATACCGCGATAGCACAAGCGAAGACGTATATGAGTTACGGATATTTGTACCCGAATTCCCGATTATACCGCAAGAAAGTTCAAGTTCATCAGATGAGTATAGTAAGACTGGCAGGAATCCTACGAATAATCCCACGCATGTTTTTTAAATCGTTATTCTTGCCGATACAGAAAACAAGAAAGCTCTGAAATTCTTGGATTCCAGAGCTTTGCTTTAATTTGATTTTGCGGTGCGTACGGTACTTTAACCTACGATTTTACAAAACATCATAAACTTGTAACTATCTACTAATAAACAGCTTATTACAATTGATATATATCGTAAAATATCATTCAAAATCTTTTGCTATCCCAATAATTGGGTGTATATTTGGGTGCTAATTTAATTACACCCGAATATGAATATCAAGAGAAACATCATCTTTTCTTTGGAGAGCCGTAAGAAGAACGGCGTACCAATCGTGGAGAATGTGCCTATCCGTATGCGTGTGATATTTGCCAGCCAGCGCATCGAGTTTACAACGGGCTACCGCATCGACGCAGCCAAATGGGACACAGACAAACAACGTGTAAAGCCGGGCTGCACCAACAAGCTGAAACAGAGCGCATCCGAAATCAATACCGACCTGCTGCGCTACTATACGGAAATACAGAACATCTTCAAGGAGTTCGAGGTTCAGGGAACCATGCCTACCACCGCACAAGTAAAGGAGGCTTTCAACAGCCTGCACAGCGAAAAGAGGGAGGAAGAACAGCAGAAACCCCTGACGTTCGCCCCTATGGAGGTATTCGGGGAGTTCATCAAGGAATGCGGGACACAGAACGGCTGGTCTGACGCCACTTATGAGAAGTTCGCCGCAGTGAGGAAACACCTTGAGAAGTTCGACAAGGAACTGACCTTCGGGGCACTGGACGAACCCAAGCTGACAAGCTATGTGAATTTCCTCAAGGACGTGGAAGGCTTGCGCAACACGTCCACCATGAAGCAGATAGCCTACCTGAAATGGTTCCTACGGTGGTGCACCAAGAAAGGATACTGCATGAACAACGCCTACGAGAGCTTCAACCCGAAGCTGAAAAGCGTCCAAAAGAAGGTGATATTCCTCACATGGGAAGAACTGAACAAGCTGAAAGACTACAAAATACCCCCGACCAAGCAATATCTCGAACGGGTAAGGGACGTCTTTCTGTTCTGCTGTTTCAGCGGGCTGCGCTATTCGGACGTGTACAACCTCAAACGGAGCGACATTCGGGACGGGTATATAGAAATCACCACCGTAAAGACTGCTGACCGCCTTGTCATCGAACTGAACAACCACAGCAGGGCGATACTTGACAAATACAAGGACGTGGAGTTTGAAGGACACAAGGCGCTTCCGGTCATCAGCAACCAAAAGATGAACAACTACCTGAAAGAACTGGGGGAGCTTGCGGAAATCAACGACCCGGTAAGCGAGACCTACTACAAAGGCAGCGAGCGTATAGACACCATTACACCCAAATACGCCTTGCTGGGCACCCATGCCGGAAGACGGACATTCATCTGTAACGCTTTGGCATTGGGCATCCCCGCACAAGTGGTGATGAAATGGACGGGGCACAGTGACTACAAGGCGATGAAGCCCTACATAGACATAGCCGATGACGTGAAGGCAAACGCAATGAGCAAATTCAACCAACTGTAACTATCACACTATGGACGAAAGAATAACATCAATGATACCCCGCTACGGGAAGCTCAACAAAATATACGCCGAAATAATGTCCGGCGGCAGTTTCTCTTTTGAGAAGCAACAGTTCATTTCCGATTTTTACAGAGAGTACGGGGACACGCAGACCTTTGAGGCGGCACTTATCAGCCTCATGCTTGAAATGGACGCCACACACTATTCCGTACTCCTGAACAGTCTGAAACGGGAGATTGAGAGCAACATCTCGACTTACAATGCCTGCAAGGAGTTTTTTGACCGTCTCGATACCGGATATGTCTGCCGACAGCATGAAAGCCGTTTTGACTGGGGTATTGACAGACAGATGAAAGTCACAAACGGATATTACCGGGAACTCATGAAAGCGAATGGTTCTTTGGAGGCAGTAGGTTTTAGGGAGCACGACCGTCAGGAAGAGGAACTGCTGGAAAGAAGGTACGAACGGTGCAAACGGGAATACGACAAGGAGAAAGCCAAACTGAATGAACTGTACACGCAGAAGGAGCAGGCAAGGCGGGAAGCCCTGCAATGCCTGCAAAACCGTTGCGGGGACATTTGCAGGCTGGGAGGCTCACTATTGGCAATCCTTGATAAATACCTGACCGACCAAAAGAAAAAGGAAGGGGAAGAAAAGGAAATTCCCTCATCCGCTACCACCCCAGCAAGCCCGCCCGCCTATTTCCCCATGCGACTGCTGTCAGCCATTTATGAGAAATGCAACGACAAACAGTTTGAAGCCGTTCCCGAAGCGGATTTCTACGCCGGAATGAACTTGCAGCCATGCAGAAACAGACTGAAGATAAGACCGGGAGAAAAGGCGCGTGTATGCTACCTGATATTCCTCATGAGTGAGACCCTCTCCAATCAGGACAGAGAGAAGTGGAAGGATGAAATCATGAGATTGCTGGACATAGACATAAAATATTACAAATCCAAATACAAGGCACCCGTTCCCCGTACAGATTTAGCCAGTGACAGCAATCAGGAATTTGCCAAGGAAATGCGGTCTATATTCCGATAGCCGGTGATATGTCCCGACATTCCACGACACGACCACTTTTACCACCCAAAATAATTTCTACCACTTCTTATTACTTACTGATATTTAACAAGATAGCGTGATACCCTAATCACGCTATCCACATCCTTACCACCCATACCCGGAACTAACTTTGCACTGTTCGAACGAGGTAAAAAGCCCATGCGCAGGGCTTACAGTACAAACGTTAATTTCATTCTGATATGGAAATTAGAGACCTTTTATCAAAGCCCGTATGGCAGATGACGGGCGAAGAGTTCATATTCCTGAACCGCCATGCCTTGCAGGGAAGCGAAACGAAGCCAGCCCAGCCAGCAGCCGACAAGGACAAGAAATACGTGTACGGGATAGGCGGCATAGCCCGGCTGTTCGGGTGCAGCATACCCACAGCAAACCGCATCAAGAAAAGCGGGAGGATAGACAGAGCCATTACGCAGATAGGGCGCAAAATCATCGTCGATGCGGACATGGCGCTGGAACTGGCAGGACGTAAAAGCGGGGGACGCAGATAGGGAGGTGCCATATGGAAAACAAGGAAAGAAACATCACGCCCGAAGAGGCGGTAATCCTATGGCATGCCTCGCGGCTCGACCTTTCGGAAGAC
The DNA here is from genome assembly GCF_004793475.1 of Bacteroides muris (ex Afrizal et al. 2022). GTDB lineage: Bacteria > Bacteroidota > Bacteroidia > Bacteroidales > Bacteroidaceae > Bacteroides > Bacteroides muris. The sequence goes on along the minus strand of NZ_SRYZ01000022.1, from coordinate 12,470 downwards.
TACGAGCAGGCACCCGAAATCCTGAAAGTGCAGGGCTCCGTCATCGGCACGCTGGGAAACTTCAGCGCGTCAATCGGGAAAGCCAAGAGCAAGAAGACATTCAACGTCTCCGCAATCGTGGCGGCTGCGCTGAAAAACGGGACGGTACTGAACTATACGGCAGAACTGCCCGAAAACAAGCGGAAAATACTTTATGTGGACACCGAACAGAGCTCCTATCACTGTGCGAAAGTGGCAAGGCGCAGCCTGCGCATGGCGGGACTGCCGACAGGCAGCAACCATGAGAACCTTGAGTTCCTCGTCCTGCGGAAATACACACCCGAAGAGCGCATAGCAATCGTGAAGGAGGCAATCTACCGGACTGAAAACGTCGGGCTGGTAATCATCGACGGAATACGGGACATGGTGTACGACATCAACAGCCCCGGCGAATCCACGAAGGTAATCTCCCTGCTGATGACATGGACGGGGGAAAGGAACATCCACATCCATACCATACTGCACCAGAACAAGGGGGACGAGAATGCAAGGGGGCACATCGGAACCGAGCTGAGCAACAAGGCGGAAACGGTGCTGCAAGTGGAGAAGGACAGCAAGAACCCCGACATAAGTACGGTCAAAACCGCACATATCAGGGCGGTGGACTTCGAGCCGTTCGCATTCCGCATCAATGAGGAAGCATTGCCCGAACTGCTGGAGGACTACCAGTTCAAGGACAAGGATGAGACAAAAGGAAATAGGGAGAAGTTCGACCCGTACAAGGACATCACCGAGAGGCAGCACCGCATCGCACTGGAAGCGGCATTCACCCTGAAAGACGAATACGGCTATCAGGAACTTGCGGAAGCTTTGCAGGAAGCATACGCCTCTGTCGGTGCCACACTCGGCGGCAACAAGGTGGTAAAACTCATCACCGTACTCAAAAGCAAGCGGATGATAGTGCAGGAGAACGGCAGGAAATACACCTTCAATCCCGACTTCCACTATTAGCGGCACAGACCGGAAACCACTTTACTTTAGTCAGGGCATATATATACGTCAGAGTAAAGTGAAGTGTTCCGGTTACTGATAAAAGCACTTTACTTTATTCCCGTACCATATATATACGGAAGTAAAGTAAAGTGGATACAGCCCGTAATATACGGAAAGGTACGGGCGAAAAGAAAAAAAACAATATCCACTTAAACAGAAATCTACATGAATACGAATGAAGCGAAACAGATACGCATAGAGGAATACCTGCACAGTCTCGGCTACGACCCGGTAAGGCGGCAGGGAGGAAATTTATGGTACAAGTCACCGTTCAGGGACGAGCGGGAGCCGTCCTTCAAGGTGAATACGGAACGCAACCTATGGTACGATTTTGGCGCGGGCAGGGGCGGGAACATCATCGCACTGGCGCAGGAACTCTACGCGTCCGACAGCCTGCCCTACCTTTTGGAACGGATAGCGGAGCAGGCGCCCGGCGTGCATCCGGTCTCCTTTTCTTTTGGCAAGCAGACACCCTCAAAACCGAGTTTCCAACAGTTGGAGGTGGTGCCGCTCTCTTCCCCCGCCTTGTATTCCTATCTGCGGCAGAGGGGGATAAATACGGAGCTGGCAAAAAGAGAATGCAGGGAAGTGCGCTATCTGACCGACGGCAAACCATACTTTGCCGTCGGCTTCCCCAACCGTTCGGGAGGCTACGAGATACGCAACAAGCTCTTCAAGGGGTGCATCGCACCGAAGGACATCACCCACATACGGCAGGAACAGCCGAGGGAGACCTGCTGCCTCTTCGAGGGCTTCATGGACTACCTCTCCTTCCTCACCCTGCGGCTGGAAAGGTGTCCGGAGCGCCCCGACCTTGACGGGCAGGACTACATCGTGCTGAACTCGACTTCCAACCTATCCAAAGCAATCCGACCTTTGGACGGTTACGGACGCATCCATTGTTTTCTTGACAACGACAAGGCGGGAATGGAAGCCGTTCAGGAACTGCGGGAGGAATACGGGCTGCGTGTCCGGGACGCGTCACACATATACGGAGGCTACAACGACCTGAACGACTTCCTTTGTGGTAAACGGTCAGGACAAGCGGAACGACGGCAGGAGAAGCAGGAACCGGAGGGAGGACAACGGCAGGCAAGGCAGCCGAAAAACAAAGGCATCAGGATGTAACCGCACGTGCACCGGAAGGCTTTAAAAAAGCCATAGCTCATTAGGGCTTTTTCTTCACGCAATGCACGCATTGCTAAAAAAGCCCCAATGAGCAAAAGGGACGCCGCCCCTTTTGAAACCCCGGAGCCATGCGGCATGGGAACAAGGCAGGGGAAGTATTAACCGAAAAATGTATTACAGTTATGGGATATGCAGTTTTGCATTTGGAAAAGGCAAAAGGTGCGGACGGTGCAATGTCCACGCACATAGAGCGTACCGTCCACCCCAAGAACGCGGACAGTACGCGCACGCACCTGAACCGGGAACTGGTGCAGTTTCCCGAAGGGGTGAAGAACCGCACCGAGGCGATAGCGCACCGGATAGAAACGGCAGGCATCAGACGCAAGGTGGGCACCAACCAGGTGAAGGCAATCCGGGTACTGCTCACCGGAAGCAACAAGGACATGAAGCAAATGGAAGCGGACGGGCGGCTTGACGGCTGGTGCAGCGACAACCTGAAATGGCTCCGTGAAACATACGGGGAGCTGAACCTCGTGTCGGCAGTCCTGCACATGGACGAGAAGACACCGCACATACACGCCACAGTCGTACCGATAGTGACCGGGGAGCGCAGGAAAGCCAGACAAGAAGAACGGAACGGGAAAAAGAAATACAGAAAGAAGAACCCGCAGGACGTGAGGCTGTGCGCTGATGACGTCATGGCAAGGCACAAGCTGAAACACTATCAGGACACCTATGCCCAAGCCATGAGCAAGTACGGCTTGCAGAGAGGCGTGGACGGCTCGCTGGCAAGGCACGTTTCCACCTCGCAATACTACAAGGAACTGGTGGAGCAGCAGGACAGCCTGCAGGAGAATATAGAAAACCTGCTGCAACTAGAAGAGGAAGCGCTGAAGAAACTAAAGCAGGTCAAGGGGGAAATCAACACGCAGAAGATGAAGAATGCGGCAGTAAACGCCACCACAGCCATAGCGGACGGGGTGAGTTCTCTTTTGGGAGGCAGCAAGGTCAAGAGACTGGAAGCGGAGAACGAAAGTTTGAGGCAGGACATTGTGAAGCTGCAAAAGCGGGTACAAGCCGAGCAGAGGGAACAGAAGAACATGGAGAACCGCCACAACAGCGAGATAATCAGAATAGACCGGAGTTACCAACAGAAAATTGCAGGGTACGACAATAGGCTGAAACAGATAGATACCTATTTCCCTATCGTAACGGAACTGCTGCCCATAGCCGAACAATGCCGGGAAGTGGGGTTCACCGAGGAACTGACAAGGCGAATCGTCAGCCTGCAGCCCGTAGGGTTCAAAGGCAGGCTCTATTCGAAAGAACACAAGGAGAGGTTCAGGACGGAGCACTCGACGGCAACCGTGGAGAGGAACCCGCAGGAGAATGGGAAATTCAGGCTATGTATTGACGGTATGCCCATACTCGAATGGTTTAAAATGAAATTTCAGGAACTCAAAGAAAAATTGGGTATAAGCCGCACCCAAAAAGAGGAAAACACACCGAAGAGGGGATTAAGATTATAAATATACTATATTATAAATATATAGTGGCAGTTTATAAAGCCTATCCATTTTTTTGCTAATTTTGCAATCGGAATTGAGCAGTGGCTCTTTTCGGTACATATTAAAAGAAGAAAGAAGCGTTATGCTCATCTTGCGTTCGAAAACCTGAGAAATTTTCAATGTATGACAAGAGAAGGCATAGTGGTTCTCACGCTATAGGCGTGGGCTGCTATTACCATATCTGTCATACAAGGTTTTCTCAGGACCTTCGAACAAAGGCATGGCATTGCAGTTCCACGCTTCGTGTTTTTATAAACTCATCTTGGAACTGGGATGATAAAGTTTTAAACTCATGGCACTGATAAATTGTAGTGAATGTGGAAGCCAAATGTCTGACAAAGCTCAAAGCTGTCCAAAATGTGGTGCACCCAATCCCAATGCATCTATGCGGATTCCGATGGGATTTTCCTTTAATCCATGCGCTTGGCATAGCGATGCACCAGCTGTATCGTCTTGCGTTACTTGTGGAAGAGCGATGTGTAAAAAATGTGTAGATTCAGCACCTTTTACATTAGACAATAAGCCGCAATGTAATGAATGTAGCTTGCAGATGTTAGCAGAGAACATAGCAGCTAATAAAAAAACAAAAGCCTGGTCTATTGTCAAACTTATATTCTTGTTGTTCTTCATGTCTATCGGACTTATGATGTATTTGTCAAATCCAAATGACATCATGAATGCATGGATTTATGCAGGTCTTGGCGGACTTCCCTCGGCATTGAAAACCTTTGTAACCCGTTCAGCAGAAGAAAAATGGGCAGATGAAGCCATGTCACGTGTAAATCCGAGTGAAGGATGTTTCCAACAAATGGTTGCTTTCATCATCAAAATAATCTTTGCTTTTGTTTTCGCTCCAGTTGCTGCTATTTGGTTTACGATAAAGAATAGTATCGCTATCGCAAAATCCAGTCGTGCTATCAAGGCAGACCAAGAGGATTACGATACGATTCAGTCACGTATGCAAGAAATGGAACACCCTAATGAAGAACTTGCCCCCTATATCGAGCAAGAACCACAAATGACAAGTCAGACTTCTGCCTATGCTCCGGCTCAACCTGAAATTCCGTCACAACAAGTCAATCCTAATCAAACATCTACTGATGCGATACATTCGCAACCCGCCCAGACTTTTCAAACTCCCCCGGTTGCACCGTCTTATCAAGTACCGACATCAACAAAACGGAACAACACCCTGATTATTGGCATTGCCATTGGTGCGATAGCACTTGTCGGACTTATAGCAGGATATTTCATATGGTATGTTCCTTATGCCAAAGATAGGGATGCGCTGCGCACTTATGTAGTTGCCAACAATGTATTTTTGCGTTCATCAAAAGTAGCAGGGGTAGAGTACAATATTTTATCCAAAGTGCCTTATGGCTCCGAACTGATTACCTATTCCAAAGATACGGAATGGGCAGAAATCAAGGTAAATGGTGTGGAAGGGTTTGTTGCCTCTCCATATTTGCTTGAATGGAACGATTTCAAATTGCTTAATGATGTATGGGGCAGCGCAGACACAAAGGAATACATCGAATCTTCCAAGTGCCGCCTTGCAATACTTGATTACTGCAAACGCAATCAACTTACTACCGGGAATGACGGTTGGCAGCTTTACACGTTGCAGAAAAATGTAAAGCCTAATAATGTTTTATTCCCCCGTTTGAATAATGGCTATGAGAAATTTACAGAATTCGCCTTTATCCTCAAAAACAACGCCACGCAAGAACGGCGGTTTGCCATATATTCTTTTGATGAAGAAACAGAGCAGCCTATCTTCCTATATGAAGAGAATGCACCGGAAGACGGGCAAATAAAGAATGTAAAATATAACAATGGAAGGAATGAATATAGCGTGACCTATACCGGAAATAATGCCGTTGCTCAATCTAAGGAAACATACACGCAACAGCAAAACCAAAACACCGTAAAAGAAATCCCATACGTACCGGTAGTTGAAGCAGAGGCAGAAAAACTTGTGATAGCGGAAGACGACGCACCGACTGGCGCAGGCGTGAATGATGTGGCTGTTGCTAATGCGGATGATAACAGCATATATGAGGTTGCCGAACAAATGCCTGAATTCCCCAATGGCGGAACGGCTGGTCTGATGAATTTTATCGGCAAGAACTTAAGATACCCCACTTATTGCCAAGAGGAAGGCATACAGGGCAAGGTTATTGTGGCATTTGTGGTAAACAAAGACGGTAGCACAAGCGATTTTAAAGTTTTATGGAGTGCGAATAAATATTTAGATAAAGAAGCACTGCGGGTTTTAAGTAATATGCCCAAATGGAAACCCGGTAAACAGAAAGGCGTACCCGTGAGGGTTAAGTACACCGTACCTATCAATTTTAAACTCTCATGAGAACTACATTAGGAGTATTTTTACTGTTAGTAAGTTGTGTATGTACATGGTTGGTATGCAGTTTTCATCATCAGAGGATTATCTCTAAAATTGAGAACGCCAACATTATAGTCATATCCAAACAAGATATGCAGCTAAACCTAATCGACTACAAAGGAGATACATTGTTTTGCGCTCCTATTGCGGTAGGGAAGGCATACGGAAACAAACAGAAGCAGGGAGATATGCGTACTCCGGAAGGGGTATTCCAAGTTGTTGATATTCAAAATGCGTCTGAATGGACACATGATTTTCACGACGGCAAAGGAGAAATAAAGGGGGCATACGGAAAACACTTCATACGCTTGAAAGTACCCGGACATAAGGGAATAGGCATTCACGGAACACATGCCCCTAAAAGTATCGGAAGTAGAGCGACAGAAGGATGTATCCGGTTAAATAATGACGATTTGGAACGGTTGGTAACCTTAATATATCCCCCACTAACAGTTGTTATCACTCCGTCCGCAATGGACGAAAGCCAAAATTTGAAGAAATAAAATATTTCAATAGTAGAAAGGATTATTTACCTTACAAGTAAGTTGTCCTTTCTATTTGTATTTCCCACTTTGCTATTAAATCAAAGCACCCGATTTTACATTGCTGGGTGTAAAATCGGGTGTTTTCTTTATAACTTGTTGATTTTCAATATTTATTGCGGTGCGTACGGGACTCGAACCCGTGACCCCATGCGTGACAGGCATGTATTCTAACCAACTGAACTAACGCACCATTATTTCATTTCTTAGTTGCTATCTCTCTCGATTGCGGTTGCAAAGGTAGACATTTTTTTTATATCTGCAATAGCTTGAAAGAAAAAAAAACATCTTTTTTTCAACACAACTTGATTATAAGAGATTTATGTTACCTTTGCAAAACCAAATTAATATTGAAATCATGAGAAATACTCCTATTGAACGTAAGTTGATAGATGAAACTATCGCAGATTTTCATATCACAGACTTTGCCAAAGCAACCATCCGTGAAGTAAAAGCCATTGCCGCCAATGCCGAAACAGCATCAGGTGTGGAATTCATAAAAATGGAAATGGGTGTACCCGGACTCCCCCCCTCTGCCGTGGGCGTAAAGGCCGAAGTGGAAGCTTTGCAGAATGGCATCGCCAGCCTCTATCCGGATATAAACGGACTTCCCGCCTTGAAGCAGGAAGCATCACGTTTTATCAAAGCCTTTATCAATGCAGATGTGGCCCCCGAAGGTTGCGTACCAGTTACCGGCTCCATGCAAGGAACTTTTGCTTCATTCCTCACGTGCAGCCAGTGCGATGAGAAAAAGGATACCATTCTCTTCATCGACCCCGGTTTCCCGGTACAGAAGCAGCAGTTGGTCGTAATGGGACAGAAATATGAAACCTTTGACGTATACGACTACCGTGGCAGCAAGCTGAAAGCGAAACTGGAAAGTTACCTCAGCAAGGGTAATATCTCTGCCATCGTCTATTCCAACCCTAACAATCCCAGCTGGATTTGCCTGAAAGAAGAAGAGTTGCGCATCATTGGCGAACTGGCAACCCAATATGACGTCATTGTTCTGGAAGACCTCGCCTACTTTGCCATGGACTTCCGCCAAGACCTGAGCAAACCGTTTCAAGCGCCTTACCAACCTTCCGTGGCACACTATACAGACAATTACGTGCTGCTCATTTCCGGTTCCAAAGCGTTCAGCTATGCCGGCCAACGCATCGGTGTAAGCTGCATATCAGACAAACTGTATGACCGCGTCTATCCCGGGCTGACACAACGCTACGGAGGCGGAACCTTCGGCACAGTATTCATCCACCGCGTACTCTATGCACTCTCCTCCGGCACCAGCCACTCTGCGCAGTATGCTCTTGCCGCCATGCTTAAAGCAGCCAATGAAGGTCAATACAACTTCCTTGATGAAGTGAAAGTGTACGGCGAACGTGCTCACCGCCTGAAGGAAATCTTCTTGCGCCACGGTTTCCATTTGGTATACGACAATGATTTGGGTGATTCCGTTGCCGACGGTTTCTACTTCACCATCGGCTATCCGGGTATGAGTAGCGGAGAACTTGCACGGGAATTGATGTACTACGGCGTAAGCGCCATTTCGCTGGTAACTACCGGAAGCCATCAAGAAGGATTGCGTGCCTGCACTTCCTTTATCCAAGACCATCAGTACGACCAACTGGACGAACGTATGGCAATTTTTGCCGAAAATCACCCCGTCCAATAAAAGACAGTCCTATATGCCCCTATCAATTGATGCCGGTATCCCACCACAATCGGGTGCCGGCATTGCCATCTCTACCCAGCGCCTCTACCACAGCGGCATACCGTTCGGCATTCTCCGTCTTCAGTCTGCCAGAAAAGTTCAGATGGCGAACGAATGTCCCGGACGCTGCATACGCTCTATAAATTCCTCCAAGCAATCCGTCCTATAGAAAACAGCCCTAAAGTTAACGTATAAATAGTGTAGTATATTTCATTGTATTAAATTGCCCATTATCTGCAAGCTTAAGTATTCTCTCCGAATAAAAAGGCCATGAAGTCCGAGAAAAGAAACTTTTAAAATGAAAAACAGCTAGGTTTTTTTGTTTATTGTGGAATATTATGTATATTAGTGGCATGTATAGCAATATAAATCTATTCAAGATAGAAACAAACCATGTGGTTCCTGCCCGGGGAAAGGTCTTGATTTCCGAACCCTTTTTGTGTGACCATATGTTTGGACGGTCCGTCATTCTGCTGGTGGATCATACACATGACGGCACAATGGGGCTGGTTCTGAACAAACCTCTCCCTCTATTCTTGAATGATGTGCTGAAGGACTTCAACTGCCCGGAAAACATACCTATCTATAAAGGAGGACCGCTCAGTACAGATACGTTGTTCTATCTGCACACTCTCAAAGGCATTACCGGAGCATTATCCATCGGTAAAGGCTTCTACCTGAACGGTGACTTTGAATACATCAAAAACTACATCATGCAGGGAAATCCCGTTAAAGGCAAAATCAGATTCTTCTTGGGATACTCCGGCTGGGAGTACGAACAGCTGGGCCGGGAAATTGAAGAAAACACCTGGCTGGTAGGCAAAGAAAACATCAGTTCGCTAATGGACGAGGCGGCCAGCGGTACACTCTGGAAGAAAGCCCTGTGCAAGCTTGGAGCAAAATATGAAATATGGTCGCGCTTCCCCCAGATTCCCGCACTCAATTAGCGCTGCGGAGAAGCTGCAACAGTACGACATCCTTATAACGCCCTCCTACGCGCCACCACTCCTTCAAAAGCCCGCAACGCACAAAACCGCAGGATTCAAAAAGGCAGATACTTGCCTCATTATCCAACGAAATATGAACTATCAGCTGTTTCAGATACAAGAAACCGAAAACATAGTCGCACAGCAAGCACAACGCTTCCTTGGCATAACCATTGCCCTGATACTCCTTCCGTATGGCAATGCCCACCTCTCCACGGGCATGCATGGGAGAAAACTCTGTAATGTCAATAGTACCTATCACCGCATCATCCTCTACACGTACAATCATCATACGCAGTTGGCGGTCGGCAAACATATCGCACTCGGAATTCTCTATATATTGTTTCAATACAAATCTGGAATAAGGCACGGTGAAGTTCGTCACATCCCAAGTCCGGGAATCATTCTCCATGGAATACATCACTTCCAGGTCTTCCGGCTCCATAGCACGAAGACGCACCCTTTCACTGCAGAAATAAGATTTATTCATATTTTTCAGTCCGTTATAGTTATTCTTTATTGATATGCAGTTCCTTACGCAATCGTTCCTCACCCGGCAGGCAGAACAGAGAAGCCGTCAGTCCTATCAGTGCGCACAGTATACCCGTACTGCTCAACACTATATAATAGGTGAAAAAGCCCGCAAGCACCGGTATAGCAAGCAATGCCAGCCTCACGCCACTCCACATTGCATAGAACCGGAGGGCTTCGGGAAGTGTCACTACATCTATTTTCCGAATCAATACCCAAGAAAAAAGTTTCAGAGACACGGGTACGCAAGAGGCAGCCAGCAGAATGGTTATCGTCTCGGCCATATAAGTGGCACGTACATCTCCGGCATACATACCTACCCATCCGCCTCCGGCTTCTCCAAACAGTATGAGCAAGATGGGGAGTATCCAGAAACAGGCAAAAGCAATTCGAACACGCGCCGCGGTCTTCTTTATTTGTTCTTCCATTCAGTTAATTGATAGTAGATAATGAATAATTGATAATACCCCAACACAATCAGGCTGTTCCCGAAAATGGGGTGCGGTTCACGATACTGCGTCCCAGAGTCACTTCATCCGTATACTCCAGTTCGTCTCCGATGGAAATGCCACGAGCTATGACTGAGAGCTTCACCCCCAACTTTTCCAGCTTACGGTAGATATAAAAGTTTGTCGTGTCTCCCTCCATCGTAGTGCTCAGCGCAAGAATTACCTCATTGATACCACCAGCGGCCACCCGCTGTACAAGGCTTTCTATCTGCAAGTCTCCGGGACCAATGCCATCCATCGGCGAGATAACGCCACCCAGCACGTGATACAGGCCACGGAACTGTTGTGTAGCTTCCACAGCCATCACATCACGAATATTCTCCACCACACAAACCACCGAAGCGTCTCGTTGCGGACTGGAACAGATGCGGCACGTCTCCGTATCTGATATGTTATGGCATACCTTGCAATATTTCACTTCATGCTTCAGCGTCACAATGGCATTGCCGAACGCTTCCACTACTGCCGTATCCTGACGGAGCAGATGAAGAACCAGCCTCATAGCCGTCTTACGTCCCACTCCGGGCAACTTGGCAAACTCATTTACTGCCTTCTCCAATAATGTCGAGGGAAACTGTCCATTCATACTTAAAATTTTCCTATTGGCCACAAAGATAGTGCAAACTTATGAAATTAGTGCTACCTTTGCCACACGTAAAACCCCAAAAAGGCAACAAAATGAATATTACAAACGCTGAATTCGTCATCAGTAACACAGACGTGCAGAAATGCCCCGCAGGTACATTTCCCGAATATGCTTTCATCGGGCGCTCCAACGTAGGAAAATCCAGTCTCATCAATATGCTGACCGGAAGGAAAGGACTTGCCATGACCTCTGCCACACCGGGAAAGACCATGCTCATCAACCATTTCCTCATCAACAAGAGCTGGTACATTGTAGACCTTCCGGGGTATGGCTACGCCAAACGGGGACAGAAAGGGCAGGAACAAATCAAGCGCATTATTGAAAGTTACATACTGCAACGCGAACAGATGACCTGTCTGTTTGTTCTTATAGATAGCAGGCTGGCTCCCCAAGCCATCGACCTCGAGTTTACGGAATGGTTGGGCGAAAACGCTGTACCTTTTGCCATCGTATTCACAAAGGCCGACAAACTGAAAGGCGGCAGACTGAACACCAACATCAACGAATACCTGAAACAGTTGAAGGAACAATGGGAAGAGCTGCCCCCCTACTTCATCACCTCTTCCGAGAACCGCATGGGACGGAAAGAGCTGCTGGACTATATCGAAAGTATCAACAAAAGCCTAAATAGCAAATAATAGAAACAAGTAAAATGAAAAGATTAGTTTTTTGGCAGCTTTTTGTTGCCGCACTGTTGCTGACTAGCAATAGTCACGCACAATCCATCAAGGATTTGTTCAACAAAGAAAATATAGAGAAGGCGGTAAATGTTGTAACCGGCAAGTCAACAGCGAATATGACCGGCACTTGGTCGTACACCGGCTCTGCCATTGAATTTGAATCGGACAACCTGTTGCAGAAAGCCGGCGGTACCGTTGCCGCCACAGCCGCAGAAAAGAAACTGGACGAACAACTTGCAAAAGCAGGTATCAAAGCCGGACAAATGTCATTCACATTCAATGCCGATAGCACATTCAGTGCCAAAGTAGGACAAAAGAGTATGAAGGGAAGCTACTCCTACAATGCATCCACCCAAAAGGTCAACTTGAAATTCGCCAAGCTGATAGGTATGAATGCCAAGGTCAACGCTACCTCCAAAACTATGGACTTGCTGTTCGAATCAGACAAACTATTAAAACTGATAACCTTCCTCTCCAGCAAAAGCAGCAACTCCACCCTGAAGAGTATCGGATCGCTGGCCAACAGCTACGACGGAATGATGCTCGGATTGTCATTACAGAAACAGTAACAACAACTTCGGACTCGTTCCAGTTCTATACAATGAAAAAATCCCGCAAGCACTGAATAATGCTTGCGGGATTTTCTATCTGAAAAAGAGCGGAAAACGAGACTCGAACTCGCGACCCTAACCTTGGCAAGGTTATGCTCTACCAACTGAGCTATTTCCGC
>NZ_SRYZ01000021.1 GCF_004793475.1 Bacteroides muris (ex Afrizal et al. 2022) | reverse complement strand
AACTATATTTCAATAATTTCAAAGAACTTTTTCAGATTTTAATGGGACAGTAGTGTCCAAACAATTCAATTAATAAGGTTAACACTACATTTTCATTTATTCTACATAAACAGCATTCTTTCGGGCAGACGGCTCCATAGGCAATGTCTGTCTAATTGCCTCCAGCACTTCGTCCAGTTCTTCATTCAGAAACAGTTTTCCATAAAAAGGCTTGTCGGCCACCGCAGACGTGCAGCAGACAGACTGCCCGTAATACTCCGTCAGATATCGGACTACTTCTTTCAGCGGCTTTCCGTCCAGCATCCACACCCCGTCTATCCAATGGATATAATCCCGCGCATTCACAGTTTCTATCTTCGAGATGCCCAACTCGTCCAGTTCCACACGTTCGTCAGGTTTCATCCTTATATGTCTTTCCTGACGGTCTTTTACATCCACCGCCCCATCTACCAGCACCACATCAGCCCAAGCACCGCCCTTGGGCGCAGAGACATTGAAAGATGTCCCCAACACCTCGACCTCGAACGCAGAAGTATTCACTACAAAAGGCCTTGCCTCATCACGCGCCACCTTCAGATAAACTTCGCCTTCTACGAATATCTCACGCTTCCCTTCTCCGAATGTGCGAGGATAAATCACCTTACTGCCGGAATTCACCCAAATCTTGCTGTTGTCGGCAAGCACAATCATAGAGCGACGTCCTTTCGGCACAATCATCTGGTTGTAGGCATCTTTGGCATCTCCGTCACTTGCGGTTCCTTCCGAAGCGACTGCTTCCTCCAGCTTGGAAGCGTTGACATTCACTTGCCCGGTCGGGGTGTAGGCCACTTGGGCATTGTTCACAATCTCTATCTTCTTTTTATCAGAGACAACCAATGTCACCTCTTTCACCTCCTCTTTGTCTGCATTGGCCAGCATGAACTGTTCCATCCTGGTCTTTTGGTCTTCCACCCTGTCTGCCCGGTCGAGAAAACGGACAAAACCGAACAGCAATGCCACAGATGCAGCCGCCAGACCGCAAATCAGCATCAGAGCCGACTTCTTTTTGGCAGAAGCCGTTGCCTTCGCCTCTTCTTCCGCCTTTATTTTCCGAAGGGTCTTCTCCCAGATTTCTCCGGAATCCGTCTGGGGAGGATCGCATTGGTTCCACAAGAAACTCAATTTCTGCAATTCCTCGTCCGCTTGGGAAAGATTCTCGCTGGAAAAGACGGATTGCCCCTCCAAGAGGGAGGCCCACAATTCGTATTTGTCTCTTTTTTCTTTTCTGTTATCTTCCATATCTTATAAGATGACGCAATTCATTTCAAAATCTCCTATATGAAAAGCGTTTTTTTTTGAAATTATTTTTCCATGGCCTCGGATATTCTTTCCAAAGCACTGGCAATGTGCATATTAATTGTTTTGACAGATATTCCCAAAAGCCCGGCAATATCTTTATAAAGCAGTTTTTCTATCTTGGCCAGCACGAAGACCTGCCGGCATCTTGGAGGAAGGGTATGGATGGCATGGTTTATCCGGCTCATTTCTTCTTGACTGATGAGCCGTTCGTCGGGGGTCTGCAAGTCTGCAGGAATGGCATTTTCGCCCATTTCCTCCCATGTGACGGAGGAGACGGCATGGTTTTTCTTGCGCAGATAAGATACAGCCTGGTTATGGGTAATAGTCAACAACCAGGCTTTTACGTGCTCTATTTCTCTTATCTTATTCCTGTTCTGCCAGACTGTAACAAAAACATCACTCACTATCTCTTCGGCTTCTTCTTTGGAACGAACGATATATTGTGCATAATAAAGCAAATCACTGGTATATAATTCGACAAAGCCTTTGAAAGCATATTCATCCATATCAGTCATTTTATTCCAAAGAAGCATATATCGTTTTATGGTAAATTATCGTTGCTATACAGATTTTTAGGCAAAAATAGAGAAATATATTATTATAAAGAAACTTATCATAGAAAAAACGCTTCCGGTCCCGCGGCTCCCTGCGCGCTTCTGCCCACAAGTCCTGCCTGCTCTAAAAAAAAGGGTTCACGAAAACCGATTAAATGATGTCAACTATTTTATCATAATTTCTTCCCGAAAACCACTGTTTTACTCTCGCTTTGCCCTCGTTTCTAGGGATTGGTGTTAAAACGAGGTCTGATTTTTAACGAACCATCCCGATTATGGTTATCAGATGCTAATCGGCCGTTTCCGACCTATGTTATACTTGTATTGTTCGCGCGGTGCGCACAATCTGCACACTTCTTGCGGACACGGATTTTCCAATAAAACCGAAAATCGGCGAAAGAAGCCATTCCAGTCAAGGTATGAAATCTTTCATATCATTTAACACATTATCATTTGCACGTTTACGAAATATTCGTAGATTTGCATTGAATTCATTTAAATACTTTATCCATGGAAAAGTTAACGATACAAGAAGAAGAAGCAATGTTGTACATTTGGGAACTGGGCAGTTGCTTCGTAAAAGACATTGTTGCCAAATATCCCAAACCGGCGCCTCCCTACACCACCGTAGCATCTATTGTGAAAAATCTGGAGCGCAAGCAGTATATCCGTGCCGCACGCGTAGGCAACACCTACCAATACACTCCGCTCATACGCGAAAGCGAATACAAACGTAGCTTTATGAGCGGTTTTGTGCGCAACTACTTTGAGAATTCCTATAAGGAAATGGTTTCGTTCTTCGCCAAAGAGCAGAAGATTTCGGCCAATGACCTGAAAGACATTATAGACATGATAGAGAAAGGAAAGGAGTAAACATGTTAGCCTATTTTCTGAAAGTGAATGTAGCGATAGTACTGTTTTATGCATTCTATCGGCTGTTCTTCTACAAAGACACGTTTTTCGGCTGGCGCAGAACCGCACTGCTCTGCTTCTTTGCCGTTTCTGCCGCCGTACCTCTGCTGAACATACAAACGTGGATTACGGAGCAGGAACCGATGGTGGCCATGGCAGACCTCTATGCCAGCGTTGTGCTACCGGAACTCACAATAGGCACCGAAGCGGCTCCTACCGACTGGAAAAGCATCCTTTCAGAATATGCCAATATCGCCTATTGGGGAATAGTGGCATTGCTGATGATACGCCTCATCATGCAACTGGCGGGCATCATCCACCTGGCATGCCGATGCCGCAAGGTACAAATAGGCAACACAAATATACATCTGCTTCCCAAAGCAGACGGGCCTTTCTCCTTTTTCCACTGGATTTTTATCCATCCGTCCTCGCATACGGAAGAGGAATTCAACGAAATATTGACCCATGAGCAGACACACGCCCGGCAATGGCACTCCATTGATGTCATCATCAGTGAACTGGTGTGCATTTTTTGCTGGTGCAATCCCTTTGCCTGGCTCATGAAACGGGAAATCCGCACCAATCTGGAATATATGGCCGATGCCCGCGTATTGGAGAACGGCTATGACTCCAAAACCTACCAGTACCATCTGCTAGGATTGTCACATCAAAAGGCTGCAGCAACTATCTATAACAGTTTCAATGTTTTACCTTTAAAAAAACGCATCAAAATGATGAACAAAAAGAGAACAAAAGAAATAGGAAGGACCAAATATCTGATGTTCCTTCCTTTAGCGGCCTTACTTATGATTGTCAGCAATATCGAAGCAGTGGCACGTACCACAAAGAAGATTGCAGCGGAAGTCATAGAGGCTGTAGACGCCAAAACCGGACAAGCGGTACCGGAAGTTCAAGCCCCTCAAGTAGCTCCCCTACCGGAACAAGATACGAAAACAGTGACTTACAAAGGAAAGGTAGTGGATAAGGATACTCTCGACAATCCGATTTTTGAGGTAGTGGAACACATGCCCGAATTCCCCGACGGAGGCATGTCTGCACTAATGGAATACTTGAGCAAGAACATCAAATATCCGGAAGCAGCCATGAAGAAAGGTACGCAAGGACGGGCTACCGTGCAATTTGTAGTGGAGAAGGATGGCAGTATTACCAATGTAAAAATACTGCGCGGCATTGACCCGGAATTGAATAAAGAAGCCGTACGCGTAATCAGTGCCATGCCCAAATGGAAACCCGGCACACAAAAAGGAGAAGCCGTGCGGGTAAAATATACAGTTCCCGTGATGTTCCGTCTGACGGAAAACAATACACAGGTTAAGTATGCTCCCATTGAAAGCAAAATAGATGAAATGGTGGTAGTGGGTTATGCTCCCGAAGAGGCAACCTACCCGGAGGAAGTAACCGTTTTCGAAGTCGTAGAAAAAATGCCGGAATATCCCGGCGGCATGTCCGCAATGATGGAATTCATCGGCAAAAATATCAAATATCCGGTAGCCGCACAAAAAGCTAAGATTCAGGGAAGAGTGGTCATACAGTTTATAGTGGATAAAGAAGGGAACATCATCTGCCCCAGAGTAATCCGTGGTGCCGACCCACTGCTAGACGCTGAAGCAATCCGTCTGACTACTATCATGCCCAAGTGGAAGCCCGGCATGCAAAGAGGACAAGCTGTAAACGTAAAATATACAGTCCCCATCATGTTCCGTCTGCAAGAACCGGAGAAAAGCCCTGCTGTCCAGAATGCCACTGTTACTCCAACTAAATAAACTAATTTTCTCTCTAAACAAGTCTAAATGAAAAAGGAGCAGTTACCCGTCGCCGGGTAACTGCTCCTTTTTCATAAGGAAAATATCCATGTTTATTTATGCACTTCCACAATCCGTGTCGGCGCCATTTCCATATTTCTGCGGTCTACCTGGCGTACTACGGCAGCAGCCAGTTGCAGGAACGCGCGCCCGGTTACCGTATTCTCGTCCAAAGCAACCGGAGTACCTTTATCACCACTCTCACAGATGCTCTGTACAATAGGTATCTGCCCCAGCAAGGGTACGTTCATTTCCTCAGCCAGTCTCTTTGCGCCTTCTTTTCCAAAGATGTAATACTTGTTTTCAGGCAATTCGGCAGGCGTGAACCAAGCCATGTTCTCCACCAAACCGAGAATGGGCACATTCACCTTATCATTGGTAAACATATTGATGCCTTTGCGGGCATCTGCCAGCGCCACAGCCTGCGGCGTGCTGACGACGATAGCTCCTGTCAGTGCCAAAGTCTGCACCACAGTCAAATGGATGTCGCTCGTTCCAGGAGGAAGGTCGATAAGGAAATAATCCAGTTCTCCCCAATCGGCATCACCAATCAGCTGCTTCAAGGCATTGCTTGCCATACCTCCCCGCCACAAAGTGGCCTGGTCGGGGTCTACAAAGAAACCGATGGAAAGCAACTTGATGCCATACTTCTCTATCGGAACAATCAAGTCACGTCCACCAATGTTCTCTGCCACCGGACGGGCATCTTCCACTTGGAACATCTTAGGAACGGAAGGGCCAAAGATATCAGCATCCAGCAGACCTACCTTATAACCCAACTTTGCCAAAGACACGGCAAGGTTGGCAGCAACCGTGGACTTGCCTACACCACCTTTCCCGGAAGACACTCCGATAACATTCTTCACCTGGGGTAATAGCTTACCCACTTCCGGACGTGCCGCCTGACGGCTTTCAGTCGTAATCACAACCTCCACCTCGGGAGAGACATACGTATGTATAGCTGTCTCGGCAGCCTTCACCATTGACTTCATGAAAGGATCGGTCGGTTTCTCGAATATCAACGAGAAGCTGACCTTCATCCCGTCAATCCGCATGTTATCGGCCACCATCTCAGCCTCAACGAGATTCTTTCCGGTACCGGGATAACGCACTGTCGCCAATGCGTCAAGGATCAATTTTGGATATAATGTCATTGTTCTAATTAAAAATTAAGAATTTAAAGTCAAAGGCTCACTTACTGGTTTGTAGTCCACTACGCTTACTACGGTTATAACTGCGATACTCATCCAGCTCTATCTCCACATCCGGCTCCTGCAACTCTCCCGCTTGCGGAAGATGGAACTTAGCATACTTGATATTCAAGCCACGATCCAGCCATTGTTGTTCGTAATAGGTCTTGATGCTAAGTATCTCGTCAGCCATGCCGGAGTGGTACAAATCTTCCGTCATCACATCCACCGGCAGCCCGTTTCTTTCAATCATGTACCGGGTATAGGTAAACATGAAGTTGCTGTCCGTCTTCAGATGAACAATGCCGTCATTCTTCAGGAACTTGCGGTAGCGCTCCATGAAGTATGTGGAAGTAAGCCTTTTTGTAGCCTTCTTCATCTGCGGGTCCGAGAAAGTAAGCCAGATTTCACTTACCTCATCCGAGGCAAAAAAGCGGTCGATGATTTCGATATTCGTACGCAGAAAGGCCACATTCTTCATGCCTGACTGCAGCGACTCGGTAGCTCCCGTCCACATACGGGCCCCCTTTATATCCACTCCGATGAAGTTCTTGTCGGGAAACATGCGTCCCAATCCGACAGTATATTCTCCCCTACCACAGCCCAGTTCCAGAACAATGGGATGGTCGTTCTTGAAAAACTCTCTGTGCCAGTTCCCTTTCATGTCAAACGGCACATCATCTACCGCGGAGTACGGATACTCGAAAACATGCGGATAACTCGCCATATCGGCAAACTTCTCTAACTTGTTTTTTCCCATAATTACTTGGTCCTATATATATTATGCTATGTCCCGAAAACAGAAGTGCATACAGATGACACAAGAGAATCTCTAATTATTCAACGATAGTCACCCAGCCGTGAGTATCGGGTTCGTCGCCATACTGGATAGCACGCAGCTTATTGTAGAGTTTCGTACATACCGGGCCCGGCTTTCCATCCTTGGAAATAACGTACGACTTACCGTTCTCCACATCGTCAATGCGTTCGATGGGGCTGATAACGGCAGCCGTACCGCAAGCCCCCGCTTCCTCGAAAGTCAGCAACTCTTCTTCGGGAACCGGACGGCGCTCTACCTTCATACCCATATCCTCTGCCAGCTGCATCAGGCTCTTGTTGGTGATGGAGGGCAAGATGGAGGTGGATTTCGGAGTAATATACGTATTGTCCTTGATACCGAAAAAGTTGGCAGCACCACATTCGTCCATGTATTTCTTTTCTTTGGCATCCAGATAGAACTCGCAGGCATAACCCAAATCGTGCGCTTTTTTGTTGGCACGCAAGCTGGCTGCGTAATTACCACCTACCTTATAAATACCGGTACCCAATGGTGCAGCACGGTCGAATTCACGGATAATGACATATGGATTGGTTGAGAATCCGCCCTTGAAATAAGGACCTACCGGAGTCACGAACACCACAAACAGATATTCATTGGCAGGATGTACGCCTACTTGTGCACCGGTACCCACCAGCAACGGACGAATATATAGAGAAGCCCCCGATTCATAAGGCGGGATGAAACGTTCGTTCAGCTTCACCACCTTCAGAATAGCTTCTTTGAAACGCTCTGTAGAAAGTTCCGGCATCAAGATGCCGCGGCAAGTGGATTGCAGGCGGGCCGCATTCTCTTCCAAACGGAAGATACGCACTTTACCATCTTTGCCACGAAAGGCCTTCAAACCCTCGAACGCTTCCTGACCGTAGTGCAAACAAGTGGCAGCCATGTGCATAGGAATGGTTTCTTCGCTGCAAACTTCCAGTTCGCCCCATTGTTCGTTACGATAATAAATTCTCACATTGTAATCTGTCTTCATATATCCGAACGGCAGATTAGCCCAATCAAGTTCTTTCATATCTCAAAGTATTAGTTACTTCTATTACGTACATTTTGCAACAAAAATAGCTTTTATTCTTCAAATTCTCGCTTCTCCGACAGTAATTTTTCAATTTCCTTGTCAGCTTTGGTCAATTTATCGCTGCAAAATGCTATAATTCCGTTTGCCTCCTTTATCTTTTCGGCAAGCATGTCTATCTCCAGTTCGTTGTTGTCTATCTGGCTGACAATTTTCTCCAAACGCGCCATGGCTTCGGAGTAGGTTTCTTTTTTCTTTGTTGCTGGCATAATTGAAATTTAATTAATCGTTGTACTTCTCACGCCGTTTGTCAGAATTCCCGTCTTTGGGCGATACTTTCTCTCCACTTCCCTAGGACGTCAGTTTCAGAATATGATATTGCTCAGTGTAATGTTTATCTTTATCATACAGCATAATCATTTTTTTCAAAACTTTTAAATACTACGAAGAGAAGCTCCCTCAGATAACGGGCTTCCGGCATAAACTTCATAAGTCTTGTCTGCATTAAACGCGTAGCCGGTCACAAAAAATGTACAGTTGAGGTCACTTTACCATTTTGCAGGCAGGTTGTTATCTCGTCATTCGCTTGCAGTTCATCCGCATTCTTCACCACTTTCCCATCTTTCAACGTAATGCTGTAACCTCGAGCCAGCAGCTTTTCCGGCGAAGCATCTGCCAAGCGTTGCTGCAATAATTCCAGACGATGGCGCTGACGGGACAAAGAGGAGGTGACGGCTTGCACTACATCTTTCCGCACAGTCAGCAAAGCCATTTTCGCATCGGATATGTGACGGTATGCAGCAGAAGGAATGCGGTTCTTGTAATTAAAGAGCTTACGCTGTTCCTGTAGTAACATATTCCTGACACCCTCATGCAAGCGGGAAGCAAGCATTTCCAGTTCATCGGCGGCATTGTTCATGAGGTCTATCAAGAACTCCGCGGCAGCCGTAGGGGTCTTTACACGGGTATGCGCCACAGAATCGAGCACCGTGTCGTCCCGTTCGTGGCCGATACCCGTCAGGATGGGCAACGGAAACTGTGCACAAGCGGCAGCAAGCAGATAGGTATCGAAACCGGACAAGTCGGACGTAGCGCCTCCACCACGGATAATGACCACTACATCGAACTCGGACAAGCGGGCATTCACACGGTCGAGGGCAGACAGAACGGACTCCTCCACACGGTCACCCTGCATCAGGGCAGGAAACAGTTCCGTATAAAAGAAGAAGCCCCGGGAATTGTTTTTCAGCTGATGACAGAAATCACCATAACCGGCTGCTGTGGGCGAAGAAATGACGGCAATGCGTTGCGGCAGGCAAGGTATATCGAGTTCTTTGTTCAGGGTAAGCACTCCCTCTTCCTCAAGCTGCTTCAATATTTCCCGGCGGCGGCGCGCCATATCGCCTAAGGTATAGGCAGGGTCTATATCCTGCACAGTAAGGCTGTAGCCATAAAGCTCATGGAAGTTGACAGTGACCTGCACCAGCACTTTGATGCCCGAACCAAACACCTGCCCTGTGGCTTCCTCAAAATAGGGTTGCAACAGCCGGAACACATTTGCCCAGATTGTGCCTCTGGCTTTAGCTATCAGACTGTTGGTACGGGAATCCTTCTGCACAAATTCCAGATAGCAATGTCCGGTACTGTTGGTACGTACATCGCTCAACTCTGCCTGCACCCAGAACTCATCAGGCAGGCATTGCTCTATGCAGCGCCGCACCAATGCATTCAAGTCATATAAAGAAAGGGCTTCCATGATTTCCGGTTTATTCACTAAAACTCACTGCTTATGGCTTTTATACGCTTTCCACATGTCAGGCACACCATAACCGTAGATATTATCAGGATAGTCCGTACGGTCACCGGAACGTCGTACCAGTTCTATCACTTCCTTCGCCGTGAGTTCGGGACAAGCCTGCCATAAACAGGTCACCATGCCACACATGATGGGAGAAGAGAACGACGTGCCGTTTGCCTTTCCCTGATTGCCGTCCGTACGTATGACATCAGCCCCCAGACCGACAGCCATAATATCCGGTTTTATCCGATGGTCTGCCGTATTCCCGATAGACGAGAAAGGAGCCAACACACCTTCCTTGTCAATAGCACCCACGGTCAGCACATTGTCGGCATCACCCGGAGGCGTGATTTTCTTCCACGAACCCATGCCGGAATTACCGGCACTGCATACCAGCACCATTCCTTTGTCTGCCACACGCGAAGCCTGACGGGACATCAGTGCATGCCGTCCGTTCAAATCACGGAACTTATAATCTTTTGATTTGTCGTCAAAAGTATAATAGCCCAATGAGGTATTGAGAACATCCGCCCCCACACTGTCGGCAAACTCTACCGCTGCGGCCCAATAATCCTGCTCCACCAGATGCTCGGAATACTCATCTTCGCTGCGCAGCAACCAAAAGGAGGCTTCGGGTGCCGTACCGGTCATGATGCCGGGCCTGTTCATGCCGATACAAGACAGCACCATCATGCCGTGGCTGCTCTCGGCGAAAATATCCGCCTGCGGATTTACAAAGTCTTTGGTTCCCAAGACACGGATGTTCTGCATGGCGGTTATCTTGTCGGCATTGTGGAAACCAGCGTCGATAACGGCAATCGTCATGCCTTGTCCCTTGAAACCTTCACGATGTAATTTATCACCGTTGCTCAACTGTATCTGATTAATGGCCGGCCCATACACACTGTCCGGATACATAGTCGGCCGGTTTATCAAAGAATCACGATGAGTCGACATCATCGGCCCGTCACCTTCGGGAGCCATCCAGACCTTTTCCGCAGTACGCACAAAAGGAAGCGCGGCAATGCGGTCTATCAAAGAGGAGTCGTTGCATGAAACCGTAACAAAGTTCTCCCATTTACCGGTAACCACTATATTTACACCCTGACGCCGGATTTCGTCTATATACTTACGGCACACCGGCAAATCCGTAGAATCTATCGGAAGATGCTGCTTGCGACGACGCTCGATGGCCTTTTCAGAAAGGAATGCTTCCGGATGCTCCAGCGAAAATGCAGTGGCAGCCTTGTCCGTCAGACTGATGCGATACTTCAATGTGTCTTGTTGGGCCGATGCACTTACAACAGCCAAAGTAAAAAGTAGAAGGAAAAAGGTTTTTCTCATATATCAGTGTTTTTATTATTTTCTGCAATATACATTCCGATGCCCCGTTGGGAAGCTATGAATGAGCCGCCGACTACACGCCGGCCGACATAAAACACGGCAGACTGTCCCGGAGCAATGGCAGAAGCTTCGGACAAGAAGTGCACCAGCAGACGCCCGTCCTCCAGACGCTTCACGGTGCAAGGAATAGGTTTGCTGCGATATCGGATGCGCACGGTGAGTTCTTCTGAGCTAAAGAATTCGTCTTCATCCGTCAGGTTCTCTTGTTCGGCCAGCATATATCCGGTCTTCAATTGTTCCGCGTCGCCCAGCATCACGGTATTCTTCTGCGGATTGATTTTCAGCACATAAGCGGGTTTGCCCAAAGCTATCTCCAAGCCTTTCCTCTGTCCGATAGTGTAGTAAGGGAATCCTTTGTGCTCGCCCAGTTTGACACCTTCCGAATTGACAAACCAGCCCGGTCCCACCTCAGTGTCTATCTCCGGAGAGTGCTCGCGCAAGAAGTCGCGGTAATCTCCTTTGATGAAGCAGACTTCCATGCTTTCCCCTTCTTCGGCCTTGAGCGTATATCCTTTATCACGAAGATACTCGCGAACCTGCAATTTGGTGAACGCTCCCAACGGGAAGACACACCGTTTCAACACCTCCTGCCCCAGTCGCCACAGGAAATAGGACTGGTCTTTCTTGTCATCATCCCCGGCAACAATGTAAACCTTCCCGTTCCGTTCCTCCAGACGGGTGTAGTGTCCGGTAGCAATGAATGTACATCCCAGCTTGTCGGCCCATTCCACCAGGATACGGAACTTGAATAACGGATTGCACATCACACAAGGATTGGGAGTACGCCCCCGACGATACTCATCGATAAAGTTCTGAACGATAATCTGCCGGAAAGCCTCACGCTCATCCGCCACATGGTGTTCAATTCCCATACTGTCGGCAAGGTTGCGGGCTTCTACCGGTTCGTCTCCCCACACCCACATAGTGAGACCGACTATTTCATAGCCCTGTTCCCTCAATATCAGGCAAGTGGCGGTACTGTCTATACCTCCGCTCATTCCCACTAATACTCGTTTTTCGGATTTGTTCATATTCTGCCATTCATTCATACAGTTTGCAAAAGTACACGTTTTCAAGCAGAATACACAGTTTTTCAGCTAAAGAGAGAGTATTTTCATCCTCCATCACCTTCACCTTCTTCCTCAATCCTCCTATTCATCGGCTTTTGCGGTGAAACCTCCTTTCTTCGCACTATCACACTCCATAGACGCTCCTGCCTTCTTTTGACTGCGCTTCGGTCTTTAATCGCAGATTTCTTCCTTTTAGCATAACCATGTATGAATCAACAGATAAGCACTGCAAAAACAATGCATCCATTTTGCAGTGGCGCTGCAACCGTTATGCAGTGGCGCTGCAACTGCTATGCAGTGGCACTGCAACCGCTATGCAGTGGCACTGCAGCCGTTATGCAGTAGCACTGCAGCCGCTAGCTGTGGAATTGGAGGCAGGCAATTGACAGTTCTTGAGCCTTCACCTCCAACCTTTTTCCGTACGGGAGCCAGCCGACAAACCGAAAGAAAGAAATAAAAGAATGAGTAATCTATTCACACATAATCCTGGCAATCAAGATCCTTACCCGATAATCCACTTACTGCCCGGTATCAACGAAATGAGCTTGGTTGCCACGAAACAACTGATAAACGTACATATCGCTATAACCGGAATGGCAGCTACAGTGGGCAAGCCCAATGCAGACTTAAACACCGACACCCACAAGCCGAGCCAGAAAATGTGCATAAGGAACATGCCGTAGCTGAGTTTCGACATTTCGGCAATGATGCGCGGAGGCTGCGGAATGCCGATACAGCTGAACAACAGAAACGTACCTGCCGTCAACGCCACGCAATTAAGTGTACAGAAAGCCCATCCCACCTCAATGACCGGCGTAGAATGAACCACTCCCGGAACAGCCTGGACATAGAACGACCACATGGTGGCCACCGCGCCCGCCAGCATGAGCAGGAAACCGACCCTCAGACGCAAGGAACGCCCCCAGGCAAGATGCACGCGGATATAATGTGCCAGCACAAGGTAGCCCAAATAACCCGAAAAATACCATAACATGTGATATTCGTTCCAGAAGCACTGTCCCCACACCTCGCCAAACCAACGGTTGAGGAAAGGTATACAAGTAGAAACCAGGAACAGTCCGATGAAGAAACGTTCTTCCTTGGCCGAGACCTTCTCCAGCCACGGTGAGATGACCGGAATGAACAGATAAAGGCTTATCAACGGATACATGAACCAGAAGTGCCCGGCAAGCGCAGGAAAGTTCAGCCAGATACGTGAAAGGTCGTTCAGGGATTGTTCTCCGTCTATCTGCCCCCACAACATGGGCAACGTGCTGTACAGCACCATAAAAAAGATGAACGGCGGCATGATACGCAGGAAACGTTTACGATAAAACTGCCAACAACTCTGTCCTTTCTTCATCGGTGCAAGCAGATAGGCCGAAACAATCATGAACAGAGGCACGGACATACGGGAGAAGCCATCGTAAACTGATACCCACAATCTATCCGCCTCATTCTGAAGGAAGGACTGCGGTCCTGCCATGTCCGTAGAGCCGGCAGCTCCATAAAAATTCTCGCTGGCATGAACCAGCATTACCAAAAAACACGCAAACACGCGCACATAATCCAAAAAAGCAATACGTTTCATTTTATTTCAAGTTTTCTATTTATTCGAACCACATATAAGTTCTTCATGTCATATCTTAATCGATGCTATCCAATAAATCCACCTTCCCTCCATTAACCAACTTCAATATCAACTCACCCCCAAAAATATTTCTTCATATTAATTTGAATTGAAAATTGCTATTAGTCAAGTGGAGTTTTGGTAGCTTTCACTCCCTCGAAAGTCATACGTACCGGTTTTATCTTTCCATTTTTGTCAAAGTACATCCGGTCAATGCAGGTGGCACGGCTGTTTGCAGCCGTCTCTCCCAACGGGCGACGGTGGTAAATGATGTACCATTCATCCTTGCCTTTTCCACGCACCACAGAATGATGTCCGGCACCGGTGGCTACATCGGCATCTTGCTGAAGAATTGTCCCTTCGCGATGGAACGGTCCGAAAGGAGAGTCGGCAATGGCATAGGCCACACGGTAGTCGGGACTTCCCCAACCGCCTTCCGACCACATGAAGTAATACTTTCCGTTACGTTTCAACATGAAAGGGCCTTCCACATAGTCTTGAGGAGTCACTTCTTTATAGACTGTACCATCATCAAAAGGAACGACGCCAAGTAAATCGGGAGACAATTTCACGATGTTGCAATGCCCCCATCCTCCATAATACATATAGCAAGTGCCGTCGTCATCGCGGAACACAAACTGGTCGATGGGCTGTGCGCCATTCACAATCTTATCAATCAAGGGTTTGCCCAGCACATCTTTGAAAGGGCCTGCCGGATTGTCTGCCACAGCCACCCCGATACCGCCAATCTCAGAGTTGTTCTGTATGTCGTTTCCTCCGAAGAAAAGATAATAGCGGTCATTGGCCTCGATGACAGCCGGCGCCCACAAAGCACGGCGCAGCCATGGGATATTTTCCTTTGAAAGCACACGTGGATGCTTGGTCCAATGCACCAAGTCGGGCGAAGAATAAGCATCCATAAAAGTCTGTTCATCATAAGGAGCGGAATATGTAGGATAAATCCAGAATTTCCCGTCCAGCACTACCCCCTCAGGGTCGGCATACCAACCGGGGAAAACCGGATTGCCGCTACGTTTCTTTTGAACTTCCTTGCCAGATTGCGCGTAAAGAGAAGAAAAGGCACAAAACAATGCCAAACAGTAAATAGTAAGTTTCTTAAGTTTCATGGTAAATAGGGTTTTCAAACAATGATTTATCGCAAGAGAGAGAGGTGTCAGAATGTTTTCAGCTATTACTCCGTCAGACATTCGGCACACCCTCATCATTAATTGCTATGGTTTTGGCTTTGAAATCACTTCTTCTGTTTAAGTGTTTTCGAGAAGGAGTAAGGAGCATCCTCCTCTCCTGCCCCACGCTGTTTGTTGGGCACATTGTCCATAGTGAAGCGCAGTGAGGAACCGTTCATCAGTTGCTCATGTGTCAGATAGTTGCGTGTATAGTCAACACCGTCCACTGTGAGTTTCTGCACGTAGCGGTTGGCACGACTATTCTCAGGAGCTTCAATCGCCACAGTCTTACCATTTTCCAAGTGCAGACGCACAGAACGGAAAAGAGGAGCACCCAGCACATACTGGTCTGTACCCGGACAGACGGGATAGAATCCCAAAGCAGAAAACACGTACCAAGCAGATGTCTGACCGTTATCCTCATCACCGCAATAGCCGTCGGGATTGGCATTGTACATGCGCTCCATAACCTCACGCAGCCAGTACTGCGCCTTCCACGGCTGGGAGGAATAGTTATAGAGGTAAATCATGTGCTGTATGGGCTGGTTGCCGTGAGCGTAATTGCCCATGTTCATAATCTGCATCTCCCGGATTTCGTGGATGACACTGCCATAATAGCTTTCGTCGAACACAGGCGGCAACACAAACACGGAATCCATCATTTGGTTGAAGGAATCCTTGCCTCCCATCAGATCAATGAGTCCTTGCGGATCGTGGAAAACCGACCACGAATAGTGCCAGCTGTTTCCTTCGGTGAAGGCATCACCCCACTTCAAAGGGTTGAACGGCGATTGGAACGTACCGTCTTCATTCTTGCCGCGCATCAGCTTGCAGGCAGGGTCGAAAAGATTCCGGTAGTTCAGCGCGCGTTTCGCAAAAGGGGCCAGTTCTTTCTTCGACTTGCCAAGCGAAAGTCCCAACTGGTAGATGCACCAATCGTCATAGGCATACTCCAGCGTACGGGCTACATTTTCGTTGATACCCACATTATAGGGCACATAACCCAGCTTGTTGTAATATTCATGTCCCAAGCGTCCGGTAGAGGGAACATTGGGATGCACATTCTCCGTACCGCTCTTCACAGCTTCCCATAATGTCTCGATGTCGTAGCCACGTAGCCCTTTCAGCCAGGCATCCGCCACCACAGAGGCGGAATTGTTGCCCACCATGCAGCCACGGTGTCCCGGACTGGCCCATTCGGGCAAGAAACCACTCTCTTTGTAAGTGTTGGCCAATCCTTCCTGCATCTTGGCATTCATGGACGGATACATCAGGTTGAGGAAGGGGAAAAGACAACGGAAAGTATCCCAGAAACCGGTGTCGGTAAACATATATCCGGGCAACACCTCGCCATTGTAAGGGCTATAATGCATTACCTGACCTTGCGCATCTATCTCATAGAAACTGCGCGGGAAAAGTACCGAACGGTAGAAACAAGAGTAAAAAGTACGCAGACGGTCAAGGTCGGCATCCTGCACTTCAATGCGGCCCAGCACACGGTTCCACTCGTCACGCCCGGCCTTCGCCACCTCCTCAAGCGTCCGGCCGCCCAGTTCCTTCAAGTTCAGCTCGGCCTGCTCGTGACTGATGAATGAAGAAGCCACACGTACATTCACCTGCTCGCCACGGCTGGTGTGGAAACCGATGATGCCACCGGCATGATTGGCGCCTGCCTCGGTGGTGCGGGAGTCAATCTTTCCATCCTTCACGGCAGCAGTATAAGTAAAAGGCTTATCGAACTGCAATACAAAGTAGTTCTTGAAGTTTTCAGGCACGCCACCACTGTTCTTGGTGGTGTAGCCTATGATTTTCTGTTCAGCCGGAATGATTTTCACAAAAGAACCATTGTCCATGGCATCGACCACCACATAGGCTTCTTCCGTTTCAGGGAAAGTAAAGCGGAAAGCAGCGGCACGCTCGGTAGGAGCAAACTCTGTTGTCACGTCATGGTCGGCAAGATATACCTTATAATAATAAGGAGTGGCAGTCTCGGCTTTGTGAGAAAACCAACTGGCACGCTCGTCCTGGTCGAAAGCCACCTTTCCGGTGACGGGCATGATGGCAAACTGCCCGTAGTCGTTAATCCACGGACTGGGCTGATGTGTCTGCTTGAAGCCGCGAATCTTGTCGGCATCGTAAGTATAGGCCCATCCGTCGCCCATGGTTCCGGTCTGCGGAGTCCAGAAATTCATACCCCAAGGCATAGCTACAGCCGGATACGTGTTTCCGGTAGAAAGAGCATGTTTGGACTGTGTTCCCACCAAAGTGCTGACATAGTCAACCGGAGTATTCTCTCCGTCATCCGGCAGTGAAGCCGCCTGCATGCCTCCTGCAAGTAGGAAAGCGGCTCCCCATGCAAAAAATCGTTTCATATACATAAGTTTTATCATTGTTATTTCTGCATCAATTTAGCCTCAAGCATCTTCATGTAATATCCCCCTACTACCGAACGCGCCTTGAAACCACGCCAGTTGGGCTTGTCGGTAAACACCCAGTCGGACATAGGAACGCGGTCTATCGTTTCGTTCATGAACTTATGCATAGGAACGATGAATTCACGGAAAGTGGCCAAGTCAGGAGCCATAGTGGCAGTCCACATGATCCAGTCGGTCTTGGTGTAAGTCTCACGACTGTCCAGGGGCAAACCATAGATATTCTGCTTGGTCAGGTAATAAGGTATCTCCATTTCTGCAATTTTGCTGTCGAAGATGTTCAATCCGAGCAATTTGTCCCAAACCAAATTGTACTTCTGGCTCCAGGTGCCCGGCTTGTCAAAGGTCAGACGATAATGGTCACCGTCGTTGGCCATGCGCCCCCATTCGGCTGCCATCTTGCGGGCCTTCATCGTATAGCTTTCGGCAACATCCTTCTTGCCGAGCATTTCGGCCAACCGGCCATAAGAGGCTACTCCTAGAATTGCCTTGATGGAGAGATTGGTGTTATGGGCAAAGTGTCCGGCAAAGTCATCGGTACAGAGTTGGTTTTCAGGGTCGAGTCCCTTTTCCACCAGATAATCAGTCCAGGTGGTGAGAACTTCCCAATGCTTGGCAGCATAGTCGGCATTGCCTTCTACAGCAGCAATGGCAGCCGTAAGAATCAGCATATTTCCACTCTCTTCCACCGGCATGTCGCCTCCGTATACCTGCCCGTTGGCAAGAGGATAAGTTCCCAAATCATGGGCAGCGAAGGGCTTGGTCCATTTACCGCTTTCACTATAATGGAAGATACCGTTCATCATGCCTTTCTCCAGTTCAGGATTATAAATCAGATAAAGGGGAGCCGAGGGGTAAGTCAGGTCTACGGTGTTGATACAGCCGTTGCTGTTGTTCTCCTTCGACAGCCACAACAGGTCACCGTTGGGGGCTTCCACCAGTTTGTGGGCGGCAATGGACTGACGGTAGGCCAACGCGCAAAGGTCGGCATATTCCTTGCCTCCTGCCGCCGAAGCATCTTCCATCAACTTCTTATCGAAGGCATAGCAACGTGCCAGCAATTTGTCATACTCATTGTAGGCAGCCAGCATTTCCGCCTCGATGGTGCGGTCGCCTTTCGAGTTCCAGTAAGGACGCAAGTTTGTACCGAAGTATTGGATGGAATAAATGTCGTCATATCCAAGCATTATCTTGTCGGTGATATTCTTCACTTTGCCATAGCTACGCACCAAAGCCATGTTTCCATTGCTATCCTCTCCCTCGAGCGAAGCTGAGTTCATGGTTCCGTTCACGAAGTTCTTGCGCAGTTCGGTACTGTTGCCGACACTGTATGCAGTGTTTTCCTTGCCGGCAACCATGTAGAAATATCCCCAGTCAATGCGGAGGTCATCACCCTGCTTTGCCAGGATGTCCTGTTCCTTGCTTCCACTCTTCAGGTAGAGCAGTCCGTCTGCTTCATATCCCTTGCTTGCTGATTGCTGGTAAGGTTGGTCGAGCGCCCAGCGCGGAGAAGCCTCAAAATACACCTCCACCTCATGTTCCTTGCCGTCACGGGCAGCAACACTATAAGTAAGGTAATTCACGGGACGGCTCAGCAGCTTCAGGTCTTCCATGAAGAGAGGTGCCGTAAAGGTGACTTTCAGGTCGACATCACCACAAGTAAAAGCGTAGTGTGTCTGCATGGGCTGCACGTCGGCAGAGGTCTGCACGGCAGTTTTGCCAAACACGGTTTCCAGATGTTTCGGAATCTGCAGGCCGAAGTCGAGCAAGCCGTTACCAACAGGATTGATACATTCCGCGGCAATGATGTTATCCCCTTGCTTCAAGGCTGCTAAAGCCTCATCGGGAAGTTTCACAACTTTGTTCTTGTTGCATGTGGTTCCGGTACTGTATATCTTCACTCCGTTGATATAGAACACGGCATCGTCATCGTTGGAGAATTCCAGATAGACAGGAATACCGGCCAAATCATGGTCGATAGTTACCGTACGGCGCACCCAGATATTGCGGGTTCCCCATTGAGTCTTGGCCGTAGGCTCATTTTCTTTAGTACCAAAGGCACCGCGGTCCGACTTCCATTTGGAATCGTCGTAAACGGCAGAAGTCCAATCGCCCGCAGGCTTCTCCGTGGTATACCGGCCCGTCCAGTCCCCTTGCTGCGAGGTAGGAACGATGGCATTCATCTCCAATTCCTCGGTTCCCATGAAACGGTAGGAAACACCGTCCACCTTCAACACGCCAACCAGCGGGAAATCCTTACCCGTCCAATGCCGCACGGGGCTGTCGTAAAGGTTGTCACTCATAGACCATGCACTGGCATAAGGGTCGATAGTTACAAGCGGGTAGGCAGGTGCTCTCAAGTCGTTCTTTATGACGTCGTAAGACGTACCCTTGTCACTGCATGCAAAAAGGCATGATGCCAACAAGGTGTATAAAAGCTTTTTTCTCATATTGGTTATATAAAGTAATTGTTTATGTTGTTACACTTAAAAAAATAAAAGGGCCGAGATTACCAGCAAAACTTCACTGACACTCCGTCAGGATTATTCTCAAATTCTATCAAATAGGTATGGCTTGCTGCATGCCAACGCTCGGCATCGAATACTTCTCTGCCGTCAACTGTCACACTCTTAGGACAACGGGGCAACAGCACCCGCGATACGTTTGAAGTCTCGGCAGGACTTTTCGCCACATAGGAGTACCGGCCTTTTCCGCGTTCTTCCTGTTCTTCCCGACTTGCCGAAGCCAGAACCTGAGGCTTCTTCTTACCGGCCACGCGCTCCACATTCAGCAACAAGGCTTGTTCACCCGGATTTATCCGCTTGGAAGTGCATATCGGTAATTGAGGGTCGAAAAGGTCAATCAAACATCCTTCCACAGTAAACGGCTCGTCGCTCACGCTCTCTTCAAGCACAGCAACCAAGTCGTAATCCCCCCTTTGCAGATAGAAATTATTTTTGAATTCCAGTTTCCCCGCTTTGGCATTCTGCTCGTACATTCGGGCTGCAAGATACAAAAAATCTTTGTCACCGCCTTCATGCAGGACATAATCTTTAGGGTCGGTACGGACAATACATACGGTTCCCTTACCGTAACTGTATTCTCCCTGTTCCGGTCTGGCAGGGAGTCCCATCTGCTCAAAAAGATGTGCGGAAGGAGTTGCATAGTTATGCCCGTTGGTATTCCACCATTCTCTTACATTCTGAAATGGGTCGTTGTCCGTCCCACTGTAAATCAGCACCCCGCCCTTCTTCACCCAATCGGCAATGCGGCTGTGCGCTTCGGACTCAAGCGGTTTCATGTTCGCATAAGTCATCAGCAACACTTTTGTGTCAGCCAGCGCTTCTTTATAGCCAAGGTTCTCAATGTGGACGGTCTTGACGGGCACGCCCCGTTTGAGTAAAGGCAACGCCTGACCGTAGAAGTTGGCAAGTTGCGGATCTTCATATCCGTTGTGCGTAGGGAAACGCTGGAACATCAAGGAATTCGCCATCAGTACGCTGAATCCTTCGCTTCCGGTCAGTTTCTTATCGGTCAGAGGCATACGGTTCAAGGCATTAATCATCACTTGCATCTGTGTGGAATAGAAACAGGGAATGCGTTCTTTCTTATCGCTATTGGCACTTGTACGGTATAGTCCTTCGTAGATACGTTCCGGCCAAGGCATCACTTCGTAATCGGCTATGTTGGGATAGAGCAATTGTGCCGTAAAGGTGGCCTGATAATTCTTCTTATAATCTGCCCAGTCACGCGGCCAGTCTTCAATAGGGTCGGTCAGGAAGAACATCTTACGACCGGTGGGAGCAGTCATCGACTCCATGGAGCCATACTCCAGATAGGCAGTCTCAAACACACGCTCACGTTTGCGACCGTCAAAGAAATTCGGCTCACGCGAAGTTCCGGTCCATACCTGGGCTATGTAACCGTCCACGCAAGGAAGTGAAGCAAGACTTGCTTCCGGACTGACAATCTGCCATTGCGAATAGTTCACCAGCGAGTGGGTGGGAACGTAGCACTTCACGTCCATCCCTTTGCTTTTACCATATTCCTTGGCAAAGGTGAAGACTTCATTCAGCGCACGATAGTACAAGTAATACTTGAGTTTGCTCGACAAGTAAGTATTTTCCGGAGACTCATGTTGCGGTCTCCAGTCGAAGCCATAGTAGTTTTTCCATTCCTTCTTAAAGGACTCACTATAACCGGCTCTTGCCCAGAATTCAGGTTCCTCCATGAAGATGGCGTCCACACCGGCATCGATTACCCTCTTCACATGTCTCTCTTTCAGATAACTTAAAAAATTCTCCGATGGTACGATATAGGGCACCATATGACCGTGCCATATCGTGTCTCCGGCCTGCGTGACCTGTCCCTCGTCCAAATGACATTTCCCGTCCCACTGTCCGGTGAAGTAGTCCTGGTATTCGCCCCAGGCAATGCCGGTCATAAAATGAATGGTATATCCACGATCTTTCCAGGATTTCACACGTTCCTCGAAAGAGAGCTTGCGTGACTTGTCCGAGGGATTTCCCCCTACTCCATACACCATCACGGCATCAGCCCTATTGTCGATGGCAGGCTTCCACTCGCGTGAGGTTTGAAAAGTAGTTTTCACACTATTCCGGGTCTGAGCACTCGCAGGAATGCCCGTTGCCAAGATAGCCAGACTCATCAAAAGATGTTTTTGCTTCATATCAATTTCTGTTTTTTTATGAAATTTGGATTCTTGCTCTTGCCATTATCTGCAACAATGGCTTCACATAGACAGAAAGTGTGTGTCGAAAACACTGTATCGCATTTTTTAGACGCATCTAAAAAACTCTATTGTACCAGTCTTTTCGGCACACGCTACTATACGGGCTTGTCTGATTAAGGAATCAGCACCTCCATCGGTTCGCTGTAGTTCCATCTGCGAACACCACTACCCACAGGCGTATCGTAGTTTATACGTGCAGCTGCGCGTATAAACACCTTGCGCCCCGAGGGTACACTACCGTTCGACTGAATGGTAACTTCCTTGCCCAGCAACTCCTCAAAGCTCTTGCCGTCGTAGTTGATGCTGCTTGACCAACGTTCGTCACGTGCCCGATAGCCCACGGTGCTTGAATAGCTGACAAAAAGCTGTATATCGGTTACGTTCAGGTATTCGTCCTTCCAGTTGCCCATCGGCTGGATTTTCTCACGGAAGATGTCATCTGACACACCGCGAGTCACGCGTACCTGTGCCTTGACAACTCCGTTGCTTACCTGCGGATTACCCACAATCTCCACATTCAGGAAAGGCTGCACTTCAAATTTCAGCTTCGTCGTACCACTGATTTCCGTATTGACGGAACCGTCGTAAAGCAAAGTA
This sequence comes from Bacteroides muris (ex Afrizal et al. 2022), assembly GCF_004793475.1. Taxonomy (GTDB): domain Bacteria; phylum Bacteroidota; class Bacteroidia; order Bacteroidales; family Bacteroidaceae; genus Bacteroides; species Bacteroides muris. Next base: position 44,300 of record NZ_SRYZ01000021.1, on the reverse strand, counting down.
CCGTCCGTGTTTTCACGTACCAAGGGAATGAAGGGACCATCGACACGGACGTTGTACTCACCCTTGAAAATCTTTGTATTCCGGAACGTACCGTCCATCATGCAGAAGAAGTCGGGATTGTGCTGTACGTTGTCGCCCCAGCTCAATTCGGTCAGACGAACACGGATACCCTCACTGCCCTGATCGGTCAGTACACGCTTGCCTGTGGCTTCATCAACCACCTCGCCCCAAATCGTTTCGGCAGGCTCATCATAGTTGTCTATTTCAAACATACTGCACGAGGTCAACAGAAACAGGGTGCTGAATAAGCTATAAAATATTGTCTTTCTCATACTTTTAAGTTTTTAATTGTCTAATTAGTTTTTATCGGTTAGGCTGCTGATCGATTACGTTACTCTTCGATACCTCACCGCCCGGGATTTCAAAGTAATAGTCCAACGGAGTATAACCGAAGTCCTTGTCACCTGCCGTAGTGTAGTTGAAGCAAACATCGAAGAACCACTTGCCAGTAGCTGTCGAGTAGAACGGATAGATACCACGGAAACGATAACGAGTCGTATTGCTGAAACGGTCCTTGTCGCATTGTTCGCCCCAGAATCCGTCGCGACCTTCATAGTGGTTTACACGCCAGCGGCGTAAATCCCACTTGATCTTGTTTTCAAACGCCAACTCTTTACGGCGCTCCTTGCGAACGATGTCACGGCTGTTTACCGTACCGTTCAGTGAAGAAGCCAGCAACTTGGCACCGGCACGTTCGCGAATGTCGTTGACTGCCTGCGTAGCCACGCCCAACATATCGGTACCGTCCGGTGAGGAAGCACCTGCCAGCGAGAGTTCCACAGCAGCCTCAGCAGCGTTCAACAATACTTCGGCATAACGCATCAAGATGAAAGGCTGTGCACTGTTACCTTCGCGGGGCACGAATGCAGGATCGGGATTCAACCATTTACGAGACAACAGACCGGTCATTGCGCTACCGCCATCATTATAGAAAGGACCGTTTTCGCCGGCAGCCGTCATTGTAGAGCCATTCGCCAACGTCACGATTTCCTGCTGGTCGTTAGCACCGGTACTCAGATAAAGCGTCTTGGGCTTTTCAGTATAAGCACTCAGGTGGTTGTACTTAACAGTAGCCGAGCCATACGAATAATCATTAAAGAGCGGTTTGATCGGTGCAGAACCTGTGTAAACACCGGCATAAATCTCAATCTCCTTGCCTTTGAACATATCACCGGGGAAGATGACATATGCACGCAGACGCGGTTCGGCATTCTTGTAATAATCCATCGGTTCGTCATACATAATATAGTTTCCCTCGGTGTTCGAATTACCGGTTGTTACCTTCAGCGTACCGTCGGCATAGCGGTCGAAACCGTCGAACAACTCTACAAAGTCGGCTGTCGGGCAGACACCGCAGTTCAACGGAGCCTTGAAAGTACGCGGCAGGTTGTAAGAGTCGTAAGCATGGGTACTGGTAGGATAGACGTATTCCTTTACATAGATATTCTCCGGATTACCGTTAAGATCGGAGAACATATCCACCATATTCTGGTATTGTGCTTCCGGGTCGTTGGCAGCCCATTTCTTCTTGTAAAGTGAGTATACACCACTCTTGATTACTTCGGAAGCAGCCTTATAAGCCTCGGCAAAGTATTTCTTGGAAGCCTCTTGCCAACGGCCTTCATCAAATCCGATGACACGCACGCCGGTCTTGGCACCCAGACCGGTCAGACGGCCGGTTACTGTTTCGTTGTACTTAGCCACGCTACCTGCATAGAGCATTGCTTCGGATTTGAAAGCCAACGCTACATACTTGTTGCTGTAACCGCTCTTGGGGCTGGTAGCCATCATCAGTTCGATGGCCTTGTCATAATCTTCCAGAATCCGGTCCCAAGTTTCTTCCTCACTGGCACGGGGCACTTCCAGATTACCGTCCCCGGGGTACTGGATGACCTTTGTCACCAAAGGGATACCACCGAAACGACGAGCCATGGCGTAGAAGACCGTGGCACGCACGTAATAAGCTTCACCCAAATAGTGATTGTAGGCAATCTCGGCGTAGGAACCTTGGTACTTCGGCAGGTTCTCAATCAGGTAGTTGGCGTCGCGCAACAATTCAAAAGCTCTTCCCCAATAAGCATTGTCTTCACCGGTAAACGCACGGCAGATACCATCGCGGTTCATAGCTTCGCCGGTGCCCTCGATACCGATAGCATTCAGCCAGCCGCTGAAATTCAATCCCCATTGAGCCATATATTTAAAGTCTTCCCACGGCATATTGCTATACATACGTGCCATATAGATGTCCATTCCCGATTCATTGGAAAGCAACGACTCGGAAGTCACGATATTCTTGGGTGCAATGTCCATATCGACACAGGAAGTGGCGAGGGTCATACACAACATCGCGGATATCAGTTTATGTTTCATATTTATTGTTCTTTTTAGATTTATATCATTGGTTATTTAGAATGAGAGCGAAACGCCCAGTGTATAGGTCTTGTTCAACGGATACATACGGCCCAGGTCATCATCGGGATGTTCAGGGTCTACAAACTTCACACCTGTGAAAGTGAGCAGGTTGTAAGCATTGGCATAGACGCGCAGGCTGGCATTGGGAATCTGTTTCAATTTCGGGAAAGTGTAACCCAGTTCGATGCTCTTCAAGCGGAGGTAAGCAGTGCTTACGCGGTTGAAGGCTGAATTGTTTTTTGCCCAGCGGCCTGTGTAAGCGTAGTGACCGGAAGTCCAAACCGTAGCAGGATTGTATGGATCGGCTTTCGGATCCAGCGGATGCCAGCGGTCGAGGAATTGAGTCAATGCGCCACCACCGTTCTTACCCCAGATTTCGTGCAGCGGTTCCTTGTATTCCATAGAGCCCAGTGCAGAACCTTGCAACAACATATTGAAGTCGAAGTTCTTCCATTGCAGACCGGCATTCAAACTGAATTGCAACCACGGAGTCTGGTCGAAGGCAAATGGATGTTCGTCTTGGCCGTTGATTTCGCCGTCACCGTTCCAGTCTTCATATTTATAATCGCCCGGCAGAATGTCGCGTTCCTTGAAAGCGTTATAGCTCCAGATATCGTTCCAGCTGGTATAACGTCCGGCAGAAGTATATCCAAACTGCACACCTTGGTAACGGTGTGTCAGGTTATCGTTGCGCCAGCGGTCGTAGGAGTTCGCCCAAGGTCCCTTCTCCGAAGCAGTCAGGTACTTCTGACGGGTAACGGTAGCAATACCTTTCAGGTTGTAGGCCACCTGACCAATCTTATGACGGTGTGTCAATTCCAATTCCATACCGAACTGACGGTCGCTGTCCAGATTCTCGCGCGGAGCAGTGGCACCAACCACGGTAGGCAAGGCACCGGAACGACGGGCAAAACGACCGGTACGCAAACGGTTGAAGTAGTCGAATGAAACACCCAGCATACCGTTCCAAGCCTCAAAGTCGAAACCGATATCGAACGTCTTGGACTTGAACCACGTGATGTCCTCATTGGGCAGCGCCATCGGACTGGCCGCACTGATAAATTTGCCGCCGAAGACATAACCCGGTGAGTAAGAAGCATAGTCACCATTAGTCATATTGGAACTTGTCGCAGGATAGGTATATCCCATCGCCCAGTCGTAATTCAAGTCACCGTCATCACCAAGTACACCATAGCTGGCACGCAACTTCAACTGATTGACAAATTTCAGAGCATCGATACTCTTGAAGAAAGGTTCTTCGGAAATTCTCCAACCTGCCGATACGGAGGGGAAGAAACCCCATTGATGTCCTTTGGCAAACTTGCTGGAACCGTCGTAACGGAACTGTGCTTCCAGCAGGTAGCGGTCGGCAAACGAGTAGTTGACACGACCTATCAAGGCTTCGTTGGCTTGTTCGTAGAGGTCGCCACCACCTGTCTGCATAGCACCAATCTGACCTTCGGTCACTCCCGCCAGCAGATAAGGCATAGAGAATGCCAAGTCGCGAATGGCGTAGAAGTTATCACCGTTGCGCTTCTGGACTTCCCAACCAACGACACCGCCTACGTGGTGAACATCGTTGAAAGTGCGGTTGTAGTTCACGGTAAACTGACCCAGCATCTGAGACTTGTCATAAAACTCGCGACGCATATTGCTGGGCGAACTTTCGTTGTAGACCTTCTGGTTGTAAGCACCGGTCTGCTCGTCGTAAGCATACTGATAGTACTCTTTGCGGAAAGCCTCGTTGTTGTCGGCACGGTAGTCGTAGCTGAACATAGCCTTGGCAGTCAAGCCTTTCAATATCGGTGTATATTCACCGAAGTCTACTGATACGGTAGCCGAAGACTGGAAATATTTCTGTTTATACTTCTTGTAACCGGATACATCGGACGTCATCATAGCCACGGTGTTCTGTTCCATATCCAGACCGTTGTAGTTCAACATCGTTCCTTCGAGGTCGGCGAACGCAGGATAGAGTACACCCTGACGCCAGTAGTTGCGAATGATGTCCTGCGCACTTGAGAAAGGCGTATTACGTTCGTCGGAAACAGCACTCACACCCAGTTCGAACTTGATACCCTTGGTAATCTCGGTGGAGATATTGGAACGCAAGTTGAACTTGTTGTAATTCAAGTCGCCGGAACGGAAGATGCCTTCCTGATAGAAGTAACCCATGCTGATGTAGAACTTCGTCTTTTCGGTACCACCGGAGATGCTGATGTCGTGTTGTGTCTGAGGAGCCACGTTGGAGATAATCAGGTCGTTCCAGTCCGTCGTACGACGTGTGCCGTTGCGGTATGCCTCGAAGGCATCTTCGCCGAATACCCACGAACCACCGTTGATGTTGTTCATAGACATTTCGTTGAAGAGCGTCATTGATTCAAAAGGATTACACAACTCAGGCATACGCGAGGGTTGCTGGAAGGTGTAAGAACCGTTGTAAGAGAATTCGGTCTTGCCGGCCGCTCCCTTCTTGGTGGTCACCAGTACCACACCGTTGGCGGCACGCACACCGTAGATGGCAGCAGAGGCATCTTTCAATACGGAGATGTCCTCGATGTCCTGAGCATTCAAGCGTTGGAACTCTTCCACACTGCGGGGAATACCGTCGATAACCACCAGCGGCGTACCCATACCACGCACATCGAAACTGTTATTGAACGTACCGGGTTCGGAACTCTTCTGCCATACACGAAGACCTGCCACACGTCCAGTCAACATATTCTGTGGGTTTTCGTTCTTGGTCTGAATCATATCCTTACCCTTTACGCCGGCAACGGCACCCGTTACCGAACCACGGCGTTGCGTACCGTAACCGATAACCACCACCTCATCTATCATCTGGGAGTCGGTGTGCATCACAACGTTAATGGTGGTACGTCCGTTCACTTTCTCTTCCTTGCTTTTCAATCCCACGTAGGAGAAGCTGAGGACACCATCGGCAGGAGCGTTGATGGTGTAACGGCCATCAATGTCGGTAATCACACCGACAGTGGTGCCTTTCACCATAACGGCCGCTCCGATAACCGGCTCGTTGGTATCGTCTATCACTACTCCCGAAACGGAAATAGAGTTCTGTGCGAAAACGCCTGTCGGAATCAGCATCATAAGCAATGCCATCACCACGCAAGCCAGTCCTTGTCGCATCTTGCTAAAATCTTTCATAGTCCATTATTTTTTAAATTAATTTTTGCTCCATTCATAATTCGCCAACACTGCATACTCGGCTGCAAAAGCAAAAGTGAACATTGCTTCCACATTGTTCTTGCTCTTCTCGGCTTTGTTCCAGCCCACCAGCAAATTGGTAGGAAGCATCTGTTTGTAGAGGTAGTTATCGTAGGCATAATCCAAGTTGTGCTGGAAAGCCGCGATACAGCCCGATGCAGCGGTGTGCGCCGCAGAGGCATCTACATATCCGCGCATCAGCACGCCATTGAACCAATTGCGGAAGCCGCTGATGTCGAAGGCATAGCAACCCGGCTTGGAGGCGTCCTCCTTGGCAAAATAGACAAAGCTCTTGTCGGTCAATGCAGCCAAGTCCGTGCGGTAAGCGGCATCGCTGGTTGCCCGATAGAGGTCGGCTGCACCGGAAAGCATCGTACCGCTGTTGTAAGTGATGGCGGGACCTACGCGGTCGCGCAGCTTGGTGCCTTTCCGATAGCGTAGACCGTCAATAGTGACATATTCTATCTCAGGCGATTCAGCTCCACCCATCATATCGTCGTACACGCCGTCGGGGCGCAACAGATGTGCCTTCTGCCAGTCGTAAATGACCTTGGCAAAGTTCAGGTAGTAATCGGCCTTCTTCTCTGTACGCAGCTTGCGGCTGTTGTCCGTATCCACGTAGCCGTAGGTCACTTCATCGGACTTTCCTTTATAAATCTCGTGTAGCCATACCAGCGGGCTGACCATAGGGCCATTGCTGCAAGAGTGCTTGGAGAGATAACCGGGGCCCCAGGTGATGCCTCCCAGCTGTCTGCCCTGCTCGTCGAGCGTGCAGTCCCAGCCATCGAGCACATACTCTGCCAGGTATTCCGCCTTATCCAGGTAGCGCTGCTCACCGGTGATGTGATAGGATTCCAGCAGTTCGCGTATCAGCCACATCTGGTCGTCGTAGACATTGAGTACGCCTTCCACCTGAGCAGCTCCCTTATCGGAACCACGGTCTACGCCGTATACCGTCCACTGCCTGGTCTGCGTATAAGAGGTCAGCGTGAAAGTACCTGCATAATACTCCAAATTATCATAAAGTTGAGTCAAAAGTTCCTTGTAACGATTAAAGTGAGAATCATAAAGAGCCGTTTCTCCCTTTGCCTGTCCGGTCTTCATGGCTTTCATCGCAGCGTTTACAGCCTCAATGGAACTGGTGTACATCCACACACTGCCCAACTCGCTGGAACGATTGCCGGTATAAGGATTGTAATAACGTGACATAGCCATGCCCGTACCCCTGAAATAGCACTCCACGGCATTGTCAATCAGTTCTATGGCACGCGCCACGTTCTGCATAGGAAGATTACCCGCAGGAATATCCGTCTCCCCACTACCCGGCTTTTCATCAGCGGCCGAATCGTTGCTGCAAGCCACTAACGTCCATAAAAGCAAAGTCAGTAAAGTAAATAATTTTTTCATTCTGTTCATACATACTATTAGTTTCCTCAGACTTCCCTCCTCCTTCTTCCATAAGATGCGGAAAGAAGCAAGGGGAAAGCTTCAAGAATAATTAAATATCAGTAGTTTGTTATTCCATTGTTATGCCACGCATCACCAGCTTGTTCTCATCGTCATTCGCTTCGCCCTTAAAGATGCCGATGGTCAACATCACGTCTTCTCCGTTGAACTGAGACAAATCGTAAACGAAATCGGCATATCCTTCCGAATCGCCCTTTCCTCCGGCCTCGTGGATAAACTTCCAGCAACCGTCGGCAGCCGCTTCGGCAAACCGAGCTGTATTAGAGACAGGTGCCAAGTGGGTAACAGTTCCGTCCATACGAATGGCTGTCACCTTGAAGAAGGTGGCGTTGGTGGCGCTGAAGTTACGCGTCTTCAGCGTCAGCTTGTTGCGTCCGGAAGCAATGGAAAACTTGGCATAGAAGTAAGATTCGGGCACGGTAGTGCTTACAGCGTTTCCACCGCGTGTCTTAATCAGATAACCCTCGGAAGGGAATACTTCGGGGTCTTTGGTCAACGGCATATACGACCACTCGGCACATACGTGGTCTACCTCGCGCCAAGCACGATAAGCGTCCACATAGTTATCACGGTTTCCTTCAATGGGATTGATACCGGTAAACTGCGACTTGATATGCGGCATGGTGGAGCGTACCATCTCGTGCGTCATCTTCCAACCTTCCAGCTTTGCGATTTCGGTACCCGGCAACCAGCCCCAGCCTTTAACCACCTCTGTGGCAAACGAGATGCGGCGCAATACCAGCTGTTTCCAATAGTCGCCTGTCTGGGCGCGGAAAGTACCGATGGCGATGATGATTTCCTTACCGATGTATTCGCTCAGGTCTACTGGGACTGAACCGTAATCACCGGAAGCATAGGTTCTGACATCGCCAATCATCTTGGCTTTCGGATCGGCCTCAGACAAGTCTACCACCTGCACACCATAGTAAGCCGGAGCAGCGTCATCAGCATTGTGCGTACGGATCTGGAGTGTCATAATGTAGTTGTCGGGTGTAATGAGCTTGCTACCGAAGACAAATGAATCGAACACTTCCATATCTGCCGGATTGCTACGGTCGGCCTCATTGTTGCGGATACGGAGAGTGGTACCTTCGTTCTGCTCTTCCCAGTCGCCACGGAAGTCCATCGTACACATGTAGTTGCAAGCCCAGTCCCAGTGGGGATAGCTTTCGGCGTTTCGTCCACCGCGGTATTCGTTATAATACCATTTTTCGGCAGCTTTCAAGTCGTCGATGGTCAGTCCGCGCAGGATTTCCGTTCCCCCCATGCGCACGTCTGTAGTAGCAATGCCATCCGTAAAGTCGGCCATAACCACTTTCTTCACGATAGAAGCATAACCCTCTTTCGTGAAGGTAACGGTATAGTCGGCCAGTGGCAAGTTGCCGATTTCAAACGTACCGTCGCTTCCGGTGGTGGTAGTCTGCGTGGAGCTGATGCTGACTGTCACTCCTTCCAACGGAGCACTACCCTTTCCTGCATCGGTCACTTTTCCTTTGATTTTTGCAGCTGCATACTCCATCTTAGGACTGACTTCGGCTACTTGTTCTTCATTGAATTTTTCAGCTACGACGGTAACACTTACCGTCTGATAATCGGCTTTCGTAAATGTAATTATATGTGTACCTATTGAAATGTTTTCGAGTGTATATACACCCTGTGAATTTGTCGTGGCCCGCGGACCGTCCGGTGTAGCCGTTATACCGGAACCATCGACCTGAACCGTTACCCCTTCAAGGGGAAAAGATAAATCGTCAGTGACAACGCCCGTCACCTTGCCATAAGATACCCCCCCTCCGTCCGTATCGTCATCCGAGCAGGAGCTTACCATGAACACCATACTTATAAGCATGGTCATCAGTCCGAAGACTTTCAGTTTTTTTGCCTGTTTCATAGTTTAATTATTATTAGAAGTTAATACAACAAAGGAGCCGATGCCAATCGACCACATCAGCCTCAGGGCATTATAAACCGCCCCTTCGACTACAAATTTGATTTCTTATGGGTTAATTTTAGGGTTAATTTGAGTATAATGGGATAAAAAAAGCATTAATCCGAGCCATTTTAACCCATAAAAGAAAGGAAAGAAAAGGATTCATTCGGCTCTTCTAGTTTTGAAATGGGCAACGCAAGTCAAGCAATTATCGCACGCTCTACCAAATTCCCATTTCCAACAGTCCATTTGTCTCCTTTTATCAATGCCGGAGCCTTAATTCTTAAAGAATTGATTATCAAAAGTCTCATAATAGTCCTATCTCTGTATATGACTAAGGCACCCTAAGTATACAACTGAGGTACCCTGAATATGCAACTGAAGTCAAAAGTTTTTTGCTTTGCAAACAGTTATCAGCCATAGATGTAACATGACAAGAGTTATCGGACAAGCTGAAAGAGGCAGACCGAAGAACAAAAAGAGAAAAGACTGGAAGCACCGGATGCAACGTGCCGGGAAACTAACTCCAGTAAAGACTGAAAGGATGAGGATAATCCTCCCCCGTGTATTTTTTGTATTCCGCCACGAATCTCTGGTAAGTGCCAATAGCGGCATTCTCATGCTTGAGCATGAAAAGTGACTTGATGCAACAGTACAAAGCCGTCTCGTTCACCGGGTCGATATTGAATTCCGCTTCGGCCAAGCTCACAGCTTCCGAATAATCCTGTGCCTCGAAAGCCTTCTTCATCAGTTGCAAGACAAACACCTCCAAACGGCACTCCACATCTTGCTTGAAACCGTCGAACAACGGACCGTCCATAAAACCTACAAACTTGCCACGCCCTACGATATGCAAAAACTCTTGCCGGCATTCCTCTATCCGGTTTTCGGCAACTATCGCCATAAAGCGCAAGTAGTCGCAATAAAAACCGGAGGACAGCGTGAAGCGGAAACATCCTTTTTCGTAAACCAGTTCTATGCCATTCAATTCTTTTAGAATTTTGCGCAGGTGATTGATGGCTACTCCACGCGAGTTTTTCACTTTGTCCTTTGGCTTGTCGGGCCATATCAAATCGCTCAGTTGCTTGGAAGAAATTCCGTCGGCATCGCTATAACGCAAAATGAGACAGAATATCTGCTTGATACGCAAGGAAAACATATAAGAAATATTGCGTCCGTTCCGGTCGAAAACAGAAAAATCACCGAACAAATACACCGAATTGGCAACTCCCGTATCTGCCGCCATCTTCTCTACCTTTGCATCAGAAGCATCAGGAAGTTGCTCCTTGTCGCCTCTCGCGGTTTCGCTATCCTCGCCCTTGCCGGAGTTTCGACGCCACTTGTACATCCATACGCTGCCGCCAGCTACAGCCACAACCGCGGCTACCAGTACAAGCCACGCATGCGAAGCATTTCCTCCACCGTTATGTGCAGTATATTTGTCAAGAGAAACCGGCGGGAAGAGCAGAGAATAGACGGAAAATCTGGAAGACACGTCGTCGCTTGTTTCCTGCACGGTCACAAAAAGCCTGCTTTGGCGCTCGTTGTAATAAAGACGAGCGTTCGTGGTAATTTTATCGGAGTAAATGGAAATGGAATCACCCAATATATGAAAACTGCCGTCTTCTACAGAAAAACGGTAGAGATGCAAAAACGAGTTGGACACACTTTCGGGATAACGCAAAACATAGAAACAAGAGTCATTCAGTATAACCATATCCTGCACCGGAACCACATTAGGTTGTCCTTCTGAAATGTCCCAAAGTTTCTGCACACGCATTTCTTGCAAATCCACTTTATAAAGGTCGTGAAAATAGCGACGGCCTACCACCTGGTCGCCCGATTCATTGCCCATACCGCCGAAAACATAGACAGAATGATTACTGTCCAGATAACCGGCCGAAGAGAAATAGCGCGGACAAAGAAAATCGCCGGACAGAGAACCCTGCGTCTCCCAACGTCCCTCCTCCGCATTGAACATATAGAACTTATTGCTGTAGTACATATTGCCGAAGCCGCCGAAGATGGTGTAACGTTTGCGAACTGCATCATAATAGGAGCAGTGATGATGCAATTGCATGTTCAGCCGACTGTAGCTCTCCACCCTCCAGCTCAACGTCTGCAAATCCAAACTCGCTATCATAGGCTCCGTTTCTCCATTCTCGGCATACACCTCGTAGGCATAGAGCCTTTCACTGCCACTATCGAAGAAACTGCCGGCAAGAAACAGCTTCACGGGGCACCGTTCGGCAAAAGCCTTGGCAGAAGTGCTTCCCGTCTCCATATTGTAGACGAACAACGAATCACGGTTGAAATAATAAATCTCGTTTCTGTCGGCATTGTAGCAGGAACCAGCTTCCGATGCCGACGCAAAGCCCCCCTCTTTCCTCCAGTGGCAGGCCTCGTTAATCAACCATATCGGATTCTCCACCTTTCCATAAAGAATACCTTCCCGGTTGCAGACCGATTCTCCGTCCGCCTCATCCAAGGGAAATGTGTAAGTACAATCGGCATTCACAGCCACCTTATCAATAGCTATCTCCGGAACGTCAATGATGTGGTCGCTCTTACCGAACACTATTTTCGGACTGAACTCATCAGAGAGCAGCACACCTTTGCATACCTTTTCTTGATTGTGAATTCTGAGAGTAATCTCATCCTGCTTCAGGTTGAAAGCTATCTTTACCTTAAACCAATGGGATTTCATCGCCTCCGCCTTACTGACAGGCAAGGCTATCAACACACACTTCCCCTCCTGGTTCAGACGGAACAAGATGTCATCGCCACGAAAATCAAAGAAAAGATTGAAAATCTGTCCTTCGTCAGCTCCTTTAACCCGCAATACATAGCCGACACTCTCGGTAGAATACAGGGCCATGTTGAACTCCAAGTCGAAGTAGTCCTTGAAAGAGGGAGAACTGTGGGCAAACACGTCATAGGATGTTCTTTCATCGATAGGGCTGGCCGCACCACGAAATCTCAATCCGTATGCGGAAACCATTTGGGTAGTGCAAAGACAGATTATTAAAATGATATATCTATATAAGTGTACCATCAGGTTTTCATTTAAGGTTATGCAATACCGTCACAAAACATTAGCCAACATTTATAAAAAACAATGGAAAGATTGAAATGCAAATATAGAAAATATTACTGAATGAAACACTCTTTACTCGAAAAAGTAAGTTTTCCTAACAACATGGTGAAAGGGCAGGTACAGAACAAGGCCGCATGGAAATAACCAACACACATTTATGATATTTTTTGGCTTCCCCTTGCTTTTTTCATTCCAAAAAGGTATATTTGAAATAAATTATTCCGAGCTATGGCAAATCCAATCATACCCGGTATACCGCAGACTGAACAAGACTTACTGTATAGTAAGTTGAATGCATACAATCAAGGGAGAGCCCCTTACAAGGAAGCGGGCGCTTATCTTGTCGTACTGCCCCGGCCGGAACATCCCCAATATACTTTATGGGTTTACTCTCCACTGCCCGAAAGACAATCCATCTTCTACATTTGCGACCTTTCTACCGACATTCACGAAACGCTGCGGATGGCAAGCACGTTATGCTTCTACTCGCCGCGCAGCCTGCTGCTTGTGGAGCACAACGCCAAAAGAATGCAGAGCAAAGGAGACGACATCATCCCCATAGGAAAATACCGTGGGCACTTCCTGCACGAAATCCTCCGTATAGACCCCGCCTACCTTGCGTGGATAGCTTTCAAGTTTCAGCCACGCATCCCCAAGCAGGAACGTTTCGTACAGATTGCCAAGATTTACCATTCGGTTTACCTCGACATACAACGGAGAAAGACGTACCAGACCACCGGCGGACATTTTCTGGGGAAGGAAGGGGAAAAGGTGAAGAACCTGACACTGACCGTGCTCAGCGTGCGACTGGAGGACAATCCGTACAAGACACAACTCAAAGGAACCACTCCTTATTTCTACGTGTGCCAAGTGTTGAAACTAAGAGACTCCGTCGGCAACTTCGTCAGCATCCGGATAAACGCACGCACGGCAAGCCGGAAATCATGCCGGCTGCCCGCCGTGGAACACGCCTACCAAACAGGGGAAATCATGGCAATAGCATCGGCACGCATAGCACGTACCTATTTAATAGGAAGCACCAAATATACCCGGCTGACCCATGTCAAGCTGCAAGGCGCTGCCAAGTAAAGGGCTTTCTCAGATACGAACCACACGCTGCATACGGCTACTCTCCCAGGCTGCCTCTATCAGTCGGATGACTCCGACCACCTCCCGAGCGTCGCTCTGCAACGGTTTGCCGCAACGGATATGCTGATAGATATTGTCGTAAAAGGCTGCATAATCACCGGGAAGACTCGGATACGGTTCACGCACGACTTTGCCGTCCCTTTCGGTATGAAGCAGTCCCCAGAAAGATTTGTCTTCCTCGCCCCAGTGCGGAGTGCCGGGCAGCAGCCCCTCGGTCAAGGCCGCTTCCTGAGGGTCGAGACCATACTTCACGTAAGACCCTTCCCTGCCATGAAGAACGAAACGGGGTTCGTTCGCGCACATCAGATAACTGGACTTCAGTGTTATCCTCACTTCGGGCGCTTTCGAGGGACGCAACAAATGGATAATGAAATAATCGTCCACCTTGCCGTCCTTGCGCAACGTGGCAATATCCGCGAAAACAGCTTCGGGCATCCCGAAGAGTTGCACAGCCTGGTCTATGACGTGAGCACCCAGGTTATAGGTCAGTCCACCGCCATCCTTTCCGGTCTCCTTCCAAGTATCCGGCCTGACGAAATTACGGTAACGGGGAAAGGTAGATTCAAACTCCACCAGATGCCCCAGCAAGCCTTCGGACAGTATTTGACTGACTGTCAAGAAATCGCCATCCCATCGCCGGTTCTGGTAAACGCTCAGGGTCAGCCCCCGGCTCGCGGCAAGCGCCACAAGTTCCTCTGCTTCCGCTACAGTAGTGGTGAAAGGTTTTTCCACAATCACATGCTTGCCTGCTTCGAGGGCACGGCGGGCATATTCATAATGGGTGCCGTCCGGTGTGTTGATGACAACCAAATCCAGCCCTTCCAGTCCGATAAGCGCATCAAAGCTCCTCACAATACATGCGTCGGGATACTTCCCGCGGGAGAGTTCCTTGCTGCGCTCCGTAATGGCAGTCAATTCAAAATGGGGGCTGACGGAGATGAAGGGAGCATGAAAAACACGTCCCGACATTCCGTAAGCGGCTAATCCGGTTCTTATCCTGTCCATAAGGCATTCTTTTTTCTTCCGGCAAAATTAATAAAATCAGCCGACACGGCAACTGTTTGCATCAAAATGAATAAAGCCAAAGGTGAATGACGGTAAGGCTGCCACATCCGGACAGAAAGAATAGAGGGGAGGAAAGAGAACACCGGAGGTGAAGAGAAGGAGGGCTATTGCTCTTACTGCACGAGATGCCCATCTCACACTGTTCGAGATGTACATCTCATGCAGTATGAGATGGGCATCTCGTACAGTAAGAAGAGTAATGCTTGCAGCGAAGGGGCATAGACTTCGGGCTATCAGGAAACCACCCTCGCGGGGCAGACCTATTCCGTCACCAACGGGCGCTTACGCCAGTCGTCCTTCACATAGCTGTCGGGGTAGACCGTCTTATCAACGATTTCGCCACCTTTCAGACGAATCCAGGTAGTGAAAGTACGGGCGCCTTCCTTCATCACAATGACACGCGCACCGTTGGACAGATGGTTGTACTCGGTATTCCCACCGGTGAAACGGCCGTAAGCCAGCAGAATACCCTTCCACATTACGGCATAATCGTTGTCATGATCGTGTCCGACAAACATACCCATCACATCACCGGCCTCTTTCATAGCAGTGAACATACCCGTATTCAGTACCGGGGCACACGCCTTTTCCATGCGGGTACCTATCAGTATGGCGTTCTCGTCGGAAGCGGCCTCGTTATATTCCGGCAAAGGAATGTGGAAGAATGCCAGTGCAGGCAAAGGTTGTCCGCCGTTCTTTGCTTTATAAGCGGCACTCTGCCGACGGTACCAGTTCACCTGGTCGAAAGTGAGCCAGTCGTATCCCTTTACGTCGGGCAGTTTGGAGTAGGAATGGGAATCCAGACAGTAAAGCAGGGCTGCGTCCTTTCTGCCGTCCGAGGACTTCAGGGTGAGGACACAGTCGGGCGATTCCACTCCGCCACGGTCGGGCTGGATATTGAAGGGGATGGAGCGGATGACGTCATAGAGTTCGGCACGTGTCTTTCCCTGCTCGTTGTCGTGGTTGCCAAAGGTTACGACAAAAGGAATCTTACGGTCTGCAGCATAGGAAAGCACCTTACGCATGGCCGTATCGGCAGGTGCGGCATAGACTACATCACCGGTAAAGACTACCAAATCGGGGCGCTCGGCATCAAGCACTTCGCCGATACGCTTCAAAGCGATGTCCGAAGCCGGATTGCGATACTTGAAGTGGACGTCCGTAAACTGGACGATTTTAAACTCTCCGTTCTTGTCGAACTGCAAAGGCGATACTTGTGCCGGGCAGAACAAGAAGGACAAGAGTGCAAGACAAAAAGTCAAGGAGATTCTCTTCATATAAGTGGATGATTAAATTGAGTTGATATTATTTCATGTCATTCCTTCACTATCAATACAGTGGCATAGGCGGATATACCTTCCTCCCTGCCCGTAAAGCCGAGTTTCTCCGTGGTGGTGGCCTTGATGGAGATGTCATCCTCGTCTATTCCCATCACCGCGGCAAGCGTACGTTGCATTTCGGGAATATAGGACTTCAACTTAGGCCGCTCAGCGCAGATGGTAGCATCAATATTACCCACCAAATAGCCTTTAGCAGCTATCAGTTCTATTGTTTTCTTTAACAGAATCTTGCTGTCTATATTCTTGAACTCACCGGCAGTATCGGGAAAATGATAGCCGATGTCGCGCATATTCGCCGCTCCCAGCAATGCGTCACAGATAGTATGGATGAGCACGTCTGCATCCGAGTGCCCCAACAATCCCTTTTCATGTTCCAGGCGGATACCGCCCAGCCAAAGCTCGCGCCCTGCCACCAGTTGGTGGACATCAAAGCCGAAACCTACACGTATCTTCATATCGTTACTTCTTTAAGTTGATACGAAAGTACGGAAAAAATAGGAACAAGAGAAGGAACAAGACACAAATTGCACGGATTACGCCGTTTTTTGCTCCCCTTGTGGAAAGAAAATCGAACGTAAACCGTGCAATCGGTATGGAGTATGAAGAATATGTTACGGTCTGTCGGGCAGACTGTCTACAATTCCTTTATAAAAAGCTCTCACATCTTGCCAGTGATAGAAAGGAGACATATCCGTCTTCACCGGGATACTTACTTCATGCTCGTGCAGCAACAGTTTTACAATCACATCTTCCGGCGAGCCTTTCTTGCGGAAGAACACCAGCTGTATATTTCCTGCCATCGGCGCAACCTTGTAGTTGCACCACGCCTGATAGAACTTATCGGGGTCGGCCTCCTCGTTATAGCAGTTCTCCAACTTCATCAATCCTGCCAGGGGGATAATGTTTCCATCATGTGCAAAGCGGAAAGTAGCCGAGTTTCTACCCGAAGCAATAGCCTCGTCGGCAGCGTCAATGATGTTCTCCAGAGTCGGTTTGGCGTTTGCCACCATCAGTCCGTTGGTCATGGGCGAGGGACCGTCGCACACGTAGTTCTTGTAGTTGTGTATCTGCCAGATGTCGAACAACTCCTGCTTCTCAAAAATATCATAGAACGATACTTCCTGCTCCACGTCCTGCATGTCCGAGGCTATCGCATAAAGACCGCGCATCAGTTCCTCCGGATTCACACGTTTATGGACAAACTCTTTATCGGAGAAAAGTGAGTTCATCAGACGTTCGGGACGAACATGGCTCTTCTCGAATTTGCGGAACTCCTCGTACCAAGGGCCCTTGTGCGAAGTGAACTTCATGGCTTCCTGCGTATGAAAGTTCAAGTAAGGCATGTATTTGTTGCTGGATTCACGCTCAATCTTCAGCTGGGGATTGAATTCCTTCAGACGTTCGCAGAAGGCATCCATACTGAGTACGCAACGTATTACGAGTGTAGCACATGCCGACATCTCCGGCGCACCTTTAAAGACTTCGGGAAATGCCTGATACATACGTTCGGCAATACCGCGCTGCTGATCCACGCCCACTGGGCTCAAGTCTCCACCGCGTCCTTCGGCATCTGCCCAGACAATAGCCAACCGCTTGCGCACATCTTCGCCCAGCGGAGTAAGTTTACCTGCCTGATGTGCCTTTTCAAACACTTCCATCACACGGATATACTCCTCGTCAGAAATCAGCCAGCGCGAGCCATGACGTCCGAAGTGACTGATATAGAAAGGCTCGTAACCCTCCGGTGCCTTGGTCTGTACACCCGGTGCCGGATAGGCATAATACACTCCTCCGGTAACGGCAATGTTATCGAAGATTTCTTCGCGCGTGGCTTGTGCATACGACGATGTATGCACAGCCGATGCGGCAAAAAGAATGGTAGAAAAAACGGTTCGTTTCAATCTAAAATTCATAGGATAATAAAGCTCTTCAGTTCAAGAAATCAGGATTTTGTGTCAAATTAGGATTGGTGGTAAACTCGTCCTGCGGAATGGGGAAGAGGTTGTATTTGTCGTCCACATCCTTACCCATGTAAGAACCTGCCACGCCATTGTCACTACCTTTCCAGTCCCAGTTATATCCCTTGGTGAACTTACCAAAACGAATCAGGTCCGTGCGGCGAACCAGCTCCATGTGCAACTCGCGGGCACGTTCATCCAAAAGGAAATCAAGATTCAACCGGCTGTCGCTGATGCGTCCCGATACGCCATTACCGTATTTGCCGGACAAGTAGGCACGGTCTCTGATTTCATTCACATACTCCAACGCTTCAGTACGCGAACCGCCTTCGGCACCGCGCAGAATAGCCTCAGCCGCCATCAAGTAAGCATCTGCCGTACGGAATATCGGATAATCGACAGAGGAATACTTCGTGCCGCCCGGTTCCAGTTCGCTGCCATCTTTGCGCACGTTTCTCCACTTGATGCAGGCGTAGCCGTTATTAAAGTCGCTCTGGAATTCCTTGCCTTCTACCCACGTTTCCTTGGTGTGGCCGATAGAGAAGAATTGGGCACGCTTGTCTTTCTTGCCGTTCCCCCAGATGTCGTCTGCCACAAAAGTCTGGTCTGCTTCTTCGAACATGTCCACCAGCTGTGTCTTTACGCGGGCATTGCCCCAGGTGCCGTTCACACCTATCCGGATATAGTTGCCCATATCTCCATTCATCAACGCCTTAATCAAGAAGTTAGTACCTGCGCTGCCTTGCGCATAGTCTGCATCCTGCACCAAGGGCCAGATGATTTCGGAACAAGTTTCATTGTCTGCCAGGAAGATGTGGCGATAATCGGAGGCCAGCGGATAATTACCTTCCGTAATTACCTTTTTGGCATATTTGTATGCGTTTGTGTATTCATTCTTTCCTACCCAAGTTTCGGCATTCAAGTAAACACGTGACAGCAAGAACCAGGCTGCTACACGGTCCACACGGGCATATTCGTTCTTTTTGGGTTCTTTCAGCAGGGTGGTCAATTCTTCCAGTTCGGACACCACAAAGTTGTAGATTTCCTCGCGAGTGGCTTGCTCGGGCATGTCACCTACTTCCATCGTTTCGTCCACGAAGGGTGTAGAACCGTAAAGGTCGCAGAGCATGCTGTAACTATAAGCACGGATGAAGCGGGCTTCGGCACAATAGTATTGATACTCGTCTTTCAAGGCTTCATACACACCTCTCTCCTGCAATTTGCCCTCTGTACATTCACGCAGGAACTCGTTGCAATAGTTGATGGTCATGAAAAGACGGTAATAAGGATAACCCACAATCTCGGTAGAAGCATCCCAATTCAAGTAAAGCATGGCACGTACACCCTTGCTGCCACCGGACTGGAATACGATTTCGTCCGTACAAGCTTCCTGCAAGTAGAACAAGGCACGAGTATAACCGGAATATCCTTCATCGATGCCCGACACATCACCGTCTCCTCCGTCACCACCCTTCTGCCCTGTCTGTATCAGGGCAGCATAACACTTGGCAATCATGCCGATATAGCCCTCGGGAGTAGAGTACACCATCTCACCTGTCAGTTCGTTATCATCCAGCGGCAATGTATCCAGGTCGCCCAGGCAAGAAGCAAAAAGTGACACGGCCAGCAAACATACTGTTACTAATTTGAAATATCTAGCTTTCATAATCATGTATCTGTTTTTAGTCATTAAAAATTAAGGTTAACTCCCAGCATGAACGTACGCGGACGCTGATAGATGTTTTTATCGATTCCGTCATAAAGCTCCGGATCGAGACCGGAGTATCCGCTCAAAGTGCATACATTCTGTACGGCGAAGGAGAGACGGAGCGATGTCCCGTCGTTCCACAGTTTATTGAACGTATGACCGATGGTGATATTGTCTATACGGAAGAAGTTGCCTCTCTCCAGGAAATGGTCGGTGAACTGGCGGTCTTGCGTAAACTTGTTTTCGAGCGTAGAACGCAGGATGTTGCTGGAAACGCCGTTGCTGCCATAGAGTGCATCCAAGGAGTTGGAAGCAGCCACATAGTTATAGACATAGAAACCGAAGCTACCGTGTCCGTTGATGCCCAAATCCCAATTCTTGTAGGACAGACGGGTGGACAGACCGCAATAGTAAGGGGCCTTGGAACTCTTACCGGTGACGTACTTGTTAGAGTCTTCTTCGCTAGAAGTGATGGAGCCGTCTTTGGCAATGTATTTACCGTCCAGCGGCTGTCCGTTTTCGTCATAAGCTTGCTTCAGTAGATAGTAGGTATTCGGAGTCTCTCCTACCATGTGTACTTGCAGATAGCGGCCTGTACCTCCGGCGTTACCTGTCTTTACGTAGTTGCTCTCGTTGTCGATGGTGTTCAGCTTGGTAATCTTTGAGGCATTCCAAGTGAAGTTACCGCTGATGTTCCATTCCCAATCTTTGGTCTGGATGGGAACCAAGTTCACACCGATTTCAAGACCTTTGCTTTCCATATCACCGATGTTGGTTTCGATACGGTTGGTGAAGTTACTGCCGGCAGGTACAAAAATGTCGTTCAGCAGGTCTTTCGTGTTACGCCAGTAGTAGTCAATCGTACCCGAGATGCGGTTGTTCAAGAAACCGTAGTCGATGCCGATGTTGTAAGTTTCCGTAGTCTCCCATTTAATGTTGGGATCGTAGCCGTTGGGGCGGTAGGTGGTGTACCACTTGTTACCGAACAAGTATCTGGACTCATCGTAAGATGCAGTATAGGTGGACAAATGCTGGTAGTAGGAACCGATGGACTGCTGGCCGGTCTGACCGTAGCTCAAACGGAGTTTTAGGTCGGACACTACTTTGTTGTCTGCCAAGAAAGCCTCATCGTTCACACGCCATGCAGCGGCTACGGAAGGGAAGTAGCCCCAACGGGTCTCGGGCGAGAAGCGAGAAGAAGCATCGGCACGTAACGTAGCAGTCAGCATATAACGCTGTTTCCAAGAGTAGTTCAATCGACCGTAGAAGGAGAGCAGGTAGAGTTCAGCTTCCTCGTGCTTGGGAGAGGTAAGATCCTCACCCTTGGTGTCGGTAGTGGTATCATGGTTCTTGTACCAGAAACGTTGCCAGCCGTAACCAGCCATGGCATTGAGGTTATGGTCGTTGAAGTCTTTGGCATAGTTGGCATAGAAGTCGAGTAGTGTATTGCGTTTGTCGCTATGATATGTATAACGCTTTCCGGTACCATCCTGTTCGTTGCCGGTGTACATGGCGGGGGCCAAGTCAGGCATGTTATCGTGTTTGTCTTCCGTCAGGAAATCATACCCCACGTTCAGGTTCAGTCGAAAGTCTTCAAAACCGTGTATTTTATAATCGAGGGCAATATTACCGATGGAGCGTTTGGTCTTGTTCTGCTTGTCGGCAAGTTCCAAGTCGGAGACGGGATTTGAGGCAGCTAGCGTGATGGGGGTATTACTTGCACCCATCCACATATAGTACCCCAAACCTACATTACCGTCATAGTTCTGATATACAGGGCGTGTAGGGTCGAAACCTACGGCACTTCCGATGACACTGGTGGAAACAGGCTTTTCGTCCTCGATGCTACCCTTGATATTGATGTCAACAGAGAGATGCTTGTCGAAGAACTTGGGCGACAAACCGATACTGGCATTGAGGCGCTGGTAGTTGTTGTTTTTCAACGTACCGTTCTGGTTAGTATAGCCCACGGACACGCGGTAAGGCATATTCTTCAAAGCACCAGTTATGGAGAGGTTGTGGTCTGTACCCATTGCCACGCGGTAGATTTCATCCTGCCAGTCGGTATTGACATCACCCAGCTTGAAAGCCTCCGGAGCATTGGCATACTTGGCAAAGGCTTCGCGATATTCGGAAGCGGAAAGTACATCCAGTTTCTTATACACATTGCCCACCGTCACGTTGGCACTGTAGCTGAAAGAGGGACGTGAAACACCGTCGGTGTTTCCTTTCTTCGTAGTGATAATGATGACACCGTTGGAGGCACGCGAACCGTAGATGGCTGTTGCCGAAGCATCTTTCAATACCGTAAACGAAGCAATGTCATTCGGGTTGATAGAGCTGATGGAGGCGTTGCTGACAGGCACACCGTCGATAACTATCAGTGGGTCGTTGTCTGCTGACAAAGAAGCTCCCATACGGATACGGATGGTGCCGCCGCTGCCCGGAGCACCACTGCCCGGTACAATGTTCACACCGGCAACCTTACCCACCAGAGCGTCTTCGGCAGTCAATTGCTTTCCTTTGTTCAGCTCGTCCGGCTTCACAGTTAGCAGAGAACCAGTGACATCTCCTTTCTTCACTTGACCGTAACCGATTACAACGACTTCGTCCAGCATCTCCGTGTCTTCCTGCAAAGTGATGACGAGCGGTGTATTGCTGCCGGTAACCGTCAGTTCCTGGCCCTTAAAACCGATACATGTAATGGAGAGAATATCATTGACGGCAGCTTTCAAAGTAAAGTTACCGTCCACATCAGAGATAGTTCCCACAGAGGTACCCTTTATCAAGATGTTAGCCCCAATCAGTGGTTCGCCTGTGTGGTCTTTCACATGTCCTTTCACTGCAACATCTTGTGCCGAAAGTGACAAAGACAAGAGTAATCCCAGCAACGGGAGAATACTCTTTGCGATTTTAAGCATGTTTTTCATATAATACAATATATAGTTAATAAAAATAATGTTTGCCAAGAAAAGGAACCAAGCACGCCCGGTTCCATGCAATCCTTATACCCAATCTTCTTAACTAATACTTATCAAAAAACTACAGTTAACTTTAATCTTTTGTCGATGTTGCAAAGGTATATGATTAACTGTCCCGCGAAAAAGGCGAGTAGAAGCTTAAAGTAGACGCAAGCAGATTATCTTTATCTATAAAGCCTTAAAAAACAACATATTGTAAAAATCAGCAGAAAGTAAGAAAGTAGATTCACATAAAGGGCATAGGAGGAGTTTTACCCTATTTTCTGCACCATATTCAAGAAATCTTCTTTAGAAAGGAAGGATTTGCTCCGCACTTTCAAGCGGTAATTATATACGGTCTGCGAAGAGTAATGCAGGAAGGTGGCAATCTTTCCGCTATCTGAAATTCCCAACCGAATCAAGGCAAACACACGGAGTTCCGGAGTCAGCAGTTCGCCCTCTTTAGGATAGATGCGCTCGTTCTCCTGCAAAAGGTTATTAAAGTCGTTCACAAACTTAGGATAGAGTTTCAGGAAGACGCTGTCGAACGTATGGAAGAATTCTTTCAACTCGCCGGTGACAAAGGTGGTGGAGTGGATGGTTTTCACCAGGTCGTCCAGCTGCCCGGCCTTCACTTTCCTTGCCAGCATCTTGCGGAATTCTTCCTGCTTGTCTATATAGACGGAACACATGTTGAGGACGTAGCCGATGTACTCCTCCTTCACACGGTTCGACTCCTGCAACCGAGCATTCAGTTCCTGCAAGTCACCGTTGATGTGCTTCAATTCCTTGTTCATGTCATCCATGGTCTTTCTGGCAAGGGAAAGGCGCTTCATCTGATGATAAATATAGACCAAGGCCACCAGCAATACTGCCGCCAGGATGGATATCCATATAAATAAGGTGACCAGCTGTTCTTTTTCCTCATGCAACTTGGCCTCGTAGGTGGAGTTGATGACGGGCAACATCCCCGAAATCTCCATCGTACGGTAGCGAGCATTACAGAAGGTAGCATCTTGCATGGAGCATTCCATATAGGTATACGCACGTTCTATGTCGCCCTCGCCATAGAGCAGGTTGGCAAGTTTCCAAAGCGAAATGTATTCCTTTGTTCCGCTTTGCACGTCGGCTATTGCCGAGATGGTAAGATATTTCTTTTCCTGCTTGTGGTCTCCTTTGGCACCATAAACGCTTGCCAATGCAACAGAAGGAATGGCAAGGCTGAAGTCCTTCTGGCTATGGATATCATAGCAACCCTCCAAAACACCTATGGCTTCGTCATACTTACCCTCATACAGTAGTTTGTCGCCCAAAGTCAGTTGATAGCCTTGCGAATCGGGACGCTTCACACGCAGAATGGAGTCTTTGTACTGATATGCCAGCCGGGAGTATGACGCCTGCAATTCTTCTGAAAAAGCATAGGATGCCATCAGCGTGTACACTTTATGATAAAGATTATAGTAGTAGAACATATCTATCGCACCCAGTTCCTCCTGGGGAATGTCTTCCAAAATTTCCAGTCCTTCCTTATACATTCCTGTACCAATCATCACCTCTGCCACACGCATACGGGCAGAGTAGAGATGCGATGCTACGGACATACGCTGGGCTACTTCCACGCAACGATTTGCTGCCCACAAGGCAGAGTCCATGCGGTAGGCGCTGTATTTGCCGAACAACTCCTGGTAGATTTCCAGTAATTCCGCATCGGAACGGGTAGCCTTCAGCTGGCACTGCAAGGCATTAATTTGAGACTGACGTTCCAGTGTATATCGTTCACGCCCCTGCACAGATGCATCAAGCACCCGAAGCAATGAATCCACCTCTCTATCTTGGCAGAATAAAGGCATAGTGCAAAACAAAGCGAAAAGGATGGCAAACAAACGTTTCATGCAGTACGGTTTCTCTGTCTATAGTTCAAGATTACATCACAAAAGTAAACATTTACCCGTTGATTACAAAGTTCTTTGGACAAAAGATGTTTGGACGAAATTAGTAAAGGGGTACTTTAGCTTTATAAAGCAGAAGTTTAGTAAGCTAACATAGAGGTTTACGGACAAAAATCCCGAATGCTGCTCAGCGGATATTGAAGTCAAGTACTTTCTCTTCCCCAAGATAGCCCTGCAAATGCTGGCCGATGCTGACGGGACCTACTCCCACAGGGGTACCCGTGAACAGCAAGTCACCGATTTTCAAGGTCATGAAGCGGCTGACATAAGCAATGATTTCATCTACCTGAAAAAGCATATCCGATGTATGACCGCGTTGCACCTCCTTATCATCAATCGTCAAATGGAAGTCCAAATTCTGTACATTGCCGCCCACTTGTTCCAAAGGGACAAAGGTGCCGATAGCTGCCGAATTGTCGAAACCTTTGCAAAGCTCCCACGGATTACCCGCCTCACGGAACTTACGTTGCAAGTCGCGTGCTGTGAAGTCGATGCCCACCGTCACCGCATCGTAATAGCGATGCGCAAAACGGGGTGCAATGTTCTTTCCCAAACGGCAGATGCGTACGACCACTTCCGTCTCGTAATGCACCTCATCAGAAAAGTCGGGGATAAAGAAAGGCTTGCCATCTTTCAGAATGGCCGAATCGGGTTTCAAGAAAATAACCGGTTCATTATTCTCGTGTGTATGTCCCAGCTCCTTGTTGTGCAGAGCATAGTTCATTCCTACAGCAATAATCTTCATTACTTGATTTCGTTAAAGTTCAGTCTGTTAAACATTACAGCCAGATGGGCATAAAGGGAAGTATTCTGCACAACAATATTCTCAGGAACACGGATACGGAACGGAGTGAAGTTCCATACGGCCTTGATGCCGCCCTCTACCATGGAATCCGTTATCTGCTGGGCTATTTCAATAGGTACCGTCAGCACGCCTATATTGACATCGTACTCCTGCATCTTCTGCTTGAACTTGTCCGAGTGATAGATGGGGATGCCACTCAACGTAGTACCCACCAGTTCGGGCTTCACATCGAAAGCAGCCACAATCTCCAAGCCGAAATGGCTCAGACCCGAGTCGCGCAGCAAGGCACCTCCCAAACTTCCTACACCAAACAGAAAGGCTTTGTGCATATTTGTAAATCCCAAAAAATCCTCCAGTACAGCTATCAGTGTATCCACTTCATAGCCCACACGCGTACGCCCCGAGATATTGACATACGAAAGGTCTTTGGCAATCTGTGAAGCATCAATATTGATTTCCTTGGAAATCTGGGTGGATGATACGAATCGCTCCCCCTTTTGTTTCAGCAACTTTACATTGGAAAGATACCACGGAAGTCGGCGCAAGGTAGGCTCCGGCACCTTCATGGTTTCTTTTTTCTGTAACGTACTGCTCATAGTTCCTTATTTAAGTTCTCAATATTGTGATTGACAAAAGTAATGCTTTTTTCTAATCCGTGATACGGATGCAACAAAAGCTTAACATAATTTCTAATTGCATAATTCCACACAATATTGTACTTTTGGAAAGTCTAAAAGAAAGAAATATGAAAAATAATGATTGGAAAGACCGGTTGAATATAGTCTATTCCACCAATCCGGACTACAACTATGAGATGAGCGACGACAAGGAGGAAACTACCCTTCCCCACACACAACAACGCTTGCGCGTACAACTGGACCGCAAGAACCGGGGTGGCAAAGTCGTCACCCTTGTCACTGGCTTCGTGGGCACCGATAATGACTTGAAAGAACTGGGCAAATTGCTGAAAAGCAAATGTGGAGTAGGCGGAAGTGCCAAAGATGGAGAAATCATCGTGCAAGGCGACTTCAAGCAGAGAGTCATCGAACTGCTGAAATCAGAAGGATACACGCAGACCAAACCCGTGGGATGAACTCAAGCATATCCTCCGCTTCAAAACAACCGAAAAGACACAAAAAAAGTGACCGTTCAGGATTTACTCCCAATACGGTCACTTCTTTTTATTAAATCGTTTCTAAGCGGAATTATTCAGCACGCAAAGTAAAACGCTTGAAGTCAACAACCTTCAATTCAGGATCAGCTTCCTTCAATACTTCTCTAACTGTCTTCTTACCGTCCATGATGTCTTCCTGGTTCAGCAAGCAAACTTCCTTCAAGAACTTGCCAAGACGACCCTTAGCAATATTCTGAATCATTTGTTCAGGCAGGTTTGCAGCCTTCTCGGCAGAAACAGTAGCAATGATTTCCTTTGCCTTTGCCACGTCTTCAGCAGTAATCCAGCCTTTAGCCATGTTGCTTTCCATGTGGTCTTCGCTGTCCACGTGAGCCGGATTGATACCAGCCTTTTTCAAAGCAGCTTCAACAGCCTTCTGTACTTGTTCAGCTTTTGTCTTTTCGATAGCAACATCAATTTCCTTCTGTTTGATTTCTTCAGATACGCCGTCTTCGTCTACTGCAATCGGACTCATAGCAGCAATCTGCATGGCAACCTGCTTAGCCAATCCTTCTTCAACAGCCTTGTTGAAAGCAACGATGGTGCAGAGACCGTTTCTGTTCATGTGGTTATAGACTACAGTGCTTGCGCCTTCTACAGTCATGTAACCATCCAACTCCATCTTCTCGCCAGTGATACCGCTACGGTCTGTTACTGCATCCTGTACAGTACCGTTACCCATCGGCAGAGCTTTTACTTCGTCCAAAGTCTTGCACTTGTTAGCTACGGCAAGGTCTAGAATATCTTGAGTCAGTTTCACGAAATCAGCATTCTGAGCCACGAAGTCAGTTTCGCACTTCAGAGCGATGACAACGGCAAAGTCACCCGTAGTCTTAGCCAGCACACAGCCTTCAGAAGCCTCGCGGTCTGAACGCTTAGCTGCAACAGCTTGTCCCTTCTTACGGATAATTTCCATTGCCTTGTCGAAATCGCCTTCAGCTTCTGTCAAAGCATTCTTGCAATCCATCATACCAGCACCGGTCATCTTGCGGAGCTTGGTTATATCAGCCATACTTACAGCCATAAAATCTTTCTATTTTAATTGTTAATAATATCTTTATAAAGTAATTGAGAGCTGAGAATAGAGAATTGAGAATTGCTGTAAAGTAACTCTCAACTTTCAATTCTCAACTCTCAACAGTATGATTAAGCCTCTTCTTCTTCCTTCATGAAAGCAGCAGCCTTAGCAGCATTGATTGCTTCCTCATCGGACTTGTCGAGTCTTGCTTTTGTAGCTTTCTTCTTGCCTTTGTTTGCAGGAGCTTCGCCGGCAGCTTCCATATCTACTTTTTCAGCCTTACGCTCTTCCAGACCTTCCTGCATAGCAGCGCAACAAGCATCAAGAATCACCTCTACAGACTTAGTAGCATCATCATTTGCCGGGATTACGAAATCGATGTTTGTAGGATCGGAGTTTGTATCAACGATACCGAATACGGGAATACCCAGACGGTTAGCTTCACGAACTGCGATGTTTTCCTTCATCACGTCGATAACGAACAGGGCAGACGGCAGACGAGTCAGGTCAGCGATAGAGCCTAAAGTCTTGTCCAATTTTGCACGTTGACGTGAAATCTGAAGAATCTCTCTTTTGGAGAGGTTTGAATAGGTACCGTCGTTAGTCAACTTGTCGATGGTAGCCATCTTCTTCACAGCCTTACGGATAGTCGGGAAGTTAGTCAACATACCACCCGGCCAACGCTCGATTACATAAGGCATATTTACAGATGCAGCCTTGTCGGCAACCACCTGCTTAGCTTGTTTTTTAGTAGCAACAAACAGGACTTTCTTTCCTGATTTAGCGATTTGCTTCAAAGCTTCAGCAGCTTCGTCAATTTTAGCAACCGTTTTGTTGAGGTCAATGATATGAATACCATTGCGCTCCATAAAGATGTAAGGAGCCATTGCAGGGTTCCACTTTCTTTTCAAGTGACCGAAGTGGCAACCGGCTTCCAATAATGTATCAAAATTTGTTCTAGACATTTTCTTTTAAATTAATCGTTTACTTTCTTTTTTGTTTCTTCTAAACCAACCGCCGGGTAGTCTGAATCTGAAGAGTCCCGGTAGTTTAGATACTAAACGCTTTTTCAGTTGAGAGTTGAGAGGTGAAAGTCGAGAATTAAGCAACTTGTCCGCCCCAACCGTTCTCCAACTCTTAACGTTTACTGAACTGGAATCTACGACGTGCTTTCGGTTGTCCCGGTTTCTTACGTTCAACAGAACGAGGATCACGAGTCATGAAGCCTTCAGAACGGAGAGCAGCCTTGTCCTCAGCATTGATTTTCACCAGCGCACGGGCAATTGCCAAACGCAAAGCCTGAGACTGTCCGGTGAAACCGCCACCGCAGAGATTAACTTTGATGTCGTACTTTTCAGCAACACCCAGCTTGTTCAACGGCTGTTTAACTACATACTGAAGAATGCTTGATGGAAAGTACTCTGCGAGGTCTCTCTTATTAATAGTAATCTTTCCGGTACCTTCGCTTACGAAAATACGTGCAATTGCACTTTTACGTCTGCCTAATGCATTTACTACTTCCATTATTTCTTATTTAAGTACGTTAATATCAATCATTTTCGGGTTCTGAGCATCATGTTTATGCTCGCTGCCGGCATATACATACATATTACCCAGCAATTGTGCGCCCAACTTGTTCTTAGGCAACATACCCTTTACTACTTTTCTCAGCAACTTGTCATCACCGTTCGGTTTTGCCTGCAAACGAGCAGGAGTGATTTCTCTCTGACCGCCGGGATAACCTGTATATGACAGATACACCTTGTCATTCCACTTGTTACCGGTTAATTTTACTTTGTCGGCATTGATAATGATTACATTATCGCCGCAATCTACGTGAGGAGTAAAGTTAGGTTTATACTTTCCTCTCAACAGTTTCGCAACTTTTGCGCCCAGACGGCCCAACACCTGGTCTGTAGCGTCAACAATGACCCATTCTTTAGTCACTGTAGCCTTGTTTGCAGAAATGGTCTTGTAACTTAAAGTATCCACTCTTAATTGTTTTTTAAATGTTACTACTAAATGTTTCTCTTCACCGCAAGTCAATCATCCCGGACAATGAAAGATTAACTCACTATGAATTAAATGCTTATCCTTTTGAGATAATAATCGGCTTGCAAAGGTACGGTTTTTCTTAGAATTGGCAAAAGTTTTCCACTTTTTTTTAGAGAGCCACTTGGCTGATATACAATAGACAAGGTTATTCTGCGGGGAAACGGAAGAATCTCCGTAGGACAACTCTTTAGGATAAGCCTTTCATCGGCCGATGCCGTCATGAAAGGCTTTTAAAGTTATATTGAGAAAGAAACGTGAAAAGGGGTAAAAGCATCAGCGTACAATGTCTTCAGGGAATTTCGAAGGCATATCTATCCGCTTCCATGTTTCATGAAACCATGTATTCAGTTCATTTCCATTCAAATCCTTGGCTATAAAATATTTCAGATACATCACCCCATCATCCCCTATTTCAAATTCCAAGATATTGTCTTTATGGTCCAGCATGGGCAGATGGATGTTTTTCTCGATGCTTTCTTTATAAGAATTATCCGTCAGCTGTTGATAAGTGCCATATCCCGTAATGATGGCATCCTTGCCCGGAATAATCGTAAAATTAACAATGCGACCATCATCGCTTAGCACCTTAAAGGTATTACTCGGTTTCAATATCCCGGGCACATCCGGGATTTCGGACACATAATGACATAACTGCCAAATTCCTGCCAAATCTGCAGGCTTAAACGGGTCAAGCCGAAATGCCGGTGCATGAATTTTTGGAAAAGTGTTAAATTTGCGGTATGAAAACCGCAGATGCATTTTGGCAATTCCTGCCTGAAGGATTGGACGAACTGTTTGAGATGGTCAAGTTTGAAAAGACAGACCAGTCCTACGACATATGGCTTGACGAGAAGAAGAAACTGTCGGATGAGGATTTCCGCAATCCGAACATTGTTGCACGTGGATACACGGATTACGTTACAGTCCAGGACTATCCGATGCGCGGCAGACCGGTGTTCCTGCACATGCGCAAGAACAAATGGTGGGACAAAAAGACCAACGAGATATTCTCATATAACCTGGAACTGCCCAACGAGGAGAGGACACGACTCAGCGCCGAGTTCGTGGCTTTTTTAAAAGACGAAGGTGGAGACGACGGCATTGTCGATTAAGCATATAGCGCAGATGTACTGCGTCAACGGCAAATATTTTGCCGAACAGTATCGCAACAGGATAAGCGGTTATACCGAATGGCGTGAGGCCGAACTCGGTTGCGGCTTCTACTTCAACGCTAACAATATCGGCCCGTACATGAGTCTTGACGAAACCTGCCTGAGCAACGGCGAGGTATGGACTTTCCTCACGAACAAGGACGGACACGGTGGCCGTGGGACGCTGGCGGCGGCCATACCCGGCACAAAGAGCGATGAGATAACCACAATCCTCATCGGAGCTATGGGTAAATCGGTCAGACGCAGGGTAAAAGAAGTGACCTGCGATCTGTCGCCCTCGATGATGCTGATAGCCGCCGAGGTATTCTACAACGCCCACGTCGTTAACGACCGCTTCCATGTGCAGCAGGTCTATAACGAGGCTGTCGACGAAATTCGCATAGACATACGCCGACAGCTCATTGCCGAAGACAACAGCCGTGACAAATCAGAGACCCCAATTACATATTCCAACGGCGAGACCATGCGCCAGATCCTTGCCCGCAGCAAGCACACCCTGATGATGTCGCAGAACAAATGGACTGACATACAGCGTCATCGCGCAAACATTCTGTTCAAACACTATCCGATACTGAAAACTGCATACCATCTGGCTATGGAACTGCGCCAAATCTTCAACGCAAAGATATCACCCACCAAAGCAATGGGTCGGATGAACAAGTGGTATGAAAAAGTAATGGCATTGGGCAACAACAACTTCCGCTCTGTCATCAAGACGTTCAAGAACCACGCCCCGACTATCCTAAATTATTTCCGACGTCGCGCAACTAATGCCTCGGCCGAAGCCTTCAACTCCAAAGTGAAAATCTTCCGCTCGCAGATGCGCGGCGTAAGAGACCGTGACTTCTTCATCTTCCGACTCGTCAAGCTCTATGCATGAGCTTTAACGTTCCAACTCTCGAATTTTAACAAATGCACCGGCATTTCGGCTTGACCCGCTTAAACTTTATAC
The DNA here is from genome assembly GCF_004793475.1 of Bacteroides muris (ex Afrizal et al. 2022). Taxonomy (GTDB): domain Bacteria; phylum Bacteroidota; class Bacteroidia; order Bacteroidales; family Bacteroidaceae; genus Bacteroides; species Bacteroides muris. Next base: position 12,804 of record NZ_SRYZ01000021.1, on the reverse strand, counting down.
TCTCCTGCGCATTGGATTCCACTACCGCAAACAGCACCGCCGCCAGCATGGTAAAGAAATAGTTTCGTTTCATATTCGTATGATATTGGTTAACGTTATGCCATTCCATCAGACACAAATATAAAGATTTATTTCGAGATTATAACACTTTTAGATACAAAAAAAACCGCACAAACAACAAAATGTTTGTGCGGTTCATTCTTATATAATTCGTATGTTCCGAGAACTAAAACTCAGCGTTGCGCGGCGTACGCGGGAACGGTATGACATCACGGATATTCGTCATGCCCGTCACGAACAGCAACAGACGCTCAAAGCCCAAACCGAACCCGGAGTGGGGACACGTACCGAACTTACGGGTATCAAGATACCACCACATATCTTTCATCGGTATATGGAGTTCGTCAATACGCGTCATCAGCTTGTTGTAATCCGACTCACGCTCGGAACCGCCAATAATTTCTCCAATCTTCGGGAAGAGCACATCCATGGCACGCACGGTCTTGCCGTCTTCGTTCTGTTTCATATAGAACGCCTTGATTTCCTTCGGGTAGTCAGTCAGGATAACCGGACGTTTGAAGTAGTCTTCCACCAGATAGCGCTCATGTTCGGAAGCCAAGTCAACTCCCCAGTATACCGGAAATTCAAACTTATGTCCTTTGGCAACAGCCTCTTCCAGTATCTTGATACCTTCCGTATAAGGCAGGCGCACGAAGCTTTCTTTCAAGACACCTTGCAGACGCTCAATCAACCCTTTGTCGAACATGTCATTGAGGAACTTCACGTCATCGGCACAGTTGTCCAAAGCCCACCGCACACAATGCTTGATGAAGTCTTCCGCCAAATCCATATTGTCCGTAATATCATTGAACGCCACTTCCGGCTCAATCATCCAGAACTCCGCCAAGTGGCGGGGAGTATTGGAGTTCTCGGCACGGAATGTAGGACCGAATGTATAGATGGCTCCCAATGCAGTAGCAGCAAGTTCACCTTCCAACTGCCCGGAAACCGTCAGACTGGCCTGCTTCCCGAAAAAGTCGTCGTCATAAATAATGGAACCGTTCTCATCTTTCTTCAAGTCATACAGATTCTTCGTAGTCACCTGGAACATCTGTCCGGCACCCTCACAATCGGAAGCCGTGATGATTGGGGTATGGAAATAAAAGAATCCTCTGTCATGAAAGAACTTGTGGATGGCAATTGCCATGTTATGACGAATACGGAACACCGCACCGAACGTATTGGTACGGGGACGCAGATGAGCTATTTCACGGAGGAACTCCATGGAATGGCCTTTCTTCTGCAACGGATACGTGTTATCGCAAGTTCCCAGCACTTCGATTTCGCGGGCCTGCACTTCGGCCTTCTGACCGGAACCGACAGATTCCGTCAGCACACCGTTTACACTCAAACAAGCACCGGTAGTAATCTCTTTCAGCATCTCTTCATCGAAGTTGCCCAAATCCACTACAATCTGCACATTATTTATTGTAGAACCGTCATTCAGCGCGATAAAATTTACTTGCTTACTACCTCTGCGGGTACGAACCCATCCCTTCACATTGACCATAGCGCCAAAATCCTCACACTTCAGCAGGTCAATAATCTTTGTTCTACTAATCTTTTCCATAAAACAGTTATTATACCTCATTATATATATTACTCAAAAGACCCCATGCGCAGGAAGTTCACCTCTTGTTCCGTGAGATAACGCCATTCACCGCGGCGCAGGCCTTTCTTGGTTAAACCGGCAAAATAAACACGATCCAGCTTCATCACCTTGTATCCCAACGACTCGAAAATACGACGTACGATACGGTTCTTACCAGAGTGAATTTCGATGCCGACATCATCTTTCTTAAAGTCATCCGTATAACTGATGGCATCTGCACAAATTTCCCCGTCATCCAATTGGATACCGGCTGCAATCTGCTCCATATCGGCTTTTGTCAGATTCTTATCCAAATGCACATGATATATTTTCTTTTTCAGATACTTGGGATGCGTCAGCTTAGAGGCCAGGTCACCATCATTTGTCAGCAGCAATACGCCTGTAGTATTGCGGTCCAGACGACCTACCGGATAGATACGTTCATTGCAAGCGCCTTTCACCAAATCCATCACCGTACGACGTGCTTGAGGATCATCCGAAGTAGTCACTGTATCTTTCGGCTTGTTCAGCAGGACGTAAATCTTACGTTCGATGCTGACCGTCTGGTCATGGAACTTCACTTCATCGCCACGCTTAATCTTGGTTCCCAATTCCGTCACCACCTCTCCATTTACAGAAACAACTCCGGCAGTGATGAATTCATCAGCCTCGCGACGGGAACAGACACCGGCATTAGCCAGGAATTTGTTCAGACGGATAGGCTCGTTCGGGTCTACAAACTGCTCCTTATATTCTATCTGTTTCTTCTTGCTGTACTTAGCATTGGGATCATAATCGGCTGAACGACGGATAGGACGGCTATAGCTGTCTCTATTACCGTATCCACCCGGTCTTCCACCACCCGAATTGAAGCGCGGACGATAAGGACGATCACCACCTTCATTATTGTAGCGAGGACGCTGCGGACGGTCGCCATCTTCGCTGTTATAGCGCGGACGATAGGAACGGTCTGTATTATAAGAGCGGTCGCTGTTGTAGGAGCGGTCGCTGTTATAAGGACGTTGCGGACGGTCAACACCTTCATTGCCATAGCGCGGGCGCTGCGGACGGTCACTGTTATAAGAGCGTTGCGGACGGTCGCCACCTTCGCTGCTATAGCGCGGACGATAGGGACGGTCGCCCGAATTGTTTCCATAAGGACGTTGCGGACGGTCACCGCCTTCGCTGTTATAGCGCGGACGATAGGGACGGTCGCCATTATCGTTATTGTAACGAGGACGCTGCGGACGATCACCATTGTCTGCACCGACATTAAAGCGCGGACGATAAGGACGGTCACTGTTATAAGGACGCTGCGAACGATCACCGTTCTCACTGTTAAATCTAGGGCGATAAGGACGGTCGCCATTATCACGGTTGTAAGCCGGGCGGCTGTAGCCACCCTCCTTGCTGAATTGGTTACCATCGCGGCCGGCACCTGAGTTCTCCTCTGAGAAAGAAGCATCACGCCAAATTTCGTTTTCTGTACTCATTGTTTTTTATTCGAATAAAATTAAACCTTGGCCTCACGGCCATTCATTGTCTCTATTATACCTTGAATTTTATATGTTTCTATAACAATTGCCGGACTAAAAAGTTAAAATTCATCCGGCACACCTCTGTGGTTACTTAAATTCCCGTATAAGTATGGGGAGTAATCACCCGCAATTCTTTCTTTATCTCTTCACTTACACTCAGCCCTTCTATAAATTCCTTGATGGACACTTCCGTAATGGCCTGATTGGTACGAGTCAGCGCTTTCAACGCTTCATAGGGATGCGGATAAGCCTCACGGCGCAGGATGGTCTGGATAGCTTCGGCCACCACACTCCAGCAGTTGTCCAGGTCACGGTAGATAGCCGGCTCGTTCAGCAGCAGCTTGCGCAAGCCCTTCAAGGAACTTTGTATGGCAATAATGATATGCCCGAACGGCATACCCACATTTCGGAGTACAGTAGAGTCCGTCAAGTCACGCTGCAAACGAGAAACCGGCAGTTTCACCGCCAAGTGTTCAAGAATGGCATTCGCCATGCCCAAGTTTCCTTCCGCATTTTCAAAGTCAATCGGGTTCACCTTGTGCGGCATCGCACTGGAGCCCACTTCACCGGCTTTAATCTTCTGCTTGAAGTATTCCATAGATATATATTGCCAGAAATCACGGTTCATATCAATCATCACCGTATTGATGCGCTTCATGGCATCAAAAATAGCAGACAGATTATCGTAATTGGATATCTGGGTAGTATACTCCTCGCGTTCCAAACCAAGTTTTTCGGAAACGAACTTATCGCCGAACACCTTCCAGTCATATTCCGGATAAGCCACATGATGGGCATTATAATTACCCGTAGCGCCACCGAACTTTGCTGTCACCGGGCAAGCCTTCAGCGTTGCCAGCTGGCGTTCCAGACGGTAGACAAACACCATTATTTCCTTACCCAAACGGGTAGGCGAAGCCGGTTGTCCGTGCGTCTTGGCAAGCATGGGAATAGCAGCCCACTCTTCCGCATAAGTGCGGAGTTGCGCTATCAGTTCCTCTATTTGGGGATAATACACTTGCTCCAGCGCTTCCTTTACAGACAAAGGAACAGACGTATTGTTGATGTCTTGTGAAGTCAAGCCGAAATGGATGAACTCCTTATAGTCGTCCATACCACCCAATTTGTCAAACTCTTCTTTCAAGAAATACTCCACAGCCTTCACATCATGGTTCGTCACGCTCTCAATGTCCTTAATGCGTTGTGCGTCGGCTTCGGAAAAATTACGATAAATGTTTCTCAAGGTTTCGAAAACACCTTTATCCACCCCTTTCAACTGCGGCAAAGGCAGCTCACACAGCGTGATAAAGTACTCCACTTCAACCTGTACACGGTATTTAATCAGTGCAAATTCTGAGAAATAGGCAGACAAAACATCCGTTTTGCCTCTGTATCGACCGTCAATCGGAGAGATTGCGGTAAGTAAATCAAGTTTCATACGTCGTATTTATGATGATAATTATCGGATTGCAAAATTACTGCTTTTTTCTGAGTAACAAGACATAAAGGATAAAGATTTTAAGAAAAGGAAGTCAATGGATAAAAAAAATGGCCTTACAATCGCTTGCAAGACCACTTTCGAACAAAATTTCCAGTGGGCGTTGACGGATTCGAACCGCCGACCCTCTGCTTGTAAGGCAGATGCTCTGAACCAGCTGAGCTAAACGCCCGTACACTTCCGTTTCAAAAGCGATGCAAAGATACAGCTTATTTTGATATTACCAAAACTTTTGCATAATATTTTTCGATATTTTTTTAACCAATTAATAATATACTCTGATTTTCAAATACTTATACTATTATTTTTTTTTGCTTCATTTTCCGGATTACCTTTGCCGGATTGCCAACGGCTATGCTATCGGATAAAGTTTCTTCTTTTGCTTCATACAGAGACTCAACCCTAAGCCAAGACAGGGAAATAAGCCCAGTATAACAAAAGAGCGGAAACCCCTTCGGCTTTCCGCTCTTGCAATCGTTTTACAGAACAAACAATTTATTTGTACTCCTGCCAGCTCTTAATCTGAATATCTTCCAGCTTCATTTCGCAGAATGCCTCGATAAAGGCACTTGCCAGGCGAGCATTGGTAATCAACGGAATATTGTGGTCAATGGCACCGCGACGAATCTTGTAGCCATTGGTCAGCTCGCGTTTCGTATGATTCTTCGGAATGTTGACAATCAAGTCGAAGGCATGGTCGGCAATCATCGTCATCACATTGTTTTCCGCATCCGGGCGTTCATCCGGCCAGTAAACAGCTTCTGTCGTCACGCCGTGAGCATTAAGGAAAGCGGCAGTACCTGCCGTAGCATAAATCTTATAACCTTTGGCAAAGAGCATGCGGCTGGCATCCAGCAAATCGACCTTAGACTTCATGGCTCCGGAGGAGAACATCACTCCCTTCTCGCGACGAGGGATTCTGAATCCGGTAGCAATCATGGCATTCAGCAACGCCTCGGAGAAATCGTCTCCAATACAGCCCACCTCACCGGTAGATGACATGTCTACACCCAATACCGGGTCTGCCTTGTGCAGACGGGAGAAAGAGAACTGGCTTGCCTTCACACCGATACGGTCGATGTCGAATGCCGACTTATCCGGTTGTGTATAAGGAGCATCCAGCATAATGCGGGTAGCAGTCTCGATGAAGTTGCGCTTCAGCACCTTCGATACGAACGGGAAGCTGCGCGACGCACGGAGATTACACTCGATAACCTTCACCTCGTTGTTGCGTGCCAGGAACTGTATATTGAAAGGACCGGAGATATTGAGTTCCTTCGCAATCTGACGGCTGATTTTCTTGATGCGACGTGCCGTTGCAAAGTAAATCTTCTGTGCCGGGAATACCAACGTAGCATCACCGGAGTGCACACCGGCAAACTCCACGTGCTCGGAGATGGCATATTCTACCACCTCACCGTTTTGGGCAACAGCATCGAACTCAATCTCCTTGGTATTCTGCAAGAACTGGGATACAACCACCGGATATTCCTTGGACACCTCAGCAGCCATCTTCAAGAAGTTTTCCAATTCTTCTTCGTCATAGCATACGTTCATCGCAGCACCGGAGAGTACGTAAGACGGACGTACCAGTACCGGATATCCTACCTTCTCCACAAAGCCTTTCACATCTTCCAGGCTGGTGAGTTCCTGCCAAGCCGGCTGATCGATGCCAAGTTGGTCGAGCATAGCAGAAAACTTGTTGCGGTTTTCCGCACGGTCGATGGAGATGGGAGAAGTACCCAGCACGGGAACGGACTGGCGGTGAAGCTTCATTGCCAGGTTGTTTGGAATCTGTCCGCCCACTGACACGATGACACCGCGCGGCTGCTCCAAGTCGATAACGTCGAGCACGCGTTCGAAGGAGAGCTCGTCAAAGTACAGACGGTCGCACATGTCGTAGTCCGTAGAAACGGTTTCGGGGTTATAGTTAATCATAATGGACTTGTAACCCAGCTTGCGGGCCGTCTGAACGGCATTCACCGAACACCAGTCAAACTCTACGGACGAACCGATGCGGTAAGCGCCCGAGCCAAGTACGACCACAGACTTTTCATTCTTGTAATAGTTCACATCGTAGCCCTGAACCGCATACGTCATGTAGAGGTAGTTTGTCAGTTCCGGATGCTCGGAAGCCACCGTATTGATGCGCTTCACGGCAGGCAGGATGCCCAACTCCTTACGACGGGCGCGTACGGCAAGGTTTTCCTTCTCCATATTGCCTTGCGGATTCAACACGAAGCGGGCAATCTGGAAGTCGGAGAAGCCAAGCACTTTTGCTTCACGCAGCATGTCGGCAGGGATGTCTTCCACCTTATTATATTGAGAAAGTTTCTGCTTGTAGTCTACGATGTTCTTCAGCTTGCCCAAGAACCAAGGATCAATCTTGGTCAGTTCAAAGATACGGTCGATGGCATATCCCTTTTCCAGAGCCTCAGCAATGGCAAAGACACGCAGGTCAGTAGGGTGAGACAGTTCATAATCCAGGTCTTCGAATTCCACGCCTTCATTTCCCACGAAACCATGCATTCCTTGGCCAATCATACGCAGCCCCTTCTGAATGATTTCTTCGAAAGAGCGGCCGATAGACATGATTTCGCCCACAGACTTCATGCTGGAGCCGATTTCACGGCTGACGCCTACGAACTTCGTCAAGTCCCAACGCGGAATCTTGCAAATCAGATAATCAAGCTGCGGAGCAACATATGCAGAATTTGGAGTTCTCATTTCGCCAATCTGGTCGAGCGTATAGCCCAAAGCAATCTTGGCAGCCACAAATGCCAGCGGATAACCGGTAGCCTTGGAAGCCAATGCAGAAGAACGGGACAATCGTGCGTTCACCTCGATGACACGATAGTCGTTTGTTTCGGCATTGAACGCATACTGGATGTTACATTCGCCCACAATGCCCAGGTGGCGGATACATTTGGTAGAAAGTTCCTGCAACATCTTCACCTGCTCGTCGGTCAGCGAACAAGTAGGAGCCACTACGATAGACTCGCCCGTATGGATACCCAGCGGGTCGAAGTTTTCCATGCTTGCCACCGTGAAGCAGTGGTCGTTGGCATCGCGGATTACCTCGAACTCAATTTCTTTCCACCCCTTCAAAGACTCTTCTACCAATATCTGCTGAGAAAAAGCGAAAGAGCTTTCGGCCAGTTTAATGAAGGATTCTTCATCCGGACAGATGCCACTTCCCAGTCCACCCAGAGCATACGCCGAGCGCACCATAACCGGATAGCCTATTTCGCGGGCTGCCTTCAGCGCATCTTCCATGCCTTCCACAGCCTGGCTTTTCGGAGTCTTCATCGGAATCTCATCCAGCTTCTTCACAAAGAGGTCACGGTCTTCGGTATACATGATTGCCTCAACGGAAGTACCCAGCACACGCACGCCATATTTCTCAAGAATGCCGTTTTGATAGAGTTCCGTACCGCAGTTCAATGCTGTCTGTCCGCCGAAAGCCAACAGGATTCCGTCGGGACGTTCCTTCTTGATGATTTCTTCCACGAAATAGGGAGTCACCGGCAGGAAATAAACTTGATCGGCAATACCTTCCGATGTCTGGATAGTGGCAATATTAGGATTTACCAACACAGAACCGATACCTTCTTCGCGCAACGCCTTCAACGCCTGCGAACCGGAATAGTCGAACTCTCCGGCCTGACCAATCTTGAGCGCACCAGAGCCCAAGACAAGCACTTTCTTTAAATTCTTTTCCATATTCTCTTGTTGTTGTCTATTATTTTTCTTCTTCACGTTCGGACACAAAAAAAAATGCGTCACCCAATAAAGGATTAACGCATTACCAAAGAACTAAAAATATCTTCCTCGAAAAAAGAGAAACCGACGGTCCCCGAATGAAATTCATTCGAACGGAGGTTATATTTGCTTCTCATTTCCTGCGATTGCATAGTCTCTTTAAAATTTATGCAAAGTAACGACTTATTTATGAAACGAACAAATGAAACGCTACAAATATCACGGCTTTTTTATCTACAGGAGTCAGAGGACATCATCGGACAGAATGCCGTAAGCACTCTTCAATCTTGTCGATAGAGGTATCTTTAAGGATAACCCGTTTCCGGCTGTCAAGCAAATATAGGGTAGGCATCGCCTTCAGGTCGTACACCTGCCGGCGGGTGAGTTGCCGTCCTTCGTCATAGCCATCTATCCAGCGGGCAGGAAAGGCGGCTTGCTGCCAGGCGGCCGTCTTGCCCCCTACGCATACCGAAAGCAGGGCAAGGCTACCCGAATCCATCAGCCTGTTCAAGGATTGCGAGGTGACAAGGCGCTCTTTGGCACGGCGGCAATCATCACAGTCAGGGTCGTTGAAATAGAGAATAAGATAAGGGGCACAGACGGCATTCAGTTGCATCCGACGGCCGTCGCGGCAGACAAAGCCGAAGTCGGCAGCCGTATGTCCCGGCCGGTTCTTCAGTGCTGTCTCCAGCCTGTGGCGCGGACGTATTTTCTCGGTTTCGTCCAGTGCGGGATTGGCCAGCAGGGCACGCAGCATCAGGATGTACAATTCTTCGTTGTGCATGGGCGAGTTGGGTTCATAAAGGTATTTGTCGCCCAACAAAATGAAATGGCGCAGCATTTTCTTCCCGACAGAGGCACGATGCAACAAGGTCTCCAGGGCAGTGTCCGCCCGGTCGGTATAAGGCAGGATGCCGATAAAGTCGACAAAAGCCTGCTCGGTGACTTCCGGGCGGTCGATGAGAGAGACATCGGAGAAATCGAAATGGTCTCAATAGTGGCACGACAAATAAGCGGCCCGTTCTTCGGGTGTGGCAAGGACGGCAGGCACATCGGGCAACCGGAACGAGGAAGCCTGCTGCGCCCGGGCTTGCAGACAAAAAGCGGTTGCCAGACAGTATAGAGACGCCAGGAAAAGGGTATGTAACGTTTTCATAAGCAGCAGTGTTTATAGGGATTAAGAAGAGAAACATAAATTTTCAGGCACCCGTCCTTGTTGCGCGACGGGTGCCTGAAAACAAGAGCTATTACTTAGAAACTTTAGTTGCCTGCCGAAACCGGTTCGAGGACAATATCAGGATTACTAAACAAAGTAGCCAGGTTCCGAACCTTTGCGCTATAGACAGTTCCGCTAATCTCGCAACGCAATTCCACTTCATGTGTATACCAGTTGAAATCATACTCTCTACGCAGGCGCAATTCATATTTGCCGTTCCCCACAACGGTGATTGCACCGATGCGGCTATTGTTGCCGGTACGTTCAAAAGACACAAAGGTATGCTGAGGTACATCCTGCACTATTCCATCGGCCAATTTGTAGCGTAATGAGCCCGAGATGGGGCGATTGCTTACACGGAATGTCTTGGCAAAATAGACTACCATGTCTTCATCGGACGAAACGGTGATGTCACCGGCACTCACGGCACTCTTCACTTTGAACGGAAGACGTTTGCGCTCACCACTCTGATCCACTCCTCCCATTTCGTCTTTCCGGTAAGCTTCTGCCTGACCATAAGTGCGTTCCTTCTCACGATTGGCATCCACGGTATAAATAAAGCGACCGGACACTTTGGAGTCTTTTCTCAGTTTACCACCAAGATTGCCTAAGCGGTTCTCATCTATTTCCAGCATCGGAGCATCAATAAATATGTCAAACTGTTGGCCGAAAGGATCGACAGACTCATACTCCTGTTTATTAACATCCTTCATTCCCCTGAAACTGGTGATATCAAACTCGATATCGACTTCACGGCCGGGTTCATAACTCCATTCCAAATCAGTCACCTTCTCGGGCACATCGCCCGTTGCGGCATCATCCGTACCTTCTTCAATAAATCCTTGCTTATTCCAGTTGACGCCCGCAGCAAAACGGAACGGACTGTAGTTGGCAAGCTCAAAAATGGTGCTACGGTAAGTGTTTCCCTTGTATTTACCAGGTCCAATTATTACGCCGTCGTCATCCATATCACTTCCTGTGGTATTACCGTCTCTCTTCAATACCGCGTCCAAAGTAGGCAGATTGGAAGCAATGCGGACTGTCTCCGCACTCTTTGCTTTGGTGGTATACATATAAATCTGATACACACCATCTCCGAGTTCGGGAGTAATATTGGGCTTACGCGCCTTAAACATACATACCTGCCCCATATTAACTTGTTTATCCGACCACGCGGTAGCCTCATCATGAAAGAACTCACAATCAAACTTGTCAGCAGACCCAAGACCGGCATCAGCATATTCATCGTCGTTGTAATGAAACAAATTACTGTTGTACACTAAAAATTCATCGGACTCACCGGCATTGATAGCATTTTGAGGTGTGTAGTCAGTACCCATTTCATGCAACTCCATATAGAACACTACCCGGGCTTTCTTCTTCTGCGGAACCATGCGATAGTAGATAGGCTCGTCCTTAGGACCGTTACCGCCGGCTCCGGCATTATACTGAGACAACTTAGGCATGGTGATGGCTCTGTTCTTCTCAGAGAAATGAAATTTCAGTTCCACAGGCTCGAAATGCGCTGCCTCGATGACAACTTTGCGTTCAGCCATTTCCGCCTGATTAAGGATACTCTCGAAGTAAATCCGCTGCCCGCCCGAAGCGGTTGCAGTATACACATACTTATATCCCCAGCCATTGTCTTCTCCATAACCGGGTTCTCCTTTGCGGATGATGTCGAGCTTCATGCCCGAAGCAGAGCGGACATCAAGTTCGTTTGCCGAAATCAGCACGCGCATGGGGAAGAGTTCGTCCGGACAGCTTTCGGGAATGGTGAACACGGCTGTAGCCTTGGGGCGATTACTGAGGTCGGTAATCTTGCCATAAAGCTGAGCCCCCATCCATGCAGGCACAAACGACTGCTTCTTTATCTTGATGACCTTGATTTTGCGTTGCAGCCGTCCTTTCTTTACGAGCAGAGTACCTTCCAGGCGGTGCACATTCTCTCCCAGGGCATAAGTGGTGATGGTAACGGTTCCCGCGCCGGTGGCAGGATTGAAGTCATTCACTATCCTTGGCTGCGCCACGGTGTTTCCTTCCAGCCAAGTGATGTCCGGCTTATCGGCATCGGTAAGTGGCGTGCCGTTCTTTGCCTCCACAGTATATGCAAGAGAATAACCCTGACCGGTAGCCTCTTCGCTGTCGAGAACATAAGAAGTCTGCGCCACGGAAAGGCGGTAGCTGTTGTCTTCCACTGCGGTCACCTCGTCGGAAATGGCTATCCATACGTTGTTGGTGGCAGCGGCTTCCAATGCTTCGCCAAAGGTGGGCTGGCCGTAGGAGAGCTCGCCTACGATGTTTACGATGTAATGGTGGTTACGGCATATCAGAAGCTGGTCACCATTTTCATCCACCAGCATCACGCGGTAATAACTGTCTTGTGTTTCACCTTGGTGATGTCCGCGAATGATTACACTGACCGGATCGTCAAGGTTGTTTTCACATTCAAATACATATTGGCTCAGCTCTGTTGTGACATCCTGGAAGTCATCCATCTTGGCACGGTTGAGTGGAAGGGTGACGAAGGGGACACTCTTTATTTCATCCCAAGAGAAATCGAATCCTTTTTCCGGATGATAGGGAGCCACGGTACCGAAACCATTCGTGTTGTAGACTTTAAATCCGGTCACGGTGAAAACATTATTCTGAGTCGTTTCATTCACGGAAATCCGTGCATGGTTACGAATCAGCCGGATGCTATTACCGGCTGCTTGCAACTGTTTGTCTATTTTATCTCCAGTATTCTCCTTGTCGCAAGCAAAACGTGCCCAGTAAATCATTTTTCCGGACGAGCCTTGCAGCAGGGCCATTACTTCTGTCTCTGATTTTCCGGAGAACGCATTTTCGGGAAACTCCGACATGTTTTGGTTGGCCACAAAATGGATGATTCGCGTATGGTCGGGCACTGTGGCATCAAATGTTCCTGTTGTTTCAGTAGTAGAGCTGACGGTTGCCGTAGCGGTGGTGACGAACAAGCCGTAGTTATCGAAACAGAAAAGACTCAGAAGCTGTTTAAAATTTATTGAAGATAAACGTTGTTGCAATGAATAATATATTGTAAATCAGTAGGTTAATTGGAGATTTATTTGTAGCTTTATGAGTGTCAATCAATTAGAGTTATGGAACAATACTCAAC